>JAYEGQ010000129.1:0-58383 GCA_034659095.1 Thermotogota bacterium
GCTTCAGTGCCAGAATGTGCTTTGATAATGTTCAAAGCTGGTTGTTCAAGAAGGCTTTCAAGTGCTAATAAATTGGCTGGTATATCATCTACAATCAATATATTTATTTTTCTCATATCATCACACCTTTTTTGTTTTTATAACAAGCTTGATATTTCATTAAAAATTATCGTTTTGTCAAATTCTTTAGGAAAAACAGTGGTAGTACCAAAATCGGAAAATTCCTCTTTTAAACCATCTGAAGTTCCATTGCTCTGAGGAATAATCACGACCGGAATATTTACCAGACGTTGATTAGATGAAATTTCAGTCATTATCTTATAATCTTCGTCCTTAGCAATATACTCATCCAACACCACGAATGTCGCATCTGGATTATTTTGCAATTTACTAAGCCCTTCTTTTGGATTATTCGTTCCACTAACAGTGGCTTTGAATCCTTCCATATAGTTTGTAAACAAAAACAGGTATTTCATGTCTTTGGTAATCATAAAAATCTTTTTTCCCTTCATGAGTCTCTTCATGTCTTTTTCTGTTAAAGTATCCTTTAAGTTTTTTTCGGAGACCGGTTCGTTTATCTTTTTCGGAAGGGGTTGTTTATACTTTTTTTCTTTTTGTTTTCTTGAAACGGGCAGATAAACATTAAATGTGCTGCCTTTTCCCAATTCGCTTTGGAGTTTTATTTCTCCCCCAAGAAGAGTAGTCAGCTTTTGTGAAATGGCAAGCCCCAAGCCTGTGCCTCCATAGTTCCTGGTTGTTGAACCGTCTGCTTGAACAAATTCATCAAAGATCACCTTCTGTTTGTCGTCTGCGATTCCAACACCTGTATCCTCTATAGAGAATACGATGTAGTTTTCCGGGCTTAACATAGACGTTGATTTTGAAAGGCTTGAATCGTGATTCAGGATTTTAAATTTAATGTATCCTTTTTCAGTGAATTTAAAAGCGTTAGAAAGAATGTTCCTAAGGATTTGCAACAGCCGTTTTTTATCCGAGTAAATGATTTTCGGGATATTCTCATCAATCTCAATCTGAAAGGAGACGTCTTTTGTGATTTGTTCAGCGTAAAAGGTTTCTGAAATCTCGTTTTTGATGGCTCCTATTTCAATCGGTTCGATAAAGGTTTCTGTTTTCCCTGCCTCTATCTTGGCAATATCCAACACATCGTTTATCAGTGAAAGCAATGTTTTTCCTGAGGAGTAAATAGTTCTCAAAAATTTAAGTTGTTTTTCATTCAGGTTATCAACTTTGTTTTTAATCAACACTTGAGTAAGTGTGAGGATACTATTTAAAGGGGTTTTAAGCTCATGAGACATATTAGCCATAAACTCGTTTTTATGAATATTCATTCGGTCTATTTCTTCTTTTTGTTTTTCTAAGATCAAACGGACCTTTTCTAATGCCTTTTGTTTATCTTCAATTTCCTGTTGACTTACTTCAAATGCTTCTCTTTCTTCGTTTAATCGCTTTGTTTCAATTTCGAAATCCCTTAAATTCCCTTGGAGAAGTTCTTCCGTTTCTCTAATGGTTTGGAGTCTTTGCTGAATCTCTTTTTTTTGTTCCTCTAAAGGGTCTTCTTCTATAACCACTTCCCGTTCTCTTCTGTGAGGTTTTACGGCATTAAAAGTGGTATTCTTTTTATTTGCATATAAAGTTTTTTTATAATACTGAAAGGTTATTATAAAGATGATAAAAAAGACAATTGAAAACAAAAACGATAAAAAAACCAACAATAGTACCGACAAATAGAAATCCTCACTTTCCTTAAACTATGTTTTTTTGTGTAAAGAAAAATTGTTTTTATTCCGAATGTTTAGCGATAAGGCTTATCGAATCGATGGTCATAAACACCATTTTTTTTAAGTTGAGAGTTCCAGTAGAGATTGCTAATTGGGAATTTGAGTGATATTTTCACCAAAAAAAGCCTTACTTTTGACAATTTCTCAGGCTTTGCAATCGCTTTTAACAATGGTTGATCTAAATTTTTTTCGTTTTCGAATAGCTTCCCTAATTCAGCTAATCTTTGGGCATCTTTGAAGAATTTTTTCGGTATAATCCTTGCCCCTTCCGAACCTCCACGTACGATTGTGCCTATGTAATTGGCACCGATTCTTTTTGTGAACCTTTCACAATACCTTTCTACGTATCTGCAGTGGTGTGATTCAGGAAATCCGCATTGAACCATAAACAAAAAGTGTTTATTCGTAAAGACTTCTTGACATTCCCCCATTTGTTCAAGAAATTCCTTTACAAATCCGGGTGTCCAATCGGCATAAAGAGGGAACCCAATTAAGATGTATTTATGATCTTTGATAGTACTAATTGCGGATTGCAAATCATCCTGGTCATAGTATTCTTTTAGATGAAGAACGTTAACAGTAGAATGTGTGATATCTTTTGTAAAATATTCTATCAGTTTTTTTGTATTTGAAACCCTTCCCCTGGGAGAACCATTGATGGCCAACAAAGTCATAGAGAAATCCCCCCTTCCACTTCTTGAATTGTTTTAAAAAACTGAAGACTTGTTTTGAAATTAATGGCAAGTCTTTGATAAATCTCTTTGCATAAAGCAATATCTTCCTGGGTATCTTCAGAGGTTGGTTCATATATAACTGCTATCTTGGGATAGCGATCATATCTTTTACGATGGTGAATTTCTCCTTTAACGATGCTGAAGTATGGGTGTATCAAAGGAATCAATCGGTCATTCGACCTTTTCATGAGCCCGGTGGTCATACCCATCACCAAGGGAGAAGCAAAGATGACCAAATCGGAATTGATGACTGAGATGAGAATTTCTTCCGCATCATCTTTGATCGCGCATTTTCCCGGCGTTTTAGTCCAGCATTGGAAGCATCCGATACATTGTTTGATGTCCATTAGCTTTAAATTGTAATAATCAAGATTCTCCTTTTCAGACGATTGAGAGAGGCTCGTTTTGAATTGCTCCAGTTGTTTGTCAAAATTACCATGCTGTTCTTTCAAAGAGCCATTTATAAGCGTTAATTTCATGAAATCACCTGCTTGGTTAGGTTATAAACTTCAGTGAAAATGAAAAGCGTTATTCAACCATATAATAATACCATTTTCTTGAAGAAAAACTCAACATCGAAAACGCAAAAATTTCCCATTGATAGAAGATTTCACTGTGTTATAATCAGTTAACCTAATTACTTGTTACTTTGCAAAAAAACTGAGCAGGGATGTGATAGCATGAATATCTATGAGAAATATGCCATTGATAGTGAAAATTACAGTCGATTCGATCAGAGAGAAATCGTTTTTGGTAAAATCTATAACGATAAATCAGTACCCTTTTATATGCAGGACTTTTATGATAATGTAGAAAAGATTGTTTTGGAAAATAAAGAGGGGTATTCAAGGCTTGATTTCGCAAGGATCAGAGGAGCCTGGTCCGTTTATGATAATTTCACTGAAGCCTTTGGAAAGAATTGGGGTAAGGATGTGAACGCGGTATCGGGTCTGGAAAAACAGATTCCTTTTAAGCCTGAGTCGAAAGCAAAGATGACTCAAGAAATCAAAAAGACTGCAAAAATATATGGTGCTTTAAAAACAGGCATTACAAAAGTGGATCATAATTGGATTTATAGCCACGATATTCGTGGAAGAAAGATCGATATTTCAGAAGAGTATAGATATGCCATTGTTGTATTGATTCCCATGGATCCTTTTGAAATCCTTAAATCTCCTACATTTGAAGCCTCCATATCCACCGGATTAGCATACTCACAATTGGCATTTATCGTTGCCTGTCTGGCAGGGTTTATCAGAAATCTGGGTTATGAGGCTTTATCCATGGGCAACGATACGGCATTAAGCATTCCCCTTGCTATTGATGCCGGTTTGGGAGAACTGGGGAGAAATGGATTACTCATTACAAAAGAATTGGGTCCCTGCGTACGTATCGGGAAAATTTTTACCAATATGCCCCTGGAAGTGGATCATCCTGTCGATTTGGGTATCCAACAATTTTGCAAACAATGTAAACTGTGTGCTAAAAATTGCGAGTCCGATGCCATTCAAATGGATGATGCTCCCTCCTATAAAATCGCATGTCCTTCCAATAACCAAGGTATCAAACGTTGGGCGGTGGATCATTATAAATGTTATTCCTTTTGGGTTGAAAATGGGTCGGAATGCTCTACCTGTATCGCTGTTTGTCCATTTTTAAAGCGAGCGATGAGCAACTTTGTTCTGGAAGATTTTTGACCATCATTGACCTCCAAATCAAAACTTTGTAGGGGTGACCCTTGTGGTTGCCCAAAAGCAAGAAAAAAGGATTAAATACAAGGCTCCTTGGGGGAGCTCCTACAGGATAATTGAAAAGAGGAATTAAAATATGAGTGAGGTTTGAAATGGTAAAAAAGGATGGACAGTTTTATAAATTCGCCATGTATGGTTTTTTAAAGAACCTTAGGTTTTTTGAACCATTTCTCATTTTGTTTTTTCGAGACATCGGCTTATCCTTTTTTCAGATTGGGTTGCTTTTTACGATACGAGAGGCAATTACAAACGTTACGGAGATACCCACAGGGGTTCTGGCCGACTCTGTTGGAAGACGTATTACTATGGTCTTTTCAATGGTAGCCTATATTTGTTCTTTTGCCATCTTCTTCTTTTTAAATTCTTATGCCTGGTTTATCGTGGCCATGTCCTTTTTTGGCTTAGGGGAATCCTTAAGATCGGGAACCCATAAATCACTTATTATGAGTTATTTGAGGATGAACAATTGGGAAAACAAAAAAGTGGCGTATTATGGTTTAACCCGAAGTTATTCACAAATGGGTTCAGCTATCAATTCTTTGATTGCAGCTTTTCTGGTGTTTTTTTACGGGGATTACAAAATTGTCTTTCTTGCTGCTTTAATTCCCTATATTATTAATCTTGTCAATCTGGCAACGTATCCCAAAGCGATTGATGAGGAAATTCGGGAAAAGAAACCGCAAAAACATAGTTTTTTAACCACCTTTAAATCTGTAGATAATATCAAGATATATCTGAATTCATCTCTGTTTGATGCCTTCTTTAAGACGGTAAAAGAGTACCTGCAACCCATATTGGCATCGTTGGCCTTATCATTACCATTTTTTGTGGATATGAATTTGGAAAAAAGGACTTCGGTTGTAGTGGGAATTTGCTATTTCTTTATTTACATTTTGACTTCATATGCATCAAAGAATTCATATCGTTTTGTGGAAAAATCAAAAAAACTAAGTATGGCACTGAATGTCACGTTTATAACGGGGATAATTCTGATCCTAATGGCGGGTTTTTTCAACGTTTTTTCCGTCAACGTCATTCCAGTCATCTTATTTTTGATTATATTTGTTCTCCAGAATTTGAGACGCCCTTTGATTGTATCCCTTATCAGTGATATTATCCCTTCGGAAAAACTCTCAACGGGTCTTTCCGTTGAATCCCAACTCAAGACAATTTTTATTGCCGCCTTTTCTCCAATATTAGGCTTTTTAGCAGATAAAATTGGTGTGGGGTGGGCGTTGTTTGCTTTTTCAGCATTTATGCTGGTGTTGTACCCATTAATAAAAATATCTGCAAAATACGAAGGTGAGAAGAATTAATAACACAATTTGCAAATCGTTCAATGTACGTTATACAGATTGTTTTTACCATGAGAAAACCAACATTGTCAGTATCCTGGGCTTTTTTAATGAAATTGCCCAGGAGGCGGGATATTATTACGACAAAGAGAAGAATATATTGGAAGATGAATCCCTGGCTTGGATTATCCTTAACTGGGACATTGATATAAACAAGTACCCAAAATACAGAGAACAAGTAAAGGTGTGTACTATTGCCAGATCCATAGATCGTTTTATCGCCTTTAGAGAATTTAAATTATGTAATGAGAAGGATCAACTGCTGGCCAGGGGAAAATCCAAGTGGATTTTGTTGAACCTGGAAAAAAGAAGACCAGCCATTGCCAGGGATTACATGTATGCACTTTATGGTGTCACGGAAAAAGACGCACCGTTTACCATTAACAAACCTAAGGAACTTAAGGATAAAGGAGATGAAAAAGTCCTATTTAGGGTTAGAAAAAGAGATGTGGACGGATACGAGCATGTGAACAATACGGTGTATGCCTATTGGATAAACGAATCCGTTCCGGATGAAGTGACGGATCAGATGATTCTGAAAAATCTAAGGATTTACTATAAGCGAGAAACGACTTATCCCAATGATGTTTATATTCACAACAGCATTGAGGATAATGGACATATACTCCATCGAATTGACCAAACAGACGGGAAGAACCTAGTTTATGCAGAGAGTGTTTGGGGAAAGAAATAAAGACAAATAGATGTTTTGCTTTTCAGTTATCAAAGTTAAAAAACACACTCTTGAATGAATAATCATGCTATAATCAGATATGTTTTTAAAGAAAACCCACAGTGAGGGAAAGATTTATCTTCAAGTTGTACAATCTTACAGAGATGAAAACGGTATCAGCCGGCACAAGGTGATTTGCAACCTTGGTAGGTTGGACAAGCTTCGTCGCAATGAAAATGCAAGAAGAATTCTATTAGAAATTCTTGAGTTATTGATGTCTGATGCTGATAAGTCTTCAAAGGAAGAACATATCCAACAGAGTTTTAATTGGGAATAGGTTTTTCTATGGGAAGACGGCTTTTTGACTATGCCAAAAAGCTTGTGTCCGCTCGGATATTTACAATTGATAGTGATCAAGGATAATAAATTTGTGGTTCTTGGATGAGTATTGTTATTCGTTCCGGTAATACATAAGATTGATATTTGATAGTGCTGCTGCCGGATAATAATAATTTCAAGGGGGGGATTCCTTCTAAAGGCGTTTAATAAGGGATTGTCAATCATTTCATTGATGAAGACAGTATTGCGTTTAATGGGTCATTTTTGTATTTACTTCTCTTTCATGATATACTTGCACCGTGTTCTCTTATTGAGAATAACTTTTTGACAAATCAATAGTCGAATCTGAGGCGTGTTCAAGATGAGTAAACCGGTGTTAATGGGGATTATCCGGTTGAAAGGCGAGAACACCGAAGGAATTTGTTCTTCCCCAAAAGAACGTTTTTCTGGGAATACGGGAAATACTCGTATTACTGTCACAGGATTCCTGTGGAGCGCTGGTTCAATGTATTTGCAGTTCATGTACGGATATCGATTGATTTTATACACATTTGTTGGGATACATGGCCAAATACTTTAAGAAAATAATTATTATTGTGATAATAATTAAAAGGCGCTTCTTTTTATTAGGAAGCGTCTTTTTTTATTTTGTTTATATTTTTTGGAGGTGGCATTATGAAAATAGGTGTAGCCGGAGCAACCGGAGAAGTTGGAAGAATGATGGTTCAATTAATCGAGGGATTTGATTTGCCTGTGGAGGAGCTGAGGTTGTTTGCATCAAAACGTTCTGCAGGTTCACATATAAAGTATAAACACACTGAGTTGGTAGTGGAAGAGCTGACGGATGAGGTGATGAGCGAATCATACGATTATTTGTTGTTTTCAGCGGGTGGGGGAGTGTCAAAACGCTTTTCTCCAATAGCTGCAACTGCCGGGAATGTGATTATTGACAATTCTTCAGCTTTTAGAGGAGATGAAGATATTCCGTTGGTGGTTCCAGAGATCAACGGTCATCTGCTTGAGAATTATCGTGGAATCATTGCCAATCCCAATTGCTCAACTATTCAGATGGTTTTGGCATTGAATGGGTTGAGAGGGTATGGCATTCGCGAGATCGTTGTATCCACTTATCAGTCTATATCCGGTGCAGGCAGAAAGGCATTGGACGAGTACTACACACAGTTGGAATGGTTTGGAAAAGGACAGCATGTAAGTGAAAACTTTGAACGATCAGAAAAGAAAGTCTTTGAAAAGCCCATCTTTTCAAACGTGATCCCCCTGATTGGGGAGATTGATCCTGAAACGAGGATGAGTAGTGAGGATTTGAAGATGATTAACGAGACAAGAAAAATTTACGGGGATGATTCGATTATTGTTTATCCTTTTGCAGCAAGAGTCGCCAGTGAATATGCTCATGGTGAATCAGTGCTGGTCAAAATTGAAGAAGATATCGATTTATCTTCATTTATTAAAGCGGTAGAAAGCACCCCAAATGTCAAATATTCACAGGATATTGTGACTTCGTCAGAAGCAGCCGGGAGTGATATCACCTATGTGTCCAGGGTAAGAAAAATGGACAAAGGGGTGTTTATGATTTGGGTTGTAGCGGATAACATCAGAGTGGGTGCTGCCACGAATGCACTCAGGATACTTGCCGAACATCGGCGGATCAATCAAAGGAGATGATGATATGTTTCAGGGAGTAGGCACGGCAATTATCACACCGTTTATAAATAGAGTTGAAGGGAATGAAGTACACACAGAAGTGGATTACAACGCATTAGAAAGGTTCTGCGAATTTCAAATAGAAAACAGAGTTAACGCTTTAGTGGTTTTGGGAACAACCGGAGAAGCACCAAGTGTTGATGCCGTTGAGAGAAGACGGATTGTGGAACATGCGGTTCGGATTTCAAATGGACGGGTACCGATTATCGTTGGGACGGGTACGAATAACACCCAACATTGTATCGAAAATAACAAGGTTGCTGAAGAATCGGGGGCAGACGGACTTTTGATTGTTACGCCATATTACAATAAATCGACTCAGAAAGGGCTTATCCGGCATTTTTCTCACATTGCAGAACAAACGAATCTACCCATTATCTTATACAACGTTCCTTCTCGAACAAGTGTAAATTTATTACCGGAAACAGTTATAGAAATTTACAAATCCAATCCCAATGTTATAGCTGTAAAAGAAGCTAGTGGGGATATTTCACAAATCGCGCGTCTGTTGAGTATCAAACCGGTGGGGTTAAGAGTCTATTCAGGAAATGATGACCAGGCCCTACCCACCATCAGCCTGGGAGGTGAGGGGTGTATTTCTGTGATTTCAAATGTCCTCCCTTCACAGTTCAGTGCGTTGGTCCATGAAGCATTGTCGGGTAATTACGAAGAAGCAAGGCGCTATCAAAAAATGCTCTTACCCATGATGAATGCCCTGTTTACCGAGGTAAATCCCATTCCGGTGAAATACGCCTGTTATAGAGAGGGTCATTGCGAAAATCTCTTGCGTCTTCCCCTAATCGAAGCCAGTGAAAAGACCCAAGCGTTGATTGATACTCAGTTGGAAAGGTTGGGTGTTGCCATATGAAATACGGCATCATGGGCTATTCCGGAAGAATGGGTAAGCTGATACAGGAAGTTTTCAAAGAAAGAGGCCATGCCCTGGTTTACCGATGTGATCTGAAAGAGGAATACCGGGATGACATTCCCCAGGTGATGGTGGATTTTTCCACTCCAAAGGCATTTGACAGGTTGATGGTAAAGGCAGAAGACTTTAATTGTTCTCTGGTGGTAGGAACAACGGCTTTAAAAGTGGATGATATTGACAGATTAAAAGCCTATGCAAAGAAGAAAAGCGTGGTATACACAAGAAACTTCTCCAAGGGCATATTGATTATGAAAAATATTATCAAAGGCATTTCCGGAGAGGTACACGATTGGGATATAGAAATTATTGAAAAACATCATCGATTTAAAAAAGACAAACCATCGGGCACTGCTAAAATGCTGGCTGAATGCTTTGATTTCGAAGTGCCCACTTCCAGTATTCGGATGGGGGGGATTCCCGGTGAGCATTCCATTTTAATTGCCGGACTGGGTGAAATTATTGAGATCAAGCATCAGGCCATATCTCCAAGAACTTTTGCCGAGGGAGCCTGTTTTGCAGCTGAGAGGGTTGTCAAGCTTGAAAAGGGTTTTTATACCTTTGATGAAATCTGTGCCATGGAGGAACAAGATGGATAGTTATGAATTGATTAATCAAATTGCAAATTCCAAAAAAAACACTCCAGTAAAAGTGACTTTGAAGGGAAAATTGAATCAAAATATTCGAAATGCGGAAGGTTTTTTCGGAAATGGAGATTTTGGGGTTCTCTATTGTTCTCTTGATGAATGGGAAAGAATTAAGGAGAAAGATTCAGAGCTGATAGATGACTATGTTCTGGAATGCGACAGGCGAAACTCCGCCATCCCAATGGCGGAGTTGACAAAATACAACGCCCGTATTGAGCCCGGTGCAATTATTCGTGAGTTTGTGGAAATTGGAGACGGTGCGGTGATTATGATGGGAGCGGTACTGAATTTGGGCGGTGTTGTGGGCAAGGGAACCATGATCGACATGAATGTGGTTCTTGGCGGTCGAGCACAAGTGGGTGAGAATTGCCACATTGGCGCCGGTGCTGTACTGGCAGGGGTTATCGAACCACCCAGTGCCGATCCTGTTGTTATTGAAGACAATGTATTGGTGGGTGCGAATGCCGTAATAGCAGAAGGTGTGCGAGTGGGTAAAAACGCTGTGATTGCTGCAGGTTCAGTGGTGCTGAGCGATGTGGAGGCCAACTGCGTTTATGCCGGGATCCCGGCAAGGAAGATAAAAGAAGTTGATACCAGGACACAGAGTAAAACTCAAATGATACAGGCTTTGAGAAACCTTTGACCTTGGAATGCGATCATGATAGAAGTCAAAAGAAACCTAAAAGTTCAAAAATATGGGGGCAGTTCACTGGCTGATGAAGAAAAAATCAGAATCGTTGCCCAGAAGATAAAAAGCACATTGGAGCAAGGATACAGATTAACGGTAGTCGTCTCAGCAAACGGAAATACCACAAACAGATTGATTAATAGGGCTATGGGGATTAATTCTTCACCTCATAACAGAGAATTGGATATGCTGGTTTCAACCGGTGAGCAAATCTCAGCTTCACTTTTGACTATGGCCTTGCATGCTATAGATGTTCAGGCAGTCTCAGTCAATGCCTATCAGTTGGGAATTGAAACAGATCAAGCTTATACAGAGGCGAAGATTCGAAAGATTGATTCTCAGAGATTGCAAAGATACCTGACAGACTACGAAGTACTCGTAGTCACCGGCTTTCAGGGAATAACACAAGAGAACGAAATCACCACCCTTGGCAGAGGCGGTTCGGATACGTCAGCTGTGGCACTGGCGGCTACTTTGGCATGTGATTGTGAAATATTCAGCGATTTTGACGGTATCTTTACCGTTGATCCAAGAATCTTGCCAAAGGCTAAGAAGCTTGAACGGATTACCTATGATGAAATGCTTGAAATGGCCAGCCTTGGTGCCAATGTTCTTCACAACAGAGCTGTGGAGATTGCTAAGAAATATAACGTACGCCTCAGGTGTGCATCAACTTTTTCAGATAAGGGAGGAACAACGGTGACAGAAAATTACTTGGAAGCACCTGTTGTAAGCGGATTAAGCGTGATGAGAGATCAGACCCAAATCACACTGTCAAACTTACCTCATGGGGTGGCCATTAATAAAGAGGTATTTACAATCGCCTCTTCAAAAAACTGGAATATCGATATGATCTCCATCATACAGATCAACGGACACTTGGATGTGGCGTTCACCGTTGTGGAAAGCATTATCGATGACGTGAAATCCACTTACGAGTCTATCTTCCAACATTACGAAGATGTTGTAATTAGAACGCAAACGGGATTTGCGAAGATATCCGTTGTGGGTCTAAGCATGAGAACGGAATCCGGAGTGGCTTCTCGGTTCTTTGCGGCGTTGGCGAAAGGCTCCATACATGTTAAAATGGTAACAACATCGGAAATTAAAATATCCGTGTTAATCCCGCAGGAGCAGCTTGAAACCGCTGTTTTATGTTTAAGCGAGGAGTTTGACTTATGTTCAGAATGAATCTATACAAAGAGTTTGACTTTAAAGTAGACAAAGCATTGGGTGTGATTATATACGATACCCGGGGAAACCGTTATTTGGATACCTTCAGCGGCATCGGTGTCTTGGCCCTGGGTCATTCCCACGAGGAAGTTCTTAAGGCTCAAGAACGACAGATGAAACGATTTGAGCATATCTCAAACTTTTTCATCCAGGATGATGCAGAGGAGATAGCGAAAGTACTGGTGACTAAAACCGGAAGAACCGGACAAGTCTTTTTCACCAACTCGGGAACTGAAGCCGTGGAAGCAGCCTTGAAAGCTGTGAAAAAGAAATCACAGGAATCCGGAAGAAAAAAGATTATGACCTTCAGCAACGCCTTTCACGGAAGAACTCTGGGATCCCTCTCTTTAAACGGCTTTGAGCGCATGAGAAAACCTTTCGAACCCTTGCTGGATAATGTCATTCGCATTCCCTTCAACAGCATGGAGAAATTCCGGGAGGCGATTGATAAACACCTCAATGAAACCGTTGCATTATTCCTTGAACCCATTCAGGGATCAGGCGGTGTGGTGAAGCTGGATCAGGCGATTGCCGACATGATTAAAAATACCCTGGGTAAAAACGATGTATTGCTTGTATGTGATGAAATACAGGCAGGCTTGGGAAGAACCGGTAAATTCTACGCCTATCAGCATCTGGGAATTCACCCCGACATCATTACCCTGGGAAAGGCTATCGGTGGCGGCCTTCCGCTTGGTGCCACAGTATTCCTAAACGGTACCGAAACCATCTTCCAACAGGGCGACCACGGCTCCACCTTCGCCCCAAACCCCATCTCAATAGCCGGTGGCAAAGTTGTTGTCATGAAAATATCCGAAATATTGGATGAGATCGAAGAAAAAGGCGCCTATTTTGTCTCAAAGTTAAAACAGTCTGAAAAGATCCAAGAAATCAGGCAAAACGGTCTTATGATCGGTATCACATTAACAGAGGAGGATCCCGGACTAAGAGAAAAAGCCCAGAAAAAGGGGCTGTTGATTAATATGCTTAATAATCGGATTATCCGATTGCTTCCGGCGTTGAATATTGAGTATTCGGAGATGGATGAGATGACTGGGATTTTGAATGAGCTTTTATTGTAAAGCGTTTATTTGAGAATTGTTAGATATAAAAATATCGGGTGAATTTTTTGAGGTGAAAGAACGTTTAGACTCCCCACCTACAAAGTGGGTGGGGAGTCTAAACGTTACAACAGGAACAGTACAATTATGAACTTAAGAAAAAACCTGGAGAGTTTTCTTAAAGCTGTAAACAAATTTTTCTGTTTGAAAGAGTCTTCCAAAACTTCTATATAAGATATTTCTATTGATTCAACTATCTACATTTATTTAAAACTCCGCATGATAGACAGGTTTCTCGCATTTGGTTATTAGTTCAGATACTTTTTTCATCAAAGTATTGTCTGAACACTCTGCCAATCCGTAATTGACGAGTTTTCTCATAGCTACGGCACCGAATAGCATGGATGAAAAATTGGCCATGGATAGTTTTATAGTGAGGTCCGCATCTTCTTTACTTGAATAAATTCCGTTTTCAGTTATTTTTAATTTGATATCTTGCTTTTGTTCTTTTAAGAAGGGTTCGTTGATATCAAATAGGCAGACAATGCCCTTGTCATGGTTGTCTTTTTCTTCAGATAGTTGATTTACAAAGCCTTTGGTATCAAGTACTCGGAACATCAGACCGGTACTGGCATAGGCCATTGTGTGATTGGCGTGGGGGAATATGGCTTTGGTGTTATCTGCAGGGTTGTCGAATTGTTGATAAAAGGTGTCGTCCTGGGTGTAAAAGCGGATGTTTTCAAACTGATCAGCTTGTGTTCTCAAGAATCCCAAAAGGGCTTTTCTGCCCGTTGTATTAAGCGTAATGAATTCGTGGACCTTTAAATCGTGTCTTAAAAAATTGTCATCGGAGAGTTTAAATGGGCTGCAGATGGCGTATGCCATTAGTTTGTTGTTTTCTCTGTAACCAATGACGATGTTTGTGTGATTGTTCAGCATGGCTTTCGGCCATTCGGCATTACGTTTGATTTCTCCATTGGTTCTTTCAAAATGGCTTTGATAACATTCTGCGATATCTTTGATACCGTCTTCATTCAAAAATGTTACTTGTTTTGAGTTTTCGTGGATTTCAATTCTATTTGTCGGCAGACAATATCTATAAAAGGGAGTAAGTAAACCAAATCCCATCTTTTTATAAAAATCGACTCTGAAAGGATGAAGGATTGAGCTGTAAATACCTTGGTCCATGAATCGTTGAAGGCCGAAGGCAATCATATCACGGCAGATGTGTCTTTTCTTGTAGACAAGATCTACCCCAACTCCACCGATACCACCTGTTCGAATTGCTTTTCCACGGAAGTTCAAGGTGAAATCAAATAAAATCATGATTCCCAACAGTTTTTCATCGTCAGAATAAGCGCCTATAGGGGTAACGGTGTCTTTGGCGAAGAGTTTTTTGTAACGCTCGGTACTTTTTTCAGCATCTTGAGATGTTCCAGCAAAAGCCGGGTAAACATGATTTCGGATGTGAAGAAAATCTATGATTTCATTTTCTTTGAGTTCTCTGAAATGATAGGTCATTTTTAGTCCTCCTGAGTAAATGTAGGGGCTCCACTGTGGGTGCCCAATCATTATACAATAAAAAGCCACACCGTTTGGTGTGGCTTTTTGGAGAATTTATTATGTGTTTACTTATTCAAGCACTATGGATGCTTCCGGTGCGTTAACTCTGAAGGTGAAGGATTCAATGAAGAAGAATACCAGTTCATTTCCTTCCTGGTGGGAGAATCCTACGGATATGTCCTGTCCCACGATGAACTCAAAGTCTTCACTGTTGACTGGGAGAATTAACCCTTTGTCTTCCAGATCAGGGGCGAATATGATTTCGCCTTCCAACAGGTTTTCCAGTCTTCTTTTTGCAGGATAACCCTTTTCATTTGGTTTGTAAAGCAATGACCTAAATTTATCTCCCACTAGCAAGTTGTAAGGCCCTTCAATCCCCTGATCTTCCAAGACCCTTACGGCTTCTGCCACTGGCTTAACCAGATCATCCTCAACGGATACATGATCATTTTCCGAAACGGGAAGAATGCCTTTGATATTGGCATCGTTCAATCCGTTAAAGATTGCCAAATTTTCTACCTTAGCGATCTTTGCAGCAGCCTCTATAAGTGAGTCGGTATCCACATCTTCAGCGCCTCTCATGAGGGATTCAATTTCATCGATTTTGAGTCTGAAGGGTACTTCAATTTCCACCATGGGCAGGACTTGTCTTTTAGAATACCTTACGCCATCGATGGGCTTTTGATCCAATTCTACTTTTCTTCCGGTGTTGACTGCGGCAAAGTCCATTCCCTTCGGTCCCACAAAATCAACCACTTGTCTTGCAGACAACTTTAAATTTAATACACGTCTTGCTTCTTCATCTATAAAGTCCCAAGCTTCCTGGGTAATCGGTGCAACATGTCGCTTTAAATTGGCCATTTTCAATCCTCCTTTATTTCTTCTTTTTTCCAATACCAAGTGATCCGTCTGAGTTGCCACCGGCTGATTCATTTTCTTCTCCGGCACCACCCTCTTCAATTTCTGTGATTTCTCCTTGGGTAAACAGGAACTCTTTCATGTTTTCGTCCCAAACTGCGTTTTTTCTTCTTAGCCATTCCAGACCCATGCAGGCATGCTCAATTTCTTCGTCTCGGTTATGCTCAACAATGGCCTTTACTGTAGGATCACTAGTTGCTGCTGCTCGCTGATTGTACCAGTCAATGGCTTCCAATTCCTCGATAACACTCTTGATAATTCTGTGGTACTCCTTCGCTTCTTCAGGTAGATTGTCTTCGTGATACTCACTCATGTGATCTCCTCCTTGTTGATTTTGTTATTTAATTAAAACTATAGGTCTTACTTATTATAGTTGTTTCATTTGGTTTTGTCAATTGAGAGTATAGTGTTGATTAACTTACTTTCTTATAGTATATATAACGAAATTATGTTCGGTTTTCTTACAAAAATCATGCTTCACGTTTTCTTCACGTTGATCATGATAGGATTGATTCATGAAAAGAAAAAAGGGGGGAGTAAAGTGAAAGAGACCATCAAACAGATTATGAAAAAGCTTTTCCGCCTTGAGGAGAGTGCATATCCGGGAAATGACCAGGTTGTTGATCCGGAGACTGGATATTCCATCACCACAAAGGGAGATTTTGACTGGATGTCAAATTTACTGAGAAAGATGGGATTTGAGGTTTATTGGCTGTGTGAGAGAACGGGAAAGCAAATCGGACTGATTATAGATAAGATGTTGTACGTTTGTTCCAGTAAAAAGGCGTTGGATTCAAAATATCATGAGATTTACATGAACGATATCGCCATGTACAAGGAATACGATGAGTTTTCCGAGAACAAGAACGCCCTTTTTGGAATTGTGTTTAAAGATGACAACGGCTTTGAATATTGCTGGAAGAAGCTGTAAAAAAGGCAGATAAGTCAAACTCATCTGCCCCTTTTCAAGGAAGGTTTTTTAAAAGTTGTTACATTCCCAGATATGCCTTTTGCACATCCGGGTTTGATAGAAGGGCTTTTGCGTCACCCTTCATTATAATTTCTCCGGTTTCGATAACGTACGCGTAATCGGAGATAGACAATGCCGAAGCGGCATTTTGTTCAACTAAAAGGATGGTTACACCGTCTTCTTTGTTTATCTTCTCTATGACTTCGGAAACTTCTTTAACCAGCAGGGGAGCAAGGCCCAGAGAGGGCTCATCCAGCATCATCAATTTCGGATTGCTCATGAGGCCTCGGCTAATGGCGAGCATTTGCTGCTCACCTCCTGAAAGGGTACCTCCCGGTTGGTTCAGCCTTTCCTCTAATATGGGAAAAAGCGAAAAAATCCATTCCAGATCCTTTTTTATGCCCATTTTGTCTTTTCTGTTGAAAGCGCCCATGGTCAAGTTCTCCTTAACTGTTAATCCCGAAAAGATACGCCGTCCTTCAGGTACATGAACGATACCTAACTGAGTAATGGTATGCGGGGCCATGTTGGTGATTGGTTCTTCGCGAAATTTCACCGTTCCTGTTTTCACTTTTTCCAGCCCGCTGATTCCCGCTAGAGTGGATGTTTTTCCGGCACCATTTGCCCCGATTAATGTGACGATCTTACCGGCGGGCACTTCAATGGTGATGTTGTTCACCGCATTAATAGGCCCGTAATTAATACTAAAATCCGTTATTTGAAGCATTACCTCAGCTGATGACGACATCTTTCCACTCCTCTCCAAGATAAGCCTCGATGACTTTGGGGTTGGATCTGATTTCTTCGGGTTTTCCCATGGCGATTTCCCTGCCGTAATCCAAAACGATAATTCTCTCACACAAACCCATGACAAATTTCATGTCATGTTCGATTAAAAATACGGTTACGTCGAATTCATCTCGAATCTTTCTGACAAGGCTCATCAACGCAACCGATTCGGAGGGATTCATGCCTGCTGCCGGTTCGTCTAACAGCAGCAGTTTTGGCGTTGTTGCAAGTGCTCTTGCTATTTCAAGCTTTCGCTGCTCGCCATATGGAAGTGATCCTGCCGGTTCATCCTTGTGTTTTAGCATACTTAATTTTTTCAGGATGTTTTCAGCCTTTTTCTGTTGTTCTCTTTCCTTTTTAAAGTAACCAAATTTGAATACCGATTTCCAAAACCATAGATCAGTGGCTCCTTTTTTGGTTCCTTTCCATTTATTCATGATCTTATCCGGTTTTGTATTTGCCAATTCATAATGCATGGCGGCCTGAAGGTTTTCTGTGACGGTCATGGTTTTAAACAATCGGATATTTTGAAAGGTTCTGGCGATTCCAAAGTGTGTTATAAAATGCGGTTCGTAGTTATCGATAATTTTATCTTCTAAGTATACGTGCCCGTGTGTGGGTTTGTATACACCCGTTATCACGTTGAATATCGTTGTTTTTCCCGCACCGTTGGGGCCGATCAATCCCAATATTTCACCTTTTTCAATAGATGCTTTAAAATTTTCAACGGCGACTAATCCGCCAAAGCGCATGGTCATATTGTCAATGGTCATTATGCCTTTTTTCTGATTATTTTTCATGGTTCACGCCCCTTTTAAACCTCTGCATGGTCCGATAAAGCGCATTCCAGGTCAATTCATTTCGCCCCATAATGCCTTTTTGCCAGAATATCATGATAATAATGAAAAGGGCTGAAAAGGCCAGCATTCTCATACCGGAAATACCTGCAATGGTAAAACCAAATAGAGTCATATCAGATTCTACAAATCGGAGGAATTCCGAGAGAACGGCAAATAAACCGGCGCCCAGAACGGCTCCCGAAAGACTTCCCAGTCCGCCCAAGACGATCATGATCAGGATGTTAAAGGTGAGCATAATACCTAAAGTAGTGGGCTTGGGGTCGATAGATGTCAACCAGTGGGCATATAGTGAGCCGGCAACCCCTGCAAAAAAACCGCCCACAACAAATGAGGTGAGCTGATGCTTGAACACGTTGATTCCCATGGCTTTTGCAGCGATGGGATCATCCCGAATGGCTCTCAGGGCTCTGCCATATGAGCTTTTGGCGAAACTGCCTATAATCAGTAATGTGATCAGCAACCATCCCCAGGACCACCAAATATTGGTGTAGGAGGGGATTCCTTTTAATCCCAAAGATCCGTTTGTGATTCGGTTCCAATTCAATAAAAAGATTCTGATAATCTCAGCAAATCCCAGTGATGTGATGGCCAGATAATCCCCGGACATTCTCAAGGTGGGCCAGCCCACAATAAAGGACATCAAAGCTGCCACAGATCCCCCGGCAATTGTTGCCCAGAAGAATGGAATACTTGAGAGAGCCTCGGTGTTAATTGGATAGGCAACACCCATGAGGATAAAGGAAGCTTCTTTCTGCTGAACACTCATAGTCAACAATGCAGCCACATATGCGCCTATGGCGATAAAACCGGCGTGTCCCAAGGACAACATGCCAGATACACCGTTGATAAGAGTGAGACTAACTGCCATGATACCGAAAATACCGATCAATGAGACAATTCTGATCATGTAGCTGTTCAAATTTTCCTCTGCAATAAAAAATAGAATGCAGACACCAATGATAAAAAGAACGGTCAAGATGATTTGCGCTTTTACGCTGATTGTTTTTTTATCCAAAGCCATCACACCTTCACTAATTCTTTCTTACCCATGATGCCGCTGGGTCTGAATGACAGGAGAACGATTAGCAAGATGAAGGCAAAGGCATCTCGATAACCGGCCATTTGAGGCATTAATCCTACAGCCAGGATTTCTATAAGTCCCAGTAAAATCCCCCCAATGATAGCCCCTGCCACTGAACCGATCCCGCCAATTACCGCTGCTACAAATGCCTTAAGACCCGGCATGAATCCAATTATTGGCCAAACTTGAGGGTATTTTCCCACCCAAAGGATTCCTCCCACAGCCGCCAGGGCAGAGCCCAGGGCAAATGTCAGGCCGATGGTTTTATTAACACTGATCCCCATCAAAGAAACGGCTTTTGCGTCCATGGATACTGCCCTCATGGCCATCCCTGCTTTGGTTTTGTAGAGGATGAACCAAAGGATCAGAAATGTTATAAGTGTTACGACAAACGTGATGATGGTGATGCTTGGAATCCTTATGGCGTTGACCACAATTTCTCTACCACGAGCCTCGATGACTTCCCCGCCAATGGTGAAAATCTTAGTGAAAAAATCCGGAAAAACGTTTCTAAACGATTCCGGTATGCCTCCAAAAATAACAATTGCCAGACTCTGTAAAAACATTGATACGCCAATTGCCGTAATCAGCGCTGAGATACGCGGCGCATTTCTCAACGGTTTATAGGCAATCTTATCAACACTCATACCGAGTAAGGCAGCTCCCGCAATGCCTACTGCCATTCCAAGCCACCATGGCAATCCGAACAACGTAATGGCATAAAAGGTGAAATAGGTGGACATCATAAAAATCTCACCATGAGCAAAATTAATGAGTTTTAAAATGCCATAGACCATCGTATATCCGACAGCGATCAGTGCATACAATAAACCTAGACTAAAACCATTTATCATATGCTGTATGAAAATCTCGACTTTCAACAACAACACCCCTTTCGAAAAACCCGTTTTCAACCCTCCGAGATTTTAACGGGTTATGATTCATTGGAAAACAGGGTTTTGGGGTATAGGGTTTTGGGTCTGGAAAAAACCCAATTAAATCTCTCCCGCCCCTCAATCCTCTAAACCCTAAACCCTAAATCCTATACCTAAGCTCTTAAAATAAGCTTGGGCATCTATATTATGTTATGGATTGATTACGGAATCGTATACGTACTGTCCGTCTTCAATCTTTACGATTACAACGGATTTTTCGGCATTTCCTTCACTCGTGATGGTGATGAATCCGGTGGAACCGGGGAAATTCTTTGTTTCTCTGAGTGTTTTTGCAACCTTTTCTCTATCCAATTCGCCGGCTCTTTCGATGGCGTCTTTTAAAACCAGGTAGGCATCAAAGCCTAGACCGGCAAACATTGAAGGTTTTTCTCCAGGATATTTTTTTGCATAGGCTTTCAGGAATAATTCTGCATTCTCATTAAATGCAGGAGAATCGGCGTGATAACCGGCTGTCAGATAGAGTCCTTCAACGGCTTCTCCACCAATTTCAACTGTCTCATCGGCGTATGCTCCGTCTCCGGTGGCGAGGTTGCCGTAGAAACCATTATCATATGCCTGGGAACAGATCAGGGCGATTTCCGTATAGTAACCGGGCAGGTAGAATGCATCTACACTTTTAGACATGGCATCCAATACCTGTGCAGAGAAGTCTTGGTCTCCTGTTCTGTAATATTCGTAGAAAAGTGACCCGCCAAGTCCTTCAAATGTCTTTTTAAAATAATTGGCCAGGGATACCGCATAATCCTGTTCAACATCTACAAAAACAGCAACAGTTCTATCTCCAAGATTATAGAGTAATTTAGCAGCAGCTTGCCCTTGGAAATCGTCTGAGAAACAGACTCTATTCACGTATTCTTTTCCTTCAGTTACAATTGGGCTGGTGGAAGTGGGTGATACCATAGGAGTTTTCAGTTCCTCTGCCACAGCACCACCGGCAAGACTGTTTCCACTGATGATATTTCCCAGGATAGCCAGCGCATTCTCGTTTTCAATGGCTCTTCGAACACCATTTGCGGCTTCTACTTTGTCACTCTTTGTGTCCATAACGACCATTTTTACAGGTAAACCAAGGATTTCGGGGAATAATTCCATAGCTACCTGAACCCCTTGATAGGTCATTTGCCCATAAGCGGCTGCCCCTCCGGTCATTGAAAAAACAGCGGCCAGCTTGACTTCACTTGGTTCCTCTGCACTGAAAAGAGTACCCATCAGCATTAAACACACTAACAAAACGACACTAAACTTTTTCATCATAAATCCTCCTCAGATTTTGGACTTCTTGTCCCTTTTATTGTTCCAAAAGCCTTTCCGGAAAAGCTTGTATGGGTAAAAAAAAAGAGGCGGGGAATCTTTTTCGAATTCCCCGCCTCTCATAAAGGTGCTCAGCCTAGCAAAAGACCTTAGCTCCCCCGATAAGCGGGGCTGCTAATCACGATAACGTGCAACAATATTCCTTTGTTAAGCTTAAAACCTTCGTTAGAGAACGTCATTGTTTTCATCCTCCTCAAATTTTGCCTATTATATCATAAAAATAATTAAAAGTAAGAACGTGTTATAGAAATTTACTGATATATTACATAATAGTAAAAATTAAAAAAGAAGTTTTGTTTTTAAGTCTTAAATCCTCATAAAAATAAGCAAAAAATTGCATTTTACTATATTAACCATCTCAAATTTAAGGGTCCTAATTATAGTGGTTCTTCATGGTATAATCGTTTAACATGAGTGGTTGAGATCAAAGAGGTGACGAATTTGCCGAAGTATGAAGATTTGAAGCGACAATACGATAGATGGTTAGAAGCCTCTTCGGGTTGGATGAAAGAAGATTTGGATTCAATGGCTGGATTGCCTTTTGATGTGTTTAAATCAGAGTTATATGAGCGGTTTTCCATGGAAGCCGAATTTGGTACGGGCGGGTTGCGTTCTAAGATAAGGGCTGGGACCAATGGTATTAACGATTTTTGGATCAAAAGAATTTGCAAAGCGATTAGAATTCATTCTAAAAGAGTTGTGATTGCATATGATACAAGAAGGTGTTCTAAGGATTTTGCCATTGAGGCTGCAACAGCGCTTTCTGCAGGCCAATGTCAAGTCTTTCTTTTTGATGAACCGGTTCCCACACCAATCCTTTCCTTTGCAGTGAAATATCTTAAATGTGATACCGGTATCGTGATAACAGCCAGTCATAATCCCAAAGAATACAACGGATTCAAGCTTTACGATGAAAATGGCGTTCAGTATATTCCTGATAAGGTTGAACAACTAAACGAGTTGATAAAAACGTTTTCGTTTTTGGATAAAGATAAAAAAATACCCAACCCGGAAAAGATAGAGAGGGTGGGAGCAAATGTTATTCATGCATATTATTCTGAAGTGTTTACCGAATTAGACACTTTAAAAGTTTACCGAAAAGGCGAAGCACCCGAAATTTCAGTGATTTATACACCATTACATGGGACAGGAGCTAGATTTGTTCCAAAGATCATGACAGCTTACGGTATGAATGTTCAGGTGGTTGAAGAACAAATGATACCTGATTCAAAATTTCCAACTGTAACAGTTCCAAATCCAGAGGATCCAGATGCGTTTAAAATGGCTTTAAACAAAGCCAAAAATATGTTGCCAAAACCGAAGGCGTTAATTGCAACCGATCCAGATGCGGATCGTTTGGGAGTTTTTATTGAATATCAAGGAGAGTATAGGCCTTTGACGGGTAACGAGTTGGGAATTCTCTTTTTAGATTATATTCTAAGAAAAAAAGGAATCAATGATTTCAAAGGTAAGCAGGTCATTTTAAAGACCATTGTTACCACAGATGCCGTAAAACCCATGGCAAAATCGTACAATTTGAATGTATATGAAACTTTGACGGGTTTTAAGTATCTGGGAAATAAATCGGTAGAATTACAATCAAAAGGAATCGATACCCTGTTTAGTTTTGAAGAAAGTTATGGATATCTTTTTGGTAAGCATGCCGGGGACAAAGATGCCTGTTCTACAGCAGGGCTTTTGGCTTTGTTATTGTTGGATGTTGAACGTGATGGTAGCCTCTTTACAAGACTTGATAAGATTCGTAATCTCTATGGATACTACTTAGAACGCCTTTTAACCCATACTGCAGAAGGAGTGGATGGGATGAACAAGTTAAAAGATTTCATGCGTTCCTTGAGAACAGATAAAACGCTTCTGAATTGGGAAGATGGTATTAGGCTAAAAGATTATTTGAGAGAAAAAGGAGAGTTAAAGGCCGATGTGGTTGCAGCTCTTTTTCATAATGGAGATAAATGTGTATTCAGACCTTCTGGGACGGAACCTAAAATAAAAGCCTATATGAATATTCATGCTCAGGATAAAGCTAATGCAGTAAACCGTCTTGATTGGATGGAAGAAAAGGTTAAAAAGTTATTTGATTCCTATTTGAATTAAAGGGGGGAGGCTGATTTAAGCCGAAAGAAATGGAGATATCCAGAGAAAAGATAAAAATCCTTTACAGTGAAGAAACAATCACCAAGAGAATAAAGGAGATGGGGCAACAGATCAGTGAAGATTATGCAGGTCTCAAGTCACCATTGCATATGGTTTGCGTATTAAAGGGTTCAGTTCATTTTTATTCTCAGTTATTACTTGAAATCAATATGGATGTGAGTTATTCATTCATACAAGTTGCCAGTTACAAAGGAGCCCAATCTTCGGGCAGAATCAACGTAAAATCTTGGATCGATGAACCCGTTCAAGGGAAGAATGTGATTGTGATTGAGGATATTTTGGATACCGGTCGAACGTTGAAATATATTTTGAATTACCTATCAAGATATAAGCCGGCTACACTGGAAGTGGCGACCCTTGTGGACAAGTATGAAAAGAATCATTTTGCGATTACACCCAAATACGTTGGATTCCAGACTCAGGATAGATTCTTGTTGGGCTATGGGCTTGATTTTGAGCAAAAGTTTAGAAATCTTCCGTATATTGGGTATGTGGAAGGTTGAGAAAAAGGGAACAAGAATGGAATCAAAGAAGCAAGGATTTATTTCCGGCATCTGTTTTCTGATTGTATTTTCAGCGGCTTTTTTCATGATTTGGAATGTGATTAGTTTGTTGGAAGAACAATATCGCGAGAAAATATCGGAGTTGCATTCTTTGAAAAATTTGTCTACCTATGACACGAGAGCTAATATATACGCCATTTTGGAAGCCTCAACAGAAACTAGCAACACGTTTGATGAAGAGGTTTATATCAACGGGAATCGAATCTATCTTGATGAAACAGGAGAAATATATATTCAGAGAGGAGAATAGTAAAGTGGCAAAGGCATTACCAAAAAGAGAAGAGTTGACACCAAAGCGGATTGTAGAATTACTTGACAAATACATTATCGGACAGGATGAAGCAAAGAAATCGGTTGCCATAGCTCTTAGAAATAGAATTAGGAGACAGCAATTGGATGATGAGATGAAAGAGGAAGTCTTTCCAAAAAATATCCTGATGATTGGGCCTACTGGTGTGGGTAAAACGGAAATTGCAAGGCGTTTGGCCAATCTGTCTGATTCACCTTTTTTAAAGGTGGAGGCTACGCGATTTACAGAAGTGGGTTATGTTGGCAGATCGGTGGAGAGCATGATCAGGGAATTGGTTGAATCTTCCATCAACAAACTGAAGCATGAAGAGATGGAAAAGGTTGCCTTGCTTGCACAAACAGAGGTTGAGAAGATCATTGTTGATGCCATTCTTCATCCCGGAAAGAAAGAAAGAAATCAACAGAATTTGGGAAATATCTTCGGCCAATTTTTCCAAGGATCACAACAGCCGTCACAACCTTCAGTTGAAAAGAAAGAAGAAGAAACTGAAACCAAATGGAATCGAGAAGAGATTGTCCAGAAACTTCGAAAGGGAGAGTTTGAGGACCGATTTATCGATATTGAAATCGAGCAATCCAACTCACCGCAAATTGGTATGATTGGCGGAGATTTGGGAGATATTGGTATCGATATGCAAGGCATGTTTGGGAATTTAATGCCGAAAAAGAAGGTTACGAAACGTGTGACGGTTAAACAAGCAAGAAAGATTTTACTACCAATTGAATCTGAAAAGCTGATTGACTCCGACAAGATCGTTGCCGATGGTATCGATTTAGCACAGAACCAGGGTATTGTTTTTATCGATGAGTTAGACAAGGTAGCCGGAGAAGGTTCAAAATCCGGGCCTGATGTTTCAAGAGGTGGTGTGCAAAGAGATTTATTGCCCATCGTAGAAGGTGCAACAGTCATGACAAAATACGGTATGATCAAAACGGATTTCATCTTGTTTATTGCGGCAGGCGCCTTTCATGTAACCAAACCATCCGATCTCATGCCTGAGCTTCAAGGGAGGTTCCCCCTTCGAGTAGAATTGGAATCTTTGACAAAAGATGATTTTAAACGAATTCTTTCTGAACCCAAGAATTCCCTGACCAAGCAGTATCAGGCTCTGTTATTGACTGACGGCGTTGAGATTGAATTTACAGATGAGGGGCTTGAAGAGATTGCTTTAGTTTCTTTCCAACTGAACGAGGATTTAGAAAACATTGGTGCAAGAAGACTTTACACAGTCATGGAGAGGATTTTGGAAAAAGTTTCCTTCAAGGCACCGGATCCCACGTTAAATAAATTGGTAGTGGATAAGAAGTGCGTTCGGGATAATATGGCTGAGCTGGTCAAAGACCGGGATTTGTCAGCCTATATACTATAAACGGGTGAATGGTACTTGAACAGAAATGAGAAAATAGCCGTTGCTGCAAAATTAGCATTAAATTTTAATGATTTAAAAAAGCTTTTCGAAAACTACGATTCCTTAAGGGTTTTAGGAAATGATTCTCTGCGATTACCTTTTAAAGTAGATATTCAAGAGATCGTTTCGGTTATCGAAAGGCTTGAAAAATGTCATACGAGAAAAGACCTACGAATCATTACCTATGAGGATGAGGATTACCCCCCCATATTAAGAGAGATTAACGATCCTCCTTGGTGTTTGTTCGTAAAGGGAAAAGTTGATGTATTGAATATGGATTTGATGAAATTTGCTGTGGTTGGATCCAGAAAAAACACCCATTATGGAAAGCTCACCGTAGATATGATCGTACCACTTCTTGTTGAGAAAGGTATTTGTATCGTCAGCGGTTTGGCATTTGGAATTGACAGCTTATCCCATAAAAAGGCATTAGAATACAACGGTAAGGTAATCGGAGTTTTGGGATGTGGTGTTGATATTGTTTATCCTAAGTCGAATGAAGGGCTTTATAAAAAGGTCATCCAAAATGGTTGTATTATCAGTGAATATTTACCTTGGGAGAGACCCAGGACCTATTATTTTCCAAGACGAAATCGGATTATTTCCGGTTTGAGTCGAGGGGTATTGGTTGTTGAAGCGGCTAAAAAGAGCGGGTCCTTGATCACTGCCAGATGTGCATTAGAACAAAATCGAGATGTTTTTGCCATACCCGGGCAGATAAATGCTTACAGTTCGGGTGGTACTAATGATTTGATTAAAAAAGGGGCAAAATTGGTTACATGTACCGAGGATATTTTTGAAGAGTACCCTGATTCTTTTTCGCCTTTACAAAATGAAGAACTGCAGGAGACTCTTGAAAAAAGGGCCGTTCAGGATATGAACGATGAAGAGCGGTTGGTGTTTGGTTTGATAAAAGAAGGAGTTTCTGATTTTGATACATTAACGGACAGATCGCAATTGGATACGTCATCGTTGAATTATACCCTGACGCTGTTGACCCTTAAAGGGGTGATTGATGTTGTCGGCACCAGTTATCAAAAAAGAGTATAATGGAATGAACAAAAAATCTTTCATATTGATTGTTGTAGTTCTGCTTTGTTTTGCTGGGACAAGCTTAGGTATGATGTTTGAGATTGGTGCCGGATACCGCTTTGCACCTTCTGATCAGACCAAACATGGCATTAACTTGGATGTGGGTTTATTTAATGATTTTAACGATATCATAGAACTGGATGTAACGTATCACCCACAGTTTATCAACTCGGAATCGGAAGAATCAGCAACACCGACGATTTTTTGGAATTTTGATATGGATGCCATGATTCCCCTTCTCGGAAGACGTGACGGGATTGAGGGGTATCGTTTTGGACTTTATTCCACTTTTGAGTTTGGCAGTTTCTATTCTGATTACACCCTTGATGCCACACCGGGTTCATCTGAAGCACAACAGACGGCTTGGGACAGAAGTGATTACTGGTTCGGTGCAGGTGTCTACGCCCAGTACTTTCTTGATCCTTGGTTGTTTGAGATGTCAATCGGTTTACCGGTAATCAACAGTTATAGTAGCCAAGATACATTGGATAAGTTTCTCGGCAGTTTTGAATTTAAGACTAGATACTTTATTAAAAGTGAAATTCACGATTTCAAAGATCATTTGTTGGTGGAGTTTGCGGTTTCCACAAGAAAGATTG
The DNA here is from genome assembly GCA_034659095.1 of Thermotogota bacterium. Classification (GTDB taxonomy): domain Bacteria; phylum Thermotogota; class Thermotogae; order MWEM01; family MWEM01; genus JASUTC01. Next base: position 27,526 of record JAYEGQ010000129.1, read on the forward strand.
GGCTTTCAGTTGTTCTATTGGAGCCTTTTTAAAGGTGGCTATTCATGAAGCTTGAACGTTATATTCAAAAAGCAGGAGTTACCAGTAGAAGAAAAGCCCCAGAGCTCATTGAATCCGGTCGGGTAAAGGTCAATTCTGAAATTGTCAAGGAATTTTTTAAGGAAGTGGATGGAGAGAAAGATATCATCGAAGTGGACGGTAAGCCCATTGATTTGGAAAACAAGCGATATTATTTGTTTAACAAACCCACAGGCTATATTACCGCTTTGAAAGATCCGTTTAAAACACCTACCATCAATGATTTCCTGAAGAGACATTACAACATAACGGTTAGGGTGCATCCTGTGGGGAGATTGGATAAAGACACCGAAGGTCTGTTAATTTTAACCAACGACGGTGATTTAACGTACAAGGTTCTTCATCCAAAGATGAAAGTCGAAAAAGAATACTTGGCTAAGGTCCGTGGACTGCCAAGAGATGAGGATGTAAAACGGTTTAAAAAAGGCATGAAATTAAAACAATTTACAACTGCACCTGCCCGTTTGGAGATAAAAGGATCTGAGGGGAATTTTTCATGGATTACCATTGTGATTAGAGAAGGGAAAAAACGTCAAGTAAAGAGAATGTGTTCACATATTGGCCACAAGGTAGTTTATCTAAAGAGAATCCGAGTGGGAACGTTTACATTATTCGGGATCGAAAAACCCGGTGATTTGAAAGAAATCAGGGAAGATGAAATTGACAAATTTATGATAGAGAATCAAATTGTATGAAGGGATGTATGTCTTTGAGTATAAAATCGAAAATCATCATCGTATGCCTATTAATGATTACTTTTCTTGGTGGGTTTGTTTTTTCAAAAACAACCAATGAATTGCTAATGGAGCTGAAGAGTTTACAACAGCAGATAGAATATGCAAATAACCTAAATGACTTGTCATTGTTGGATGCTTCTTTGGAATCGGTAAACCGTCTGCTGCTTAACAATCCCGGAAACTTAGATTTTGAAGGGAAGGCGCATGTGGTATTGGCAGATGCTTATTTTTACAAAGGCAGTTATAATCTGGCAATAGAGGAATATGAAAAGGCCATGGGCGTTTTAATGGAGAGCAGTCCGGAGTACCCATATTCTTTGTACTCTCTTATCTATGCCTATTATTATCTGATTGAAACATCTCCCGAAAGTTTGAAGGCGAATTACATTAATCAAGCTATTTTCAATTTGGATAAGCTTTCATCATTTGATGAATACAAACAAGATGCGCTGTTACTCAGGGGTATGATACTAAAACAAAGAGGCGACTTTTCTGGTGCAGTCACTGCATTTGATCAAATAACCCGGGGCGATCTTACCGGTACGGCATCCTATTACAAAGGTTTAATTCTTTACGAACAAAAAAACTATCCGGCTGCTATTTTGGCTTTTGAAAAGGCAGCTTCACTTGGTCAGAACAGAGATTTGGTAGCGGCAAGTATATACAGAACTATCAACGCCATGATCAATCTGAAGTATTACAAAGAAGCCTTGGAGGAATCCCAGGAATTAGTCAGGGATTTTGGAAGTTCCAGGTATAAAAATGAAATATTTTCACAACATGTTCAATTGTTGTATAGAACAGGAGACTACAACAACGCAAAAAGGTATATTGAAAACGAGTTACTATCATCCACAGGAGAAAGAGAAAGAATGGAGGCTTTGAATGTTTTGGGGTGGTTGGCTTATGAAACCGGAAATATATCTGAAGCCATTGCCCAATGGGAAAAGGCAGTTGATACGGGTTATGTCAATTACAAACAGGAAGCTTTTGAGATTGCAAAAACATGCCTTCAGGCTTTAGGAGAAAGCAATGATTCAACGAAAACACTAACTTTTCTTAACAATATTAAATCGAAATTTCCTGAAAAAAAGACTGAATTGGATTTGGAAACCACCAAAGTATATATGAACACCAATCGCTATTCGCAAGCGGAAGTATTGCTTAATCAGGTACTTTCAACAGGGATGTATTTTAACGAAGTCAATTATCTGATGGCTGTCTTAAATAAACAACGCAATAATTCACCGGCAGCTTTTGATTATATCAGCCGTGTCATAAGTTCCGGGAATAGAGACTACACCTATAAGGGTTATTTATTTGAAGGGGACTTGTATTTCCAATTGGGAAATTATCAAGAGGCAAAACGATCTTATGAAAACGCCTTGAAAAATGCGAATGAGAAGGAAAGACTGCAAACTATCTTAAATCTGGGTATTGTGGAAATGGAATTGGAGAATTACCCGGCAGCTGTTGGGCAATTTAATCAATTGAAACAATACACGGTAGAAGATTTGGATGCCGCCTTGAATGGGGCCTTTTATCTTGCAGAGTGTTATACAATGATGGGCGATATCAACAGTGCTGTAAAGCAATATGACTGGATCATCGCAAATGATAAAACCGGACGATATATTTCAACCTCCGTTATGAGAAAATATGATTTGATGATTAACAATCCAAATGCGAATCTGGATGCCCTTATACAAGAACTTGACACTCAAATACAAGCTACAACAGAATTAACATTGAAAGATGAATTGATGTTCTTAAAAGCAGAAGTTTATATGAAAAAAGGGGATTTGTTAACCGCCTATAATTTTGTTCGAGATATTAATTACGACAGGTTGTCCGCTATTTCCAAAGCAGCTGTGTTGTATATCAGGGGGAAATATTTTATGAGTCAGGGAAATGAACCTCAGATGATTACCAATTTTGATACCTTGATATCTGATTTCCCAAAATCCCCAAAAACCCCGTGGGCCATGCAGGATTACGCGCTGTTTTATTATAACGCGCAGAATTATAATCAAGCAAAGAATATCTTCTTTAATTTGTTGACAAAGTATCCGGATTTTCAAAAGGTTGATGTGGCTTATTTTTACATTGGACTATGTTATGAAAAGATGGCTGAAAACGATAAAGCAAAACAAATTTTCACCGATTTCCTTGAAAAATTTCCGAATTCATCTCGTAAAACAGAAGTCCAGCAACATTTAAGTTGGCTTGATTGAGGGAGAGTGAACATTCTTTGAGTACACAGGAACATTTACGCGCTTATGGGAAGCTTAATTTGTATTTGGATGTCCTGGATAAAAGACCCGATGGTTTTCATGATATTATCACGCTTTTTCAAAGAATAGAGATACACGATGATATTTATATCGTTGAAAATGGTGTTAAGGATAATACCTTTAAGGTATTTTATGAAGAACAGATTCCATTCAAACCGGATTTGAAATGGAATGAAAAAAACACTTTGTTTCGTGTTTTAACAGCTGTAGAGAAGCATATAGGAAAAAAAATAAATGGATATGATATTACTTTAACAAAAAGGTTACCCCCTGAATCCGGTTTGGGAGGCGCCAGTTCAGATGCCGCGGAGTTAATCAAATATTTTTCTGCCAAATACGACATTCCATTTGAAAGCATGTTGGAAATCGCAGAGCAAATCGGTTCAGATGTACCCTTTTTCCTTTATGGTAATACCGCTTTGGGGAGGGGCAGAGGTGATAAAATCAAACCACTTGATTCCCTGCCTCCTTATCCTGTGATAGTATGTCAGCCAAGTGTAACCTTTTCGACTCCAAAAATGTATTCCATTATCGATTCTTTGAGATTTGAGGATTGGGATAATGTGGAAGATGTGGAACATGTGACCGATTTCGATGATGATCATGTTGAAGAGGCGATCAACGACCCCGTTTTGGATGATTGGGAAGATGAGGATGTGGAATCCTGGGTACCTGAAGAGGAACTTTACAGGACTTATGACGCTCTTAAAGAGGGTGAGACCACGTTGACCTTCAACGATTTCGAAAAGGCTGCGGAGGAACTGGAGTTACCAACATATGAGACATTCATGGAGAAGTTTACAGACATCAAGTGTGAAGATTTAATCTTAAAAGGAATGACAGGATCCGGGTCTGCACATTTTTTGGTGTTTAACAACACCATTAATCCGGATGTGCTTGAAGCAATGGCAAATAATTTGAAAGGGACGACCCTTTGGGTAAAGAAAACGAATTTTTTTTGATCAAGAACTAATTAATAAAATTGTTACTTGGTGATTCTTTTGACTATGATATAATCATAGGGCAAATCCTGTTTTCACGAATAAAGTGAAGACCAAAAGACCGTAGGAGGTAAAAAGTGAGAATTTATGAATTAATGTTTATCACCGATCCGAGACTCCCGGATGAACAAAGGGAAGAGGGAGTTGAAAGGGTTAAAAAGGTGATTGAGGAACGCGTTAACGGTAAGGTTGAGAAAGTGGACCGATGGGGTATTAGGAAACTGGCTTATACCCTCCCAAAAAGTAAATTGGATGAAGGCGATTACACCGTCATTCTTTTCAGAGCGGATGGTTCAGAGTTGGAACCTCTTGAAAATTTGTTCCATGTATCCCCTGAATTTATTCGAAAGCAAATCGTCAGAAGAGAGGATATTGAAAAGGAAGAGAGAAAAAAGGTCATTCAAAATCGTCTGAACGGTACCGTTGAAATTGAGGACACTTCAGAGGAAGTTGTAGAAGAAGCTGTTCAAGAAGACACTGAACCTGAATTTGATGTAGAGGAAAAAGGCGAATAAATCATGTCAATCAGTTATAACAAGGTAATTTTGGTGGGAAGACTAACTGCTGATCCTCAAGTTTCATACGCTTCAAATGGGACGATGATTGCAAAGTTTACCTTGGCAGTTGACAGGCAGTTCAAACGAAATTCACAGAACAGTCAGGATGCAGATTTTCTTAGAATTGTTGCTTTTGGAAAATTAGCAGAATTTGTCAACAATTACCTTTCAAAGGGTCGGCTGATAATGGCTGAGGGAAGAATCCAGACCTCCCGATTCCAAGGAGCAGATGGTATCACAAAGTATTTTACTGATATCATTGCCGAAAAACTCAACTTTATGGAAACAAAGAAGAGGGCTCAGGAATACGACAGTAAGGGTGGCGGTTCTTACGATACGCCCAACAGACCTTTTGACAACGATGATATGATTACGAATAACGAAGAGGTTTTTGACGGACCCGGTGAATCAGAAGACGACGAAGTGCCGTTTTGATAAAAGGAATGAGGAGGAAAGTAAATGGCTCAAAACACAAATAGAGGAAGAAACACAAGAAATCAGAAATTCAGAAGAAGAAAAAGAAGGAAGTGTGCTCTTTGTGCAAAAGGCACAAATTTTGTCGATTATAAGGATTTAAACTTCTTAAAAGAATATGTCTCCGATAAAGGGAGAATAATTCCCAGAAGGATAAACGGCAGTTGTGCAAAACATCAAAGAACAATTAAAACTGCTATTAAAAGAGCAAGACAGATGGCTTTACTTCCATATACCAGATAATAGTATGATTTTCTGTTTTATGGTATAATAAATTGTAGTATTAAAAAAATTGAATACCATTAGGGCATAAGAGAATAAAAGACGCCTCGTTGATTCGTATCATCGCGGTGTCTTTTTGTTTTTTTAACGGGAGGAGAATTATGAATGACATACCAAAAGTGGTTGTGATTGGAGCGGGAGTAGTTGGATCACTGATTGCACGAGAACTGACGAAGTACAACTGTTGTGTGACCCTTATTGATAAGGAAGAAGATGCGGGATGGGGTGTTACCAAGGCGAATTCAGCTATTGTTCATGGTGGTTATGATGATCCTGTTAACTCCGTACGAGGACGTTTTGCCGCCAAGGGAAATAAAATGTACACGAAATTAGCCAAAGAATTGGGTTTTGATCTGAAACGAATTGGTTCCTATGTTCTTGCCTTTGAAGATGGAGAATTGCCTCATCTGGATGAACTAATGGAAAAGGCAGAGGGAAACAAAGTTGAAGGTTGTGAGATACATGATAGAGCTGAAATCATAAAAAGAAACCCAAACATCAACGAATCCGTCAAGGCCGGTTTTTGGTGTCCCTCAGCGGGAATTACAGAGCCATGGATGGTTGCCATCGCAGCGGTTGAAAATGCCGTTTTAAATGGGATGGAATTTAAACCTGGTGAAACAGTTATTGATATTGAAACTGCTGAAAATGAAATCGGGAAAACTGTAAAGATTGTCAAAACAGATAAAGAAGAATATCCTTGCGATATTGTGATTAATGCAGCAGGGCTTTATGCTGATAAGATCGCTCAGATGGCAGGTGCTCATTGCCCTGTTTTGCATCCCAGAAAAGGGGAATACATCCTTTTGGATAAAAAACTTGGTCCAATCGTGACAAACATTTTATTTCCTGTACCCACAAAGCAATCAAAAGGAGTGCTTGTTCTTCCTACCGTAGACGGAGGTATATTACTTGGCCCAACGGCAAAAGATATGGATGTAGATCAAAAGGAAGATACTTCAACAAGTTCAGAAGGATTAAATGAAGTCAGGCGTAAAACCTCCTCAATGGTTAATGGTTTAGATTTTTCTCAAACAGTGAAGATATTTGCCGGATTAAGACCGGAAGACCCCCAAAAGGATTTTGTCATCGGAAGAACGAATATCAAAGGTTTTATCAATGCAGCAGCCATGAGATCCCCCGGATTAACCGCAGCACCTGCTATAGCAGAATATCTGGTTGAGAAAGTTATTATTGAAGAGGCCGGGGTTTCATTGGATAAAAGACCTGACTTCAACCCTGTACTGGATCCTTACCCCGCACTACCAGAGGATGATCCTCAGGTATGGGAAGAAATGGTTCAGAAAGACGAACGATACGGAAAAGTGGTCTGTGTTTGTAACAAAATCACCGAAGCTCAAATCGTTGAGGCAATACACAGGGGGGCAAGAACCATTGATGGTGTGAAGTTTAGAACAAGAGCCGGTTTTGGCAGGTGTCAGGGAGGATTTTGTCTAGCGAGAATAGCCGAAATATTGGCCAGGGAATTGGATAAACCGTTGAATGAAATAAAATACAGGACCGGCAACACAAAGTTGTTATCCGGGAAGGTGAGAACATGAGAGAGATAAAACTGGATGCATTGGTTATTGGCGGTGGAGCAGCTGGTATGGCAGCCGCAGTGGAGTTGACACGACAGGGATGTGAGACCATCTTAATAGAACGTGAAGAAAGAACCGGCGGTGTTTTAAATCAGTGTATTCATAATGGTTTTGGCCTTCACGTTTTTCAAGAGGAACTCACCGGTCCCGAATACGCCGATCGGTATAAGCATCAAATATCTCAAAATGACATCACCGTTCATTCCGATAAGTTTGTTCTGAAAGTTGATCCGGATAAAAAAGAAGTTATTACAGTAGGAGTAGAGGGAGTAACCTGTTATAAGCCAAAGGCTTTGGTCATGACAACCGGTGCCAGAGAAAGACCCTTTAGTAACCTGAGAATTCCCGGAACCAGACCAGCAGGTATCTATACAGCCGGAGTAGCGCAGAAATTCGTCAACCTGCAGAATTATCTACCCGGAAAAGATGCTTATGTCTTAGGTTCAGGTGACATTGGTTTGATTATGGCCAGACGTCTGACACTTGAAGGGATGGATGTCCTTGGTGTTGCAGAATTGATGCCCCATTCCGGAGGACTAGCAAGAAACATCGCCCAATGCCTGGATGATTTTGATATCCCTCTGGAACTCTCAACCAGTGTGGTTGAAGTCCACGGCAAAGAACGTCTTGAGTCTATTACCCTGATGAATTTTACTGCTGATACCATGCAGCCAATAAACGGAACAGAGCGGGAAGTAAAATGTGATACCCTTATCCTTTCTGTTGGCTTGTTGCCTGAAAATGAACTCATTGAAGATTATGTGAAAGATGATCCTGTGAATAAAGGGGTAATGGTGGATTCTCATCAACGAACTACTAATCCGTGGATATTTGCAGCTGGAAACAACGTGGCTGTTTACGATTTGGTGGACTTTGTAACACTAGAAGGCATTGAAGCAGGAAAGGCAGCCGCCCTGATGATAAAAGAAGGCTTTAAAGAATGCAAACAGATACCGGTAAAAAGAGGAAAAAATATTGGAGCTCTAACGCCTCTTTTTTGTTGTCTTGATGACAACCCCTTTAAATTTTATATCCGGCCCACCAAGAACATGGACAAAGGCCGGGTGAAAATTGGTCCGGATATCATCCAAAAGGTTGAATTAGGGTTAAAACCCAGCGAGATGGTGGATATTCATATCACAAATGAGCATAAGGAAAAGATTAAAGAGTTGGAACTTGAAGAGATCCTTGTTGAGATTGAGGAGGTATAATGATGGAAAAAAGAAAAATAACTTGTATCTCCTGTCCGCTGGGCTGTGAGATGGAAGCCGAAATAGATGGCGACGAGATTACAATAAAGGGAAACAGATGCCCCAGGGGAAAAGAATACGCCCTTAACGAAATAAAAGATCCCAGGCGAGTAGTTACGTCCAATGTTAAAGTAGTCAATGGGGAGTTTCCCCTGGCCAGTGTGAAAACAACAGGAGCAATACCCAAGGCAAAAATCTTTTCACTCATAGAAAAGCTCCGTGAAGTTGAACTGGAAGCACCGGTGAATATCGGGCAAGTGGTTTATAGAAATCTTTTTGATACCGGATTTGATGTTGTAGTAACGAGGCCGGTGGAGAAACGGTAAACGGGAAAAATGAATAATTGATGAAACAAAAAACCCCGAACCCCTCATAAAAAGAGGGAAAAAAGGATAAATATGGTATAATAAATGCAAGGAAAAAGGCCCAAAACGGGCAAAAAAGCTGGAATACCAAGATTCATGTGAAAGAAACGAAGTGGAAGGCAAATTCGGAGAGCTACTACCGGAGCTCTCTCAATTTTTTTATTATTTTTTTGTTTTTGGCCCAAATATCCAATATTTTCGATGTTTTTCGAACATTCTCTTCAAAAAAAGGGGGTTTGCATTTAGTTGTTAATATTGTGTGTCTGGAAATTCGGGTTTTTCGTTTTTCAGCAGGCCCTAAGATAGTCAAAATGGACTTTGGAGGTTTTGGATGAAGGCAATCGCTTATTTGCTGCTGGTGACTTTGATTTGGGGTACAACATTCCCGTTGCAAAAGTTTTTTTTGGTGGATATTTCCCCCTTTGTGTTCAACGCCATACGGTTTTGGCTGGCGGCACTTTTTTCTTTGTTTTTTACCAAAAAGCATGTCTTTAAAAAGGCCTTTCTTCTGGGGTTGGTGTTTGGCGTGGCCTATCTCACTCAGACTTGGGGGATTACTCTGACCACAGCTTCTAAAAGTGGTTTTTTAACTTCCCTGTACGTCGTCATTGTTCCTCTCTTTGCCTTTTTGATGGAGGGGGAAAAAGTGAACGGCTACCAGAAAATTGGCTTTCCCTTTGCCATTATCGGGTCTTATTTCATGGCCGGTGGAATCAGTGGGTTAAACGTCGGTGACTTGTTGAATATTGCCTGTGGCGTTTTCTTTGCCTTGCACGTTGTCATGATCACAAAGGCATCAAGAAAGATTGACGAGATGAGTTTACTAACATGGCAGTTTGCTACGGCGGCAATGATCAACACCATTGCAGGAATTGGTGGTAATTGGATATTACCGGCTTCAGTTTTTTCAGTTGCCATTTACTTGGCTCTATTTCCAACACTACTCGCTTTGATCATTCAGTTAAAGTACCAAAGGAAAGTGGGAAACAACATCACGGCGTTGATTTTTGTGGGAGAACCGATTTTTTCTGCACTTTTTGCCGTTCTATTTATAGGAGAAAGAATGACGATCATGCAAACGATTGGAGCAAGTATGTTGGTTGCAGCTATCTTGTTTGCCGGTCTTGAGAGAAGAAGGCGTAAATTAAAAACAATAGGCCAATAAAACTTTCTTGAAACAATTTTTTTGGCTACTTGACAGAATGGATTATTTATAGTATATTATACCATCAAGCGCATCTGATGCGCAGAATTTTAGGAGGAACAAGTTAATGGCAAAAGGAACAGTAAAGTGGTTCAACACACAGAAAGGCTATGGATTTATCACAAAGGATGACGGAGACGATGTATTCGTACATTATTCCGCTATTCAGTCAGACGGATTCAAGAATCTCGAAGAAGGACAAGCAGTAGAATTTGAGATTTCCGATGGCAACAAAGGTCCACAGGCATCAAACGTAACGCTGGTTTAATCGAGACAGACAGTAAAAGGATTTTAGGAGGAACAAATTAATGGAAAAAGGTACAGTAAAGTGGTTTAACACCCAAAAAGGTTATGGATTTATTACTAAAGAAGACGGAGAGGATGTATTCGTGCATTACTCAGCAATCAAATCTGAAGGATTTAAGAACCTCGAGGAAGGGCAGAAAGTCGAATTTGAAGTTCAGGAAGGTAGTAAAGGTCCTCAGGCTGCAGAGGTTTCAGTGGTAGAATAAAATTTTAGACAGTTAGAATATATATTTTTAGCAAAAAGGCGGGATGAAAAGCCCGCCTTTTTTGTTACGTGTATTTCGCGTTTTCAGAATAACTTAAAATTTCTCCCTCGAGAAGATGCTCCCGCTGGGGGATTTCCCGCCTTTAGTCATACGTGAAGTTTTGTTTCTCAAAAACTTCAAGGACTGTTTCTCAAGTCCACAGGTATGCGCACGGTAAAGGTGGAGCCTTTTCCCTCAACGCTTTCAAGAAAGATCTTCCCGTTCATCTTTTCAACAATGGAACTGATCATGGGCAAGCCTAAACCCAGACCCTTAAACTCTTTTGTAAGGCTTAAATCCTTTTGAAAGAAGATTTCATAAATCCTTTTCTGGGTTTCTTCATCGATGCCAACACCTGTGTCTGAAACTGCGAGGATCAGCGTTCCGTTGCTTTTTGTGGTCAGCAAATAGTCGGTACTGATAATGATCCTTCCGGATGTGGTGAATTTGATGGCGTTGTCCACCAATTTGTCCAATATCTGGCGAAGCATCTTTGGATCGGTATATAATGTTTCAGGTAAGTTGTATTTCTTTACAATAAGCTCCAACTTCTTTTTTTCAGCGGCTATTTTAAACAAACCGGCAACCTCTTCAATCAAGTCACTTGGATTGATTGTTGAAGGCTGGATTTCTGTTTTGCCGTTGTTTAATTTAACAATTTCGTACAAATCGCAAAAGATCTTCTCCAGTTGCAAAGAAGAGTGTAAAGCGATCTCCAACAGGTATCGTGATTCATCATTTACGTCGGTTTCCAAGGTGGTTTCTATGGCACCGGTTATTCCCGAAAGGGGCGTTCTAAGCTCATGACTGAGATTTGACAAAAATTCGGTTTTGGCCTTGTTAAGATTATTGGCCTCTTCTTCGGCTTTCACTAATTCTTTCCTCATTTTTATGTTAACTAATAACTGTGAGAACAAGTAGAGTAGCTTTTTTTCCTTTTGTGTATAACTGTGATAATTGTTGACCGAATCGAACCCCACAAAACCGATGCATTCCTTTCCTTTCATCATGGGGATTGCCAACAGACTCTTAATGCTTTGAGCTTCTAATACCTTTTTCAGCCCACTTTCTTGAAGTTGAGGAGCATTTTCGATATACATATCCTTGCCGTTGATATGTTGATTCACCCATTCTGGCACCATTGAAAGGGGAACTTTTTGAAGATTCTCTTTTTGGGGGAGAATTCCCTCTGCGCACCATTCCAGTGTGTTCGTGGTCAATCCCGTGTCAAAATGATACTCAAACACATAAGCTCTGTCCGCTTCCACAAAGCGCGCAAGTTCACCTAAAGCTATTTCAATAGTTTCATCTGATTTTTCTAAAGGGATGTTGATATATTCAGTGGCAATATGCATGATGATTCTTTCCATGGTCAGATGATGTTTCAGGCTTTCTAAAATTCTCCGTTGACTGGAAGTGTCGGTTATGGTTAATAGCACAAGTTTGTTATTGTTACTCGTAAAAGTAGTGTAATTCACCTTGACAAACAAATCCTCACCATCAGCTGTTTTGAACTCTAATGTAAACATGGGCAAGGGTTCTTCCTGTTGAATCCTTCGGATGAATTCTTTCATCTTATGCGCAGGTCGTAAGATTGATGTGCCATAAAAAGATGAACCAACCAGCTGTTGCTTGTCATAACCGGAAAGTTCGTAAAAAAGGTCATCCACCTGAACGATCTTGCCGGTTTCCAAATCGAAGATCAGTGCAGGAAGGGGAGCCTTTAGAAAAAGGGTTTTATAATCAATTGGCTTGTTTTGCTGATTGCCTTTTTTGTCCATCATGAATTCTCCCGATGAATCGTCTTTTTTGATTTTACCATAAACATATATCAATTACATATGAATATGAAATTGAAGAATTCAACCGCAAAAACACAAAAGCGTAACCCCCCCCCGCCAGGGCCGGCACCCCCCCTGTGGGGGGGATTAAAAACAAAAACCACGGAAGCCGCTTTTAGCCTTTTGTGGGGGAGGGCCTATGTGTGGTCAAAAAAAATATTGACCTTGGAGTATTTTGCTTAGGCAAAATACTCCCCGGCTCCAGCAGGTGAGAAAATGCTTGATTTTCCGATTATGTCTTTGAAAATGACCTTTTTGCAGTGGAACCATACATGAATTACATATAAAATTGAAAGAACAGAACTTTGACTTATTAAACAAGAAACTCAAGACCACTGTGTTATAATCACGCGTGAACAAACAGACATTAAGAAAAAGAGGAGTTTTATTTTGGAATTGGATGAAAGAAGGCTTGAGGTTATCAACAGAGTTGTGGAGGAAAAGGGAGAAGCGGCAATCCCGGATCTGTTGTTCCTCATGGAAAAAAACGAAGATGATCCTGAACTTATAGAAATGATCATAGAAGTTTTAAGACGGATGAATGGAGGGGTTATCGCTTATTTGCACGAGTATCTGGCTGACAATCAAAAGCGATTCAACGCAAACCCCAGAATATATAAGGAAGAGGCTTACCGGACCACTCTGTTGGTGGTGATTGATTTGGTGGGTGAGTTGGGATATCAAGAGGATATCCCCATAATCGAATCCTTTTTGGGGATGTTTGATCAGGAAAAGATCCATTTAATCATGTACGAAGCCATCGCCAAATTGGGTGGAGGGGCTAAATACCTGGATTTATTGGAATTGTTCGCTTTTGAGGATGATTTTACTAAAGAGATGATCGGACAAGTCATCATGACGCTTTCATATATTGACGAGCCCCGAGCGTTGTTTGATCTGTTGAAAATCACGAAATTTGAGTGGTTGGATGCCAATCAAAAGATAATGGTTGAAAATGGGTTGAAGAGGATGTTGGGCATTCATAAAGAGTTTTATGAGCTGTTGGAAAAAGACCCGTACGGGAAGAAAGTCTTAAAAAGGCTGCTTGAGGTGAACGAATGAAGTTTATGGCCAATTGCACAGCTGGGCTGGAAAGCCCACTGGCGCATGAGATTAAAGATTTGGGACTGGATGTCATTGATGCCAGCGATGGGAAGGTTATTTTTGAAGGTTCAAATGATGTCCTGATTCGTGCCAGCCTTTGGTTGCGGACGGCTGAAAGGCTTTTTATCATTCTGGATGAATTTCAAGCGACGACCTCTGATGAGCTTTTTGAAAGGCTTTACGCATATGACTGGCAAACATTGATACCAAGAAATGCCAATGTCACACTGGCCAGGGTGAAGATAAAAAAATCGTTTTTGAAAAGTCCAAGAGTGACGCAATCGGTGGCACAAAAGGCCGTTTTTAAAAAATTATGTGAATTCTATTCTCTCAGCCGACTTCCCCTGTCAGGTCCATTGTATCCCTTACATTTGTATATCCGAAAGAACAATGTAACAGTTGCTTTGGAAACCTCTGGAGAAGGTTTGCACAAGCGGGGATACCGAATCCTTTCGGGAAAAGCTCCGCTTAGAGAGACCATAGCCGCGGGATTACTCATGATAGCCCGTTGGAATGAAAAGATTGATCTCATCGATCCATTTTGCGGATCGGGTACCATTCCCATAGAGGCGGCTATGATTGCTCGCAATCAGGCACCCAATCTGCATCGATCCTTTCTTTTTGAAGAGTGGGATTTGCTTTCCAAAGAGACCATTTTGAATGAAAGGCGTAAGGCACGAAAAGCTGTAAAGCTGAGTGATGCAAAGATCATCGGCTACGATTCAGATTGGAAGATGATTGAGTACGCAATTGAGAATGCCAAAAAGGCTGGCGTTCTCAACGATTGTATCTTTGAAAAAATGCCCATGGAACAGGTCAAGGCAAAAGAAAAATATGGTTATGTGCTGACGAATCCACCTTACGGAGAACGTCTTAAGGATTCTGAAGCAGCTTTTAACCTTTATCAGCAAATGAAGCATTTGAAAAAAGATCTTCCGGATTGGTCGTATTTCATATTCACCTCTCACGAAGGGGTTGAAAAGGCATTTGATATGAAGGCTTCAAAAAAGAAATGGATTACCAACAGCGGGCTGAAAACCTGGTTGTATTTTTTCTGGGGTCCTAAACCACCAAAAGGAGATGATCCCGATGTTGATACTTCTGGCAACCATGAATAAGAACAAAGTTGATGAGATAAAGAAAATTGTCCCTGAGATTCCCTTTAAAAATATCGGTGATTTTTGCAATGAATGGGATGTGGAGGAAAACGGTGATTCCTTTGAAGAAAACGCCATAAAAAAGGCGGTTATTTCCGGAAATTATTTTGGTCTTTACACTGTAGCGGATGATTCCGGACTAGAAATAAAGGCCTTAAACGGATTTCCGGGAGTCAGATCGTCCCGCTTTATGGCTGAAAGCAGTTATGTTGAGAAGATGACGGAATTGCTTAATAAGATGAAAGCTTATGAGACTGATGAGGAAAGATACGCCCAATTCAGAACGGTAGCCTGTTTTTACGATCCGTTAGAAAACAAACGGATCTTGGTTGAAGGTATCGTGAAAGGCACATTGTCCAAAGAAATCAGTGGAGATGGCGGATTTGGCTACGATCCTATCTTTATCCCCGAGGGCTTTGAAAAGACATTCGGTGAGCTTCCGGAAACAGTAAAAAATTCCTTTAGCCATCGCGCCAGGGCTTTTGCAACGCTAAAAGAACGATTAAAGAAAGAGGGATATATTAAATGATACCATGTGAAATGTATTTGTTTAGACATGCACAAACTCAATGGAATTTGGAAAAAAGATTTCAGGGACAACAGGATAGCCCCCTATCGGAGTTGGGGAAATTACAGTCCAAAAAGATGGCGGAAATACTACAAGTCATCAATCCAGAGATCGTTGTGACCTCAACACTTGAAAGGACAAAAGAAACCGCTCGTTTAGCCCTTGAGGAATGGGGGCAAGAGTTAGAAATAATTGAAATGGAAGAGCTGAAAGAGTCAGCCTTCGGTCCGTGGGAAGGTATGATGATAGACGATGTGAAACGAGACTTTCCAGAAGAGTTTAACAGTCATCGGACAACTCCTCATTTGTTTGAGATGGAAGGGGTTGAAAGATATGAAGACATTCAAAAAAGGGGTTTGGAAGGTCTAAAGAAAATTGCACAAAAGCATCCCGGCAAACGGGTTTTAGTGGTCACCCACGGATTAATGCTGTTGTGCGTTTTGGCGGGAATCAGGAATATTCCCCTTAGCTTGGCACGGGAAAAGATTACGATTCCCGATAATACCGAGTATGTACGTGTGGATTGTTTGGTTGATGATTAGTTGAGTGTATCGCCTTGTAAGTCAATAACATCGCCTGTTTCCAATGTTATTTCGAACTTGTCCGAAGTGAGTTTTCCAGAGTAAAGTTTACTGAAAAGATCAATAATTTCATTATCTCTATCCCCGTACATTAACTCTACAGGGATACGTTTTTCAGGTGAATACAGGTCAAAAACAACATGACTCATTCCCTCAAAAGGAAAGAGAAAGCCGTCGTTTAACTCTTCAAGGCTAAAAACCTCTTCAAGGGTATCTTCGATTTCAGCAGCATGATATCCTAGCTGCTCCAGCTCTTCATAAACCTTTTCATATATACTTTCTTTATCCTCTATTCCGCCTATCAACGCCTTTAAAACCAATGCCATGGCGACTTCCAATATCTGTCCGCTAAACGTAAAAATCAAACCTTTCATTAAAAATATTTGTACTGCTGCATTATATCATGAACGCGTATAAGAACGATAACAGTTGACAATCTCCTTTATGAAGACGGGAAAGAGTATGGTTTTGCTCAAAACATTTGGCATATTTGCGTTTTCCGTGTAAAATATTGTGAAGATTTATTCAGCTGAAGGGGGTTATAGAATGAAATTCATCGATAGGTTGTTTCCCAAGGATTCTCCTGTTGGCCTTATGAAAAGGCATGCGCAGTTGGCAAAGGATGCTTGTGATTATTTGCCGGATGTTTTGGGGAAGTATTTTTACGAGCAGGAAATTTCCGAGATTGGAAAAAAAGTGGATCAAATTGAACACGA
Source organism: Thermotogota bacterium (assembly GCA_034659095.1). GTDB lineage: Bacteria > Thermotogota > Thermotogae > MWEM01 > MWEM01 > JASUTC01. The sequence goes on from JAYEGQ010000129.1 coordinate 43,887, forward strand.
TGCGGATGATATAAAGGTAGAGATCAGGAAGGCTTATGCAGAGCTTAAATACACGTATTTTGACAAAGTAGATGCCTTGTTTATACTTCACAAACAGGACGGGATCATCGATAAGGCGGATGATGTGATCAAGATGTTGATGATGAACCAGATAAAAAACCTCGATCATCTTATTATCAAGGATGTTATCGCACTTTCGCATACGGTGGTCGATTCGGTGTCGAAGATGACTCATGCAGTGTCAAATCTCAGTATTGTGGCAGAGTCATCTTTTTCGAAAAGGGAAATCGCAAAGGAGAAAGAAGATTTGATGTCGGTTGAACAAACCGAAAGCCAAAGTGATGATGAATCCATTGATTTGGGAAAAAGGGTTTATGCCATGAAGGATAGAATGAATGCGGTGGATATTTTGTTTCTTCAGGATATTATACGAAACTTGGCGAAAATTGCCGACAGGGCTGAAAGAGTTGCTGAAAAAGTCAGAATGCTGATCAAGGCTTAACAGGAGGGATGTAAATTGCTTATTTTTGGAATCGGTTTGGGGTTTGCGCTGGCTTTTGCTATTGGTGCCAACGATGTGTCGAATTCTATGGCTACGGCTGTGGGGGCAAAAGCAATTACACCAAAACAGGCAGTTCTGATTGCAGCAGTTCTAGAATTTTTGGGAGCACTACTTTTTGGAAGCCACGTAACATCCACTATTATGAAAGGGATTGTAAAATGGGAGGCTGTAAATGATCCAAATGTTTTGTTATACGGTGCAATGGCTACACTTATTGCTACAACGATTTGGATATTGGTTGCTACATTTTGGTCTATGCCAATTTCCACAACTCATTCCGTCGTAGGCGGGATGATGGGATTTGGTGTTGTGGCTGCAGGCTGGGGAGCTGTTAATTGGTTTACTATGCTAAAAATCACCTTAACTTGGATTATATCCCCGTTGTTTGGTGCGTTATTGTCTTATGTGGTTTTTAAGATCATTGCTTGGACAATACTACATAAAGCAAGTCCTTATTCAGCTGCAAAGAAATACTCGCCTTATTTTATAGCTGCGACTATTTTTATCATTGCCTTTCTCTTCTCCTATAAGACCTTGAAATTGGATATGGTGTTAACCTTTCTTTTTTCTATTGCATTTGCAGCAGTTGCTTTGCTAATCGTTATAAAAGTTGTATCCGCGAGATTTTCTTTGAAAAACCCGGATGATGAATACGAAGCAGTTGAAAAGGTATTCAGAAAGATGCAGGTGGTCACTTCCTGTTATGTCTGTTTTTCTCACGGTGCGAATGATGTGGCCAATGCCATTGGACCTTTGGCTTTGATTATTGCCGTTTTAAAAACAGGTGTAGCCGCTGCCAGTGTGGAAGTTCCCGTATGGGTTCTCTTGCTGGGGGGAGCCGGTATTGCTGCCGGTGTTGCTGTATTGGGTAAAAAGGTCATGAAGACCATCGGTGAAGATATTACCGTGTTAAACAACACCCGGGGTTTTTCAATCGATTTTGGAACGGCCACCACCGTTTTGGTGGCATCCGTGATAGGTGTTCCCATATCCACCACACACACGGTTGTAGGTTCGGTCACCGGTATTGGCATGGCTCATGGTATAGAAATGGTCAACGTTAGTGTGTTGAAGAACATTTTTTTGTCCTGGCTGTTAACAGTCCCTTTGGCGGCTGTTTGCTCGGGTGGGATTTTCTGTTTTTTACTAAGGGTAATCGGTTAATTTACTTCCTACGTCATTTAAACTTAATATATATATGATATAATTCTATGTTATGGGTCTATACTTTATAATAATTAAGAGGTGGTAGAGTTGATTATCAAGCGATATGGGAATAACGAACAGTTGAGTATAAAGGCTGCTGAAATTGTGAAGAAGCAGATTCTTGAAAAACCAAATTCCGTGTTGGGGCTGCCCACAGGATCATCGCCTATTGGTATGTACAATTATTTGGTTGCCATGTATAAAAGGGGAGAACTCGATTTTTCTTCAGTCACGACTTTCAATTTGGATGAATATTGTGATTTACCCACGGATCATCCTCAAAGCTACCATGAATTTATGCAAAAAAATTTCTTTCAGCATGTGAATTTAAAACCTGAACACAGGCATATGCCAAAATCGGATAAAGTTGATCAACAAAGTGGTTGTGAGCATTATGAGAAGAAGATCCGTCAAGCCGGTGGCATCGATTTACAGATCCTTGGCATTGGCAGAAACGGACATATCGGGTTTAACGAACCGGGGACCCCTTTTTCAAGTCGAACCCATGTGATTCAACTGCATCAGGATACAAGGCAGGCCAACGCCCGATTTTTTAGTTCTATAGATGAGGTTCCAAAAGCTGCTGTTACGATGGGTATTAAAACGATTATGAGGGCTCGCAAAATATTGTTGTTGGTTTCTGGTGAAGCAAAACAAGAAGCCCTTTATGAGTTGATTCATTCATCTGTTAACGAACAATTTCCCGCCTCTGTTCTCCAGCTTCATCCGAATGTGCTGGTTTTAGTTGAAGAAAAAGCTTGTGGTCTAAATGAAAAGGATTATTCATTCATAAACAATCAACTAAACATCTGACTTTTAAAAGTTCTCAACTTGATAATCCTCCTCATTTCTGCTATAATTATTCATGAAACTTGTTAATTAATTGAGTAATAGATTCGCTTATATTTTTAAATATGCAAAAGCAATATTTATGCTTTTATTTCAATAATCATCTTAAAATGGAGGAGATTTTATGAAGAAAGGTTTGTTGTTTTTAATCGTTGTGATGCTTGTTGTTTCATTCGGGTTTGCAAAGGTCTACCGAGTAGGTACAAGTGCCGGATTCCCGCCTTTTGAATTTGTTGAGAATGGTGAGTATGTAGGGTTTGATATGGATCTTATGAGGGAAATGGCAAAAGAAATGGATTTTGAAATTGAAATCATTGATATGAGCTTTGACTCACTGATTGCAGGGCTTGTATCAGGTAATTTGGATGTTATCGCTGCCGGAATGACCATAACAGACGAAAGGGCAAAGGTTGTAGATTTTTCAAACGCTTACTGGACAGCAGATCAAAGTATCTCAGTTAAAGAGGATTCTGATTTAAGCATTACGGTTCTTTACGGAAAACACAATATTGGTGTGCAAACGGGAACCACCGGAGACCTTTGGGTGGAAGAACATTTGGAAAAAACAGGTATTTTAACGGGAAGATACAAACGCTATGATACCTTTGTTCTTGCTATGACAGATCTTGTTAATGGAAATTTAGACGCAGTCGTTCTTGATTCCCCCGTTGCCGACAGATTTGCAAAGGTCAGACCTGTAAAGACAATCGGTGTTATCAAATCTAATGAAAAATATGGTTTAGCCGTAAAAAAGGGTAACAGCAAGTTACTTGAAATCTTAAACGAAGGCTTGAAAAGACTTGAAGAAAACGGAACCATCGATGAACTGATTGCAAAATACTTCTAATTTATTTCTTCTAAAAATGCTACGGCCGTAATTTGGCCGTAGCTTCTAATTATAAATCTACGATGAAAGGCGGGGAGTATCATAGATAAATTTCAACTATTTCTCGATTCAATGCCCCTGTTATTAAAAGGTACTTGGGTTACCATAGAGATTACTTTCCTGACGCTGGCATTGGGTATGTTAATTGCTGTGCCGGTTTCTTTTGGACAGGTTTATGGTCCAAAATGGGGGAAAGTCCTGATTGGTATATATGAAAAAATCTTTCGAAGTATTCCCGGGATTGTTATTCTCTTTCTTATTTATTACGGACTTCCAAAAGCCGGTATCAACATGTCACCTTTTTTGGCATGTATTATCGGTCTTGGATTAAGGAGCGGTGCTTATCAATCTCAGATTTTCAGAGGAGCCATACAATCCATCGATTCAACACAAATGAGAGCCTCCAGATCACTTGGCATGTCCAAGATGCAAGGTTTCAGAAATGTCATATTCCCCCAGGCTTTCCGTGTTGCATTACCACCTTGGGCTAATGAATTCACCATCGTTCTTAAAGATTCATCTTTCGCCTATGCGTTGGGTGTAACAGAGTTATTGAGACAAGGAAGGTACATCATATCGACTACTTACGAACCAATGTTGATTTTCTTGACTATAGCGGCAATCTATTTTGTCATTACAATTACGTTGAACAAAAGCTTACAAGCATTAGAGACAAAGCTTACCATACCCGGTTTTGATATAAGGGAGAAGATAAAATGAGTGAGAATAAACACATCCTTAGAGTTGAAAATCTTAAAAAAAACTTTGGTAGTAACATGGTTTTGAAAGATGTTAGTTTTACTATGGATAAAGGGGAAACGAAGGTTATCATTGGACCCAGCGGGACTGGAAAAAGCACGCTGCTCACATGTATCAACCAGCTGGTAAAGCCGGACAGCGGGACCATTTATCTGAAGGATTTAAACGTTACCCAGGCAGAAGATATGAATAAAATTAGAGCCCGAATCGGTTTTGTCTTTCAGGATTTTGGTTTGTTCTCCCATTTAACAGCCATGAGAAATGTGATGATTGGACCCATTAAAGTACAGAAAATGAGCAAAGAAGACGCCAAAAATCTTGCCTATGAAGAATTAAAGCGGGTGGGATTGCTGGAGCATGCGGATAAATATCCGGCACAACTTTCCGGTGGACAAAAACAACGTGTAGGTATTGCCAGAGCATTGGCCATGCAGCCTGAATTGATTCTCTTTGATGAACCTACATCAGCTTTGGACCCTGAGTTGATTGGTGAAGTTCTGGCTGTTATGAAAGACTTGGCTGACAATAGGATGACAATGCTCATCGTAACTCATGAAATGGGCTTTGCAAGAACGGTTTCTGATGAGATCATCTTCATGGAAGCCGGCGTTATTGTTGAACAGGGATCTCCTGAAAAATTGTTTAAAAATCCGGAACACAAGAGAACTGGTGAATTCCTGTTCAAATTGACAGAGTTATACGGTGAAGGTGACGAGTGATGTTTAATAATATCGTAGAAATCGTTGTGAACCATTGGCCTTCTTTTCTTGAAGGAGTCGGTATGACCTTGCTCATGGCGTTAATAGCCATGTCTGTAGGCACTTTTTTTGGTACGATACTTGCCTTCTTAAAGGTTTACAGTAACAAATTTATCGTTGCCATCGTATCCGGTTTTATTGAAATCATCAGAGGAACACCCATGTTGGTTCAAATCTTTATCTTTTATTTCGGATTACCTGTTTACGGTATCAGGATGACCGCTTTTGGTGCTTGTATCCTTGGCTTCATTATCAATAGTTCAGCCTACCAAGCAGAATACACCAGAGGGGCCATACAATCCATCGAACAAAATCAAATGACAGCCGCACGTTCTTTGGGTATGACAAGAAACCAGTCGATTTTAAGTGTTATCTTGCCTCAAACCATAAAACGAGCGATACCGGCTTGGACAAATGAGTTTATCTACTTATTGAAATATACTTCTTTGGCTTATATCGTAGGCGCGGAAGAATTAATGGAAAAGGCAAAGGTTATTGCCAGTAGGAATTTTCTCTTTTTCGAAGTCTACATTATCGTTGCAATCATCTACTTAATTCTTGTTCTTGTGATGACCTGGTTACTCCAAAAACTTGAAAAGAAACTTGAGATTCCCGGGTTAGAAACAGTTAGATAAAAAAAAGATGCTTGGATACAAAATTTAATAGAGATAAGGACGAACAAGAAAGCAGCAAGTGTGAAAAAGGTTGCATAAAGCCGTTTGATTTTGATGAAACATTGGTTTATGCTGAAAAATAAGAGAACTAATGCAATACGGTTACCTAACCATTAAATAATTATGAAGAAGTTTTATGATATAATTCTTAGAGTTGAGTCAAAACTCAGAGAGAAAAAAGCAGGTGCGTTTGCACCGAAAACAATCTAAAGGAGGAATTTGGATGCAAAAGAGAATTTCGTTGTTTGTTGTAGTAATTCTTGCGTTATTTGTTGCAATGACATTCGCGGAAGTTATGGGACCATACGCGGACAAAGTCTACATCAACACGAGGATGAAAGAGGAGATAGGTTTAAAGGACACAGCAGAAGGATTAACTGATGTTTTCCTTTATGGTGTATCAGGACCCACACTTTATGGGATGCCAGCTTCAGATCTTGAAAAACTTGAAGTTTATTCCATACCATCAGGCTCATGGTCATTGAACATGAACCCGTATCCGGGAGAGGCACCATATCATGCAGAGAGAGACGGAGAGGCAGTATTCAACCCGTTTGCCATTCAAGAAGTAAGGTTTGCCTTGAATTTCTTAATCAACAGACAGTATATCGTTGATGAAATTCTTGGTGGTGCAGGGTTCCCACTTTATTGTATGGCAACAGTGGGACAACCAGGTACAATGAGATACAACAAAGTTGCAGAAGAATTCGGTTTTAGTGCCGAAGGCGACGAAGAAAAGGGTATCGAAATGGTAACAGCTGCAATGGAAGAAGCAGCAGCACTTCCTGGAAATGAAGGAAGACTCGTTAGAGGAGCAGAGTTCTGGGAATTTGACGGAAAACCTGTTGAAATCAGAATCCTGGTTCGTGTTGACGATCCTAATGGAAGAATGAGAGAAGGCGCTTACGTTGCCGCCCAGATTGAAAAAGCAGGAATCAAAGTTGAACAGGCAATGTGGGACAGAGTTAAAGCGATCACAACAGCTTACTACTCCAATCCTGCTGACTACGAATGGAACATGTACACAGAAGGTTGGGGAGCCGGCGCAACAAGAAGATACTGGGAACACATTGTTGCACAAATGTACGCACCCTGGTACGGTTACATGCCCGGTGGCGCCAACCCGGAAAACTGGAATCATTCCAGCCCAATGCTTGATCAGTACACAAAAGATGCATACTACGGAAGATATTTAACAGTTGAAGAATATTGGACACAGGCTCTTGAAGGCCTGAGAATTGGAATTCAGGAAGCTCTTAGAGTTTACGTTTGTGCACAGGAAGATTTTTATGTAGCAAACAAGGACAGATTTGAACAAAGATTTGCTTACGGACTTGGCGATGGCCTGAACGCTTGGATGTTCCTCACAGGTAACACTGAAGATGATATCCTCAGAGTCACACAGTTCTCAGCACAGGGTGGACTCTTCATGTCCGCATGGGATCCAATCGGTTCAGATGGATTCTCTGATGTATATTCCACAAAAGTATCAAGAACACTTATTGATGCAAGCATGTTTGAAAGTCCTGTATCCGGACAACAGATTTCACAGAGAGCCGTTTACTCTGGTGTTGTAACAGATGTTGTAAGAGAAGGCGACAAACTGGTTGGAAAATTGGAAGTTCCAGCAGATGCTATTAAATACAATCCTGCAGCAGATAAATGGGAAGAAGTTGGTGAAGGTGTCACAGCACAGAGTAGAACAACTTATGACTTTGTCTTCACCAATTGGCATGACGGAACACCCATGGGTCTGAACGACCTTATTTATTTTGACGCATTTGTTGCAAAATGGGCTACACAGAATGATGACAATGATAAAGAATTCGAAGCAGCATACGCTTCCAAGTTGGCAGAAGGTCTTGACATCACAAAGGGATGGGTTGTAGACTTTGAGAATGACAGAATCACAGTTTACTTCGACTATAACTTCCCCGCAGACGAAGCAAGAGTTGCCGGATTTGGTGCACCTGCTTACCATGCATCAGCAGCAGGTGGAACAGTATGTGGATCATCCTGGACCATTTATGAGGCTATTGCAAGACTTATTACAGATGGTAGTGAATCAGGAGCACAGTATTCTATCTCTGCAGACTCAGAAAATGAAATTGATTTGCTTATCCCTGCACATGTAGCAGACATAAAGGCAAAACTCATAGAAATGAGAGATGCCGGTCACGTGCCTGTACAGGTTAAAGACACAATGACACAAACAGAAGCAGTTGCTGCATACACAAACGCAATCGAATTCATAGAAGAGATGGGTCATGCGTATGTTGGAAACGGTGCTTTCATCCTTTCCGAATACGATCCTGAATCCAACTTCATGGAATTGACTGCCAATAGAGACTGGGCATGGAGTTCAGATTATTGGATGGATCTCTTTGCAGTACCAACAATTAACATCAACGACGTCAAACTTCCAACACTTGTACCTGCCGGTAAGGACTTCGAAATTGAAGTAGACCTTTCCAAACAGATATACCCAAGTATCACACAGGAAAAAGCAGACGAAGGTGAAGTAGAAATTTACATCGGAGAACTTGAACCTCTTTCAGGTCAAGTAACCAAAGATGGAGAATTCAAGGTCAAGGTTCCAGGATCTCTAACAAAAGAACTTTCCGGCACAATCGAAGTTATTGTTAAGGCTGAACTCGAAGGTGCAGTACCTGTTGAACAAAGCAAAAACGTGATTTTCTGGTAATTCTTTGATTTATATTTAAAACTTTAATCGATAGTGCCGAAAGGCACTATCGATGTTATTTAGGGGGCACTTAATGTATTGGAAATTTGCATTGAAGAGAGTAATAAATGCAGTTATTATATATATAATACTGATTTTTATTTTCTCAGCCTTGTTCAATGTACAGATGGAACAGACAGTGTATGCGCAAATTGACGAGGCGATTAAAATGGAAACCATGCAGCTCACGGATATGAAACCTGATGAAATACAGAAGTGGGCTGAACAAAGAAAGGAATTCTATTATAAAAGGTACAATCTGGATAAATCTGTTTTTGAAAGAGTTGTTTTAAGGGCGTTTAACGCCTTAACTTTCAAATATGGAAATTCATCCATCATTAGATCATCAGGCGGAAGCAGAGATGTAAGAACGATTGTCCTTGAAACGATACCGAGAACCCTTCTTCTTTTCATGACCGCAATGGTGATAGACATCTTACTGGGATTCTGGTTAGGGATCAAAAAGGCACAGAAACCCGGTAAAGGACTTGATAAATCAACATCCATTGCAACTATGGTTGTTTACGGAATGCCATCCTGGTGGCTGGGAATGCTCATGATCATGGCATTTGCCTATATGTTCAAAGTATTTCCCTCGGGTGGATTTCTCTCCACACCGCCACCCCCGGCCGGTACAATTGCCCGTTTTTGGGATGTCATCCATCATTTACTTTTACCCGTCATTACACTTGTTTCGATAGGCTTCTGGGGAAGAGCGTTTCTTACAAGAAACATCGTACTAAGTACCCTTCAGGAAGACTATATAATGTCAGCAAGAGCAAGGGGTATTCCCGAACGTAAAGTGCTTTACGGTCACGCTCTCAGAAGTGCTGCGCCACCTATAGTCACCATGGGTTTATTGGCCCTTTTGGTTTCCTTCGGAGGAAATATCATTTTTGAAGGAATATTCAGTTGGCCAGGTATGGGTAATTTATACTGGATCTCTGTTCAGCAAAACGACATCCCCGTTCTCATGGGAAACCTTTCCCTTACCACAGGCTTATATATTACAGGACTCGCGGTTCTTGATCTCGTATACGGATTCCTGGATCCAAGAATTAAGGTAGGTGGTAAAGCATGAAGTTAGCTGAAATGAAGGATTCTTTTAAAGAGTTTTGGAGTGAATTTAAAAAGGAGAAAACAGGAGTTATTGGTCTCATATTATTTGGTATTTTCTTATTCATCGTCATTTTTGAACCCTTCTTGTTACCCTTTGAGGATGCAAATACAAGATGGCGAGATATCTCTTATTGGGAAGATTGGCCAAAATCCGCTCCTCCGGCATGGACAAATTGGTTTACATCTGATAAAAAGTCAGTAACAGGAACACTGACAGAATATTCTGAAATCTCTCAGGATATGGGCGCGATGGTCATGAAGGAGTTTGTCTTTGAGTACGATTACCAATACGACGATGCGCCTAATGACATTATTATTCATGGTGATGCCAGCGGACAACCCATTGTTGTTGTCAACATTTTAAGACCAGACGGTGAAGAGATTGAGACATTTCAGTCCGCTTACAATGCGGGTGAAAGAACCAAAGACATCAGAATTTCCATTGACAATAGCTCCAGAGATATTATATACAATTTTGCAAAGGATTTTGAGTCCCAGGAAAATCTCAGAAATGTCAAGCCGGGACTGATTAAAACAACAAATGGAATCTTTTCGAAAGCCCAAGAAGGAATACTCAGATATCCCGAACCGTTGAAAGGGAACTATCAGATAAAGATTACTGCCATATTACGCGATGAAAATGATAATATGGATACGCCGTATATCATCATGCCCGGAAAAGTCTCCGGAGTTTTGGGAACCGACTCCCAGAAACGGGACATTTGGACAGGTGTATTGGCCGGCGTAAAGTGGGCCCTGCTCATCGGAATCCTGACAGCAGTATTTTCGGTAACCATAGGTGTTATCTATGGTGTCATCAGCGCCTATCTGGGCGGGTGGAAAGATGCCCTCATGCAACGTGTCTTTGAAGTATTTGTTTCCGTTCCTCTGCTGCCGGTGTTGATCGTTCTAAGTGCGGTGTTTGAGCCCAGTATTTGGATGATGGTCATGTTGATGGCCATGTTCTTCTGGACCGGCTCAGTGAAAACCGTCCGCTCGATGGCTATGCAAATCAAAGAAGAGACATTCATTGAGGCATCCAAGGCATTGGGAGCCAGTAACTTTAGAATCATCTTCAAACACATGGTGCCCATCCTGATCCCCTACTCCTTCTCCTCCATGGCCCTGTTCATACCTCGAGCTGTTGTGTATGAAGCATCCATCAGTCTATTGGGACTGGGAGACTCACAAATCGTTACTTGGGGACAGATATTAAGCGATGCCCTCAACAGCGGAGCAGTACTGAATGGACTGTGGTGGTGGGTAGTACCACCGGGACTGGCGATCGCATTCATGGGAATGGCCTTTGCCTTCATCGGTTTCTCCATGGACAAGATACTGCATCCAAAACTGAGGACGAGGTAGATAAGATATGGAAAAGACAAAAATGAAAGACAACCGAAATGTACTGGAAGTCGAAAACCTGAAACTCTATTACAACGTTTCAGACGGACAGGTCAAAGCCGTAGATGATGTCACCTTCTTTCTGAGAAAAGGAGAAACCCTGGGACTGGTAGGCGAATCCGGATGTGGAAAAACCACTACGGCAACTGCCCTGATGCACTTGCCAACTCCTCCGGGATATATTGCCGGAGGAAAGATCATCTTAGACGGCGAAGACATTGTCCCGTTGAAAGAAACAGAAATCCGAAAACGCATCCGATGGGAAAAGATCTCCATGGTCTTCCAGGGAGCCATGAACTGTTTGACCCCAGTTTACACCATCGGAAAACTCATGACAGAAACACTTCAGGAGCATCGTGCCATTTCGCAAGGCGAAAAGACTTCGGGGTTTTCCAAAAGCAGGAAAACTCCGCGAAAGATGAACAAGGAAGAAGCCCGCAAAATCATGGTCAAATACCTGGACTACGTGGGCTTATCCGAAGATATCTTAAGGAGATACCCCCATGAACTCTCAGGGGGAATGAAACAGCGTGTGGTTATCGCCATGGCCTTATTCTTAGAACCTAAAGTCATCGTCTGCGATGAACCCACAACAGCCCTTGACGTGGTGGTACAGGCTCAGATCATCAACTTGCTTAAAGAGCTGAAAGAAAAACTGGACCTGGCCTTCATCTTCATCACCCATGATTTGGCCACAGTGGCGGAAGTCTCCGACAGAGTCCAAATCATGTACGCGGGACGGATTATGGAAATAGGAACCAACCAACAAATCTACGGTAAACAAGGCCCCATGCACCCGTATACCCGAAGACTACTGGAAGCCACCCCCAGACTCCACGAAGAAGTGGAAGAGTTGGCCTTCATCCCGGGAACACCTCCGGATTTATTAAGGCCACCACAAGGCTGCAAATTCCATGACCGATGTGACGTGGCCATGGAAAAGTGTAAAACCGAAGAACCCGATCTCATCGAAGTGGAAGAGGATCATTACGTGGCATGCTGGAGGTGTAGAAAATGAGTAACAGCAAATACTTAGTCGAAGTGGAAAACCTCCAAAAGTGGTTCCCCACCAGAAGAACCATCGGGGAAGTCTTCAAAGGCCAGCAGCGATACGTCAAAGCCGTCGATGGGGTGAGTTTTAAAATCGAACGGGGAGAAATCTTCGGACTGGTAGGCGAATCCGGATGCGGCAAGACCACCACGGGAAAACTCATCATGAAATTGTTGGACCCCACCGATGGCAAACTCATCTTCGATGATGACGACGTGACCCATTTAGATAAAGTAGGACTGGACACCTATCGGCAAAACGTCCAAATGGTCTTCCAGGATCCATACGCCTCCATGAACCCCCGATTCCGATTAAGAGACGTCCTGGAAGAACCCCTCATCATCCATAAAAAGGGTGGTTCCAAAGCCCAACGCATGGAAATGGTGAAAAAGGCATTAAACGAAGTGAGATTACAACCCTCAGAAGAATTCATGGTCCGATTTCCCCACATGCTTTCAGGAGGACAGAGACAGCGAGGGGCTACCGCCAGAAGTCTGATCTTAAACCCCAAGATGATCGTGGCAGACGAACCGGTCTCCATGATTGACCTGTCCACACGAGCGGAAATTCTGCACATGATGAAAACAGTCCAACGAGAGTTGAACCTGACGTACTTGTACATCACCCATGATTTGTCAACGGCGAGATACTTCACGGACAAGATCGCCGTTATGTACCTGGGTAAAATCGTAGAGATGGGTAATCCCAACGACGTTATCGACAACTCTATGCACCCGTACACCAAGGCATTGATCACCGCCGTATGTGAACCTATTGCCGGAAAGGTGAACCGAATCAAGGAAGTACCGATTAAGGGAGAAGTTCCCTCAGCGGAAAACATCCCTCAGGGTTGCCGATTCCACCCCAGATGCCCTTACGCCATTAAAGAGTGCTGGGAAAAGGAAGAACCGGTGTTGGAAGAAGTGGAAAAAGGTCACTTCGTGGCTTGTAGAAGATATAAGGAGATATAGAAATGTAGGGGGGCCCGTGTGCCCTCCCGTTTTTCTTTTGGTGGATCATTTTCAATAGCTTTCGATAAAAGAATGTGGCCACTAAATTTTCTTTTAGATACTACGTTTTAATACCAAAGGAGGACACAAGCTTTTTAACGAAGTCAACAAACCGTCCTCTGCTCCTACTTTTTATTGACTAAAATTAAATCTTCAAAATAGCGCGAAAGGCGATTTTCAAGCTCAAGGCCTCTTCGTTGGTTATTTTTGTTTTATTGGCATAATCGTGTTTATCAATAAAATGTCGAAGTTTGTCTGTTAATCCAGCCAACTTTTCTTTCTGAATTTCTTTTAAATCATTACAAAAAGTTCTATCTTTTTTCTTTGAGGCAATTTTCAGTAATAATTCAAAATGATCGAAGCATATGATGGATGGTGAGTCTGTAAAGCATTTAAACCCTTCCGGAGTTTTCAAGACGTTATAAGCGGATTCGCCAATCCTTTCCGGAAGTGTTTCCAAGTATGAGCAAAAATAGCAATCTTGGTTCTTTTGACGCTTTTTAAACATCGGTTTTTTGTCCATTTCTTCGCTTTGGCTTTTAATCATATCCCAAAATATGATGGCTGGTCCCAATCCCGCTACCGTTAAATCTTCTTTTACTGACTGATTAAACATCTCATAATGTTTTCTACAGATTCTGGAAAAACGAATATCTTTGCGAAATTGTCTTTTTGTAACACTTTCATATAACAGCACCTTCATGGACCGCTTAACGCGTTCTTCTTCAAGATAGCATAATGGGCATCCGTTGATATTGCGTTTTAAAAGCTCAAAAAAATCATGTTCTGATTGTGAAAATCCCATAAATCACCTCTTGTTATTTTAACACATGACAAAAAGAGGAAAAACCACTAGATATAGTAGTATGAGAAAGGGTCAGCATTTCGCTGACCCTTTCTCATACTTGTTTCCTCTTTATGCTTTTAGCGAGACAATACTATATCTTAAATTTCTTAACTAACTTTGCTAATTCGTCTGAAAGGCTGGTTAATTCTTCTGCCGTACCATTCATTTTTTGGGAGGAATCTGCTGTTTGTTTGACTCCAGTGGTAATCTCTTCCATTTGTTCGGATATACTCGCCATTGATTTTGCTGAAGTGTCCATAGCTGATGCCATTTCCTCAGCGGATGCACTTTGTTCTTGAGCGGCTCCGGATAATGATTCCACTCGATTATTTATATTTTCCATGTAACTGGTGATTCTTTCAAATTCGGTTACCAAAATCTGTGCCCCTTCGTTCAATTCTTCGTAAAGTTCTACTGTCTTTTTCACAGCTTTATTAGCCTTGTCAGATCCTTCATCAATTTCGTTCAGGATATTGGCGATGTTGGAAGATGCGCTTTGACTTTCTTCTGCCAATTTCCTGATCTCATCCGCAACAACAGCGAACCCCTTACCTGCGTCCCCGGCTCTGGCTGCTTCAATGGCCGCATTTAAAGCAAGAAGATTGGTTTGTTCGGCAATAGATGAGAGG
>JAYEGQ010000130.1:0-15649 GCA_034659095.1 Thermotogota bacterium
TTACTCTCTGTTTCTGTGTCCAGATAAATGGGTATTTTTGCTTGATCACTCGCTTGAATGAGTACATTCAACATTTTCTTGCCATAACCTCTTCCCTGATGTTTCGTTAAAACGCCAATAGCCTGAATATAAACAAATGATCGGTCTTTCATATGTTTTTTTCTGGCCTCATCTAAGGGAGTTAAAGAATTTGCCATAGTTATTAATCTTTTAAACCCAAATTTCAATAATGGGATAATTCCACCACTTTTCAATAATCTTCCAAAAGTCATATAGGAAGTATCACTTTGAGAAAATGCCATAATCCCTTCATAATTATCTGAAGGTGCATATATTTGGCCGTATTTTAAGCAATACTTTAGAATCATTTCAGCCATAACGGAATAGCCTTTTGCTTTGTTTTCGTTTCCAATGGTTTTTGACCAAAGGGGATCATTTTTAAACGCATCTGCTAAAACAAGAGAAGCTTTTTGAATATCCCGCTTTTCCAATTTATAAAGGGTTTGAATATTTCCAAATGTGTTTTTGTTTTCTTGCTGCATGAAATTTCCCTCCTACAACCGTTTTTTTAAATCATAAATATTTCTGTTTTGATTCAATTCTTTGGTTCTCAATTAGCCCCATGTTATTTGAAAAATTATACCATTAGCAAACGGAAGAATCTGTTTCAAAAATTCACATAATAAAAGAGTGGTATAATAACAAAGTTAAAAGCCACAAAACGAAGGAGGAATATCCTATGATAGGAAATTGGAAACATTTGACCTTGATTTTCTGTATTGTTTTTATCCTGATAGGAACGCTGTAAATGTCAAATATTTTCGGAAAAGAAAGAATAGTTCCAATCTTGAATCCTCTTTTTTGAAAACAATTCAAAATCATCGATTCTAAGTTCATCTATGAAAAAATCCGAATGGATCCTATAAGGATTATAAATGATTTTAAGTGTCAAACTTAATTCCTCCCAAATTTTTTATTTTATCTCCAAAACCCTCACAAACTCCCCCTGCGTTCCAAGCCACATCTCAATCCCGTCTCCAAAGCCTTCCACCTGAATCACATAACAATCTTCTTTTTCTTCAATCACCCAAGCCGTTGGAATCCGGTCCAAAATAGCCTCCAGGGATCGCCCGGAAAATTCAAAGGTGATTTTTTCAACTTTCCTGAATACATGAACTGAACTCGTTTTCTGAATTCACCGGCTTTGAATCGGTTGGCGTAGGGGATGGTGAAATGTCTTTCGGTTGTTTTTATAGCTGAAATCCGGTCCAATCTGAAAACAGCCGGGAAGTCTTTACTGTCATCTGCGAAATAGGCGTTGATTTCTTTTTCTTTGATATATCCGGACATTTCCCATATTTTGTCCATGAGGAATTGATCGTCGTTTCTTTTATGTTGTAATGGATGTATTAATGATGTATACGCTATTTTAGCAGATAAAGTCTGATTTACCAAAAAAATTGTAACATTGGGAGAAATTTTAGTGTAAAAAAGTTGGGGGGGCGATGGGAGTTGCGTTTTTT
This sequence comes from Thermotogota bacterium, assembly GCA_034659095.1. Lineage (GTDB taxonomy): Bacteria > Thermotogota > Thermotogae > MWEM01 > MWEM01 > JASUTC01. The sequence goes on from JAYEGQ010000130.1 coordinate 1,524, forward strand.
TGCAGTTGATGGGGATTTGTAAGTTCTTAAGGACTGAAACAACTGTAGTATAATAGAATCAGTTGCAAAAAAAGGAGCTGATAAAAATGAGTGATATGAAAGAGTACACCGGTCATTACAGTTATACCGGAAAATACAAACAAAGGGAGGATGGATCACGTTTATTGGAAGTTAGCGAATTTGTGTATGAAGGTAAATATTATCAACCAGCGGAACCTTTAAAGTTCATCTTTAGGAACCACCCCGAAGAAGGGGGATGGGTCTCGGTTGATTGTGATGAGATAGCAGGAACAAACGGGGGTTTGAACATTGAGGAGGCTCTCGGTAATGCCATCATGGATGCTGCACATTTATATGAACATCTAATATTTTCCGAATCGCCATTAACTAAAAGAGCTGCAGCAATGCGAGATAAGCTGAAAAAATGGATGGTGCATGACATTGACAGTAAGGCTCAATAAGCAAATCGAAAAAGCCTTGGAAAGGAATGGGTTTGTAAAATTAGCTACTCACCACCAGAGGTACTTCTATTACACATTGGCCGGTGAAAAGACTCTGGTTCGTACATTCGTTAGTCATGGAACGAAAGATTATGGAGATGCTTTACTGTTAAAGCTAACAAAACAGCTGAAACTTACAAAGAAGGAATTACTCAGATTTATTGACGGTGAAATGACACAAGCAGAATACGAAGAAATATTGAAGGCTAAAGGAATTCTTTAACCTTCAGTGTTTCTTCATAGAAGATCATTTTCCAAACAAATGATAATTAGGGCTTGCTGAAAAACGAAAAATTCCTCCCGTAGTGCTGGAGTTGAGGGACACTCCTTAGAAGTTTAAAAGACAAAACTTCACGGTTAAATCAAAGGGTGCGGAGGGGGTTATTTGTAAACTACCATTGGAGTTTCGTAGAACACTTCTCGGAATATGCTTTCAAATTCCATAACAGTGATGTTCTTGTTATAACGTTTAGCCCCCCCGTCGCAAGCGGCTCTCCCCCCCGAGGGGGAAATTCGCATCTGCAAGGTTTTCAGCCTATTTCCTTAAAAGCCTTGCACCTAAACAGAAAAAACGCTGTAAATCTTTATTAGTGAGGGCTCTGAGTCATTCCGAGCCTAAAGCTCCTTTCAAGGACCATTTCCTCGTGTTTTCCAATGCTTGAAGATACAGGGAACTGGCTTTATCTCTGGCATCGTCTCCATTGAATCTGATGGAGAGCTGATCGAGTTTTTGTTTGAAATGAATGAGGCCCTTTCCCATTTTTAAGCAATAGGGGAGATAGTCCAAAATTTCTTCATAGTCATAGAGGATGTCAACGGCATCTTCTTCTTCGGCATCTTCATATCCGATGAGCATGCCGGTCAGGGTTTCTTCAATTTTGGTTTTGGTTAACAAGAGGTCTTTGAGTTCATCATAAACTTCCATTGCCCGGGATCCGAATAATTGCGTGCTGTAGGTGTTGATCTCCTCTCGGGTTGGCATGTAATAGGTTTCGATATCAGAGTTAATGAGGGATACAAGATCTTCAACCTTCAACAATGGGTGGTAGAAGTAGTCTTTGTTTGCGTTGAGTTTTTGTCTTTTTTCGATGAACCGGGTCACATAACTGCGAATGTTCTCTATAGTCATATCCGATTCGGTGAGCTCTATATACATGTTGTGAAGCTGGTGGTAGGAACAAACGCCGTAAAGGTTTGCTGCTGCGAATAGATACTGTTGAATGGTATAATCATCCGCTTTTTCTTTGGTTTGTTTTGTGTAGATGTCAAAGATTTCTGAAGGCACTTGAATGGATGGTTCCTCATCTTCTGTCAAAAAGGCATATCCGTTGTTTACCAGATAAGAAAGCCATTGGGGGATATTGGTAAACATTTCTTCCTGGACTTTATCCATGGCATCAAAGAAGTCATCCATGGGCACCCCGGCTTCCATATCCTCTAACAGATCAGGTATGGAAAAGTCATCTTCCTCATCGTCACTGTCCTCTTTGCCTATTTTGAAGGACGTATGTTCATCAATTGACGCATGCTCTCCGGTGAATACCTTCATTTCCTCAGGTGTCAGGTATTGAAGGTCTTCTTCAAATTTGGAAGGAATCGCTTGGGATAAATGTTTAATCAGGTGGGCCTTTTTTAATTTTTTTGGTGAATCCAATCCTTGATTCTCCCCTAAATCCACTAATTCTTCTTTTGAAAGTGTTTCCAGACATTGTTTAATGGTTTTGATGTGTTCCATGCTTATCTCCCCTCCTGTCGTTTGTTTAAAGAGGCACTAGGCAAGGCCCATTTCAATGGCCATTTACGAGTTTTTCACAGTAACTCCAGGACCAGCGTTTTTGCTTTTTGTCTTTTGTAGGTAAATATCCCTAAGTTCAGAAGGTACTTGAATCACAGGGTTTTCTTTCAGGTAGTAATAAAGATAACCCTTTATTGCAAAATCACCAATAGCTTGAAAGTAGTTGTCCTGCAAATCCTCTTCCTGTTCTTGGGCCCCTTTATTGAAATCACCAGGCTTTAAATCCGTCTTGTATTCGTCTCTAACGAAATATCCCGGAGAGAAAAATTTCACTTCCATCTCCGTGAAATTGTTAAATTCCTTATTGAATGTTGTCAATATCAATGCTTCCAGATGTTTGACCAAATGGACTTTTTTTAATCTTTTCGGAGAAGCCAGATCTTGATGCTTTCCAATCCGGATTAGCATTTGTCTTGTTTGTGCTTCTAAATGCTCTCTTAATAGTTTTGGTGGTTGTAATGGTATCAATACTTCCATTCATTTACTCCTTTCTTTTGGCATTGGGTGAAAACGTCTGTTTACGATCAGCCATACTCAATTCTATTGTACTATAATCGGTAAAATATACAATGAAAAAGATTAAAGATGTGAAACGTAGCAGATGTTGAATCCCCGCCGGGAAAAACGTGTTGACAATGAGAAAAAGCTTGTAGTATAATGATGTATAAAAAACCATTATGGAAGTAAAGAAATGTTACAAATCATCGTTTATAATATAGGAGTGAGTATCGTGTTCCTCAACGCCCGTGAAGTTTAGTCTCTCAAAACTTCCAGGCGTGTTCCTCAACGCCCTAAATCTTCTCCACCTTCAAATTCATCACAGGTAAATGCATGGGGAAAAGCGATGTGAACGAATCTTTTGCAACCCCTACAAAATCCTTTCCAAACATATCGTAAATATGCGAGGTAATATTCAACTGAGGCAGTCTGCCAAGCATTTTTTCACCATCAAATAGGAACGAGGTTTGCACCGGTGTAGCGTATTTTCCATCAGGGGTGAAATCTCCACCGGAAGCAAACAATACCAGTATGGCCTTTTCCCCTCCAAGTAGTTCCTTGAGAGTTTTTTCAGAGTTTTTGATCACAAGGGGATGTGGTGAAAGAGATGGAACAGAGTCATAACTTCCTCCTGCTGCACCTGTTAGTGGCAAATTAAATTGACTGGCATATTTTTTATCCGTATAGGGGGTTTTCAAAACGCCGTTTTCAATCAGAGGGTATATGAAATCGTCATTGATGGTGCCTTCTGTATCAAAGAAAGGTTCTAATACACCATCTACAGGTGATAATGTTTGATAAAGCGTGAAGTTCTCAGAGAAAAGCTTCTCATCTATCCTGCCGGAGAACAAAGAACCGCCTGTTCCATATTTCAAACCGTGTAGTTCAGAATACATCTTGCCCATGAATTCACAGCCATAGGGAATGATAACGACTTTATGCCTGCCATTTTCTATATCAGCGTTTTTTTCAAGGCCTTTACAGGTCATATTGACCATTCTGAGGAATTCTTCCCGATCCCACTGGGTCCCTTCCATTCCCATGAATGCATCCATGAGATCTGATGAGGACTTGTCTTTAATCAGAACGGAGGCTTCAATCTTTGAAATACGACTTTGCAGATTGAGCCCGTTGTCATTTTTCAGTGACACATCATCGGTTACCAGGTTAATCTTGTTGGAAAAGATGAATTTGGGATGTCTTTGCCTGAGTTCTTTCAACAATTCCTCCATCTCTTCTGTGAATGCTACGCCATCTGAAAAATCGCATGGCTTTTGGACAGTTTTTTCAAGGCTGCCTGAAACTTCATAAGGATAATCGATGTTCAGTGAAAGGGCTTTTTCCGATTTTTCCCATTGTTCCTTTTCATTGTACTTACCAATGGCACCGCTGACACCAATCTTGTTGTCTTTGTAGAGTCTGAAACCCGTTTTAGTGATGTTCTTTTTTCTCACGGATTCGATTTGAGTCTGGACTAAATTGAGTGACGTTTCTTCGCTATTAATCGTATATTTTTCTTTAATCATCTTCATCCCCCTCTTATTGAACGTCTAAGTTGTTTACTCTGACATAAGGGCCACCAAAGCCGACACTTAACGGGAACTGTTCCATTTTCCCACAGCCGCCAAGAACAAACGAGTGTAGTTTGATCGTATCTGAAACCCCGTCGATTTCATTGAGTGTCTTAAATACATTTCCAGAAACAACGGATATCTTAAGGGGTTGTGCTACTTTTCCATCTTTGATGGCATAAGCCAGAGATGGTGCGATGGTGAAGGTGGACATGCCCGAACCATGTTTGATGGTTTCCACAAGGACTCCGTCTTTAACTTCTGAAATTAGCTCATCCAATGTTTTGTCGCCCTTATCGATGTATGTGGTGGTCATCCTGACAACGGGTTCGTATTCAAAATTAATGGCCCGGCCGTTTCCGGTACAATCCTCTTCCAAATAAGCAGCCGTTGATCCGCTGTGAAGCCTGCCACTGAGCACACCGTCTTTAATTAGATATGTTTTTTTGGCCCGTGTTCCCTCATCGTCGAAGGTGACATGGCCACTGCCTTCCGGATTGCCATCATCGATGATAGACAGGAGGTCCGCTCCTACTTTTTTCCCAATTGTCCATTCTTTTCGCATGGCCTCATCGCCTACCATGAAATCGGATTCGCTCTTATGGCCAAAACTCTCATGAGCAAAAACACCCGCAGCAAGAGGTGAGAAGATCACGGTGTATTTGCCAGGTTTTACATCCTGAGCCGTGTTTAAAAATGAAACCGCCTGGTTGAATCTTTCCTTTATTTTCTTATCTTTGTTTTTCAAATCCTGAAAGTCCGCAGAGGCACAGTCATAATTCTCGGAAAAGAGTTTTTCGCCATTTTTCAAGCTAAATACCAAACGCAGTCCCGCCATCTGAAAATCAAAGGTTAGATCGGCCCCTTTGCTTGAATAAAACGTCTTCTTTTTCCGTTTGTCCACGTAATAACTCTTCAGAGAAGAGATTGCCTTGTCTCCTTTTAGAAGGGCTGTATAACCCTCAATAAGCTTCTTTTTTTCATCGATATTGGTAGATGCAATATCCTTATCTCCTGTAAATTCACAAAAATCTCCCTTATTCACCTCGAACTTTTTGACAACAGGATGGTTTTCAATATCATCGTTGGCATCAGCTAGCTTTGCCAAATCATCAAGCTCGTTTTGAATCCCCTCAATATCAGAAGTAGCAGAATAAAACCAGCGCTTTCCGTCAAAAACTCGAATAAAGACCCCCTTGTATTCCTTTTCTTTGATTTCATCAAGACGGCCATCTGTCAATTCGATTTTCGTTTCAAACACATCTTCAATTCTTATGTCCGAATAAAGTCCACTCGGAAATGTGTACATACTATCCCCTCCTTTTGAATATTTTATCATATGAGATTTTTTAAATATAAGGCTTTTCAAATCGCCCTTTGAACCCGTGTATAATAGTCACAAAAGGGGTGAATAATATGCTCTTGAATTCTTTTTTCAACATATCATCTTCAAAAGGTTAGAAAATTCTGATATTCCTTTATCCTTATTATAATGATTATATCATTATCAACAATCATCCAATCAATTCAAAATTGGTAACTATTCAGGACCCTTCAAAAACACTCAAGAAGAAAACAAAGCATTAACAATTAAAAGCGGATCATGCCCTTGAAAGCAAAAACGAAGGGTCTCAAAAATATTGAATCCATTGCTTTCATTCTGAAAGTAACGGTTTGGAACAGGATTGAAAAAGGTGAACCGATAAATGAACCGATAAAATTGACAAAAGTAGAAAAGACTATTCTGGATTTTTTGGAAAAGGATCCTGAATTATCAAAGTCAAAGATATCGAAAATGATTGAACTGTCAGAATCTTCAGTTAAGAGAATCTTTAATGAGCTACAAAAGAGGGGGATCATCAAGCATTTTGGACCAAATAAAACGGGGTATTGGAAAATTTTAAAAAAACAAAACAATAGCAGGAGAAGATGATGATCAAAATCACCAAAAAGCAGGCCAGACAATTTTTACTCAACTATCATGGTATTCATAAAACGATGAAAAATTCCGATGACATTCTTTCTTTTATCAAAAAGGTGGGGTGTATTCAGTTTGATCCGGTAAATGTAGCCGGGAGGAATCATGACTTGGTATTACAGGCCAGGGTGAAGGGGTATCGTCCGGTGCAGATTTATAAGCTGTTGTATGAAGACCGACAGTTGGTTGATGGGCTGGATAAGAACATGTCCATTTATCCTATTGAAGACTGGCATTATCTGAAGCGTTTGCGGGAATCGGTCTCCAATTGGCGGAAGATTAAAAAAGGGGAATACGCCGATGCGGTTGAACAAGTTCGGGAGATAGTTAAAGAAAAAGGGCCGGTATCTTCAAAGGATTTGAAAATGGATAAAAAGATCGACTGGTTCTGGTCAAAAGCGAACGTGGGAAAGGCCGTGTTGGAGACCCTTTACTTTCACGGGGAGTTGATTGTCGCCAAAAAGGAGAAGAACCTTCGTTATTTTGACTACGCCTCTAAGTACATTCCAGAGCATATTTATACGGCAGATGATCCCAATAGATCTATAGCAGACTACCATGACTGGCATTTGAAGCGGCGGATTAACAGCATTGGATTACTTTGGAACAAGAGAAGCGATGCCTTTCTGGGCATTATTGATTTTAAAACCCCTGAGAGAAATAGAGCTTTCAAAAGACTATTAGAGAAAAAGGAGATAGTCAAAGTGGAAATTGAAGGGATTAGCACACCTTTTTATACTTCTGCAGAAAATGTGGATCAGGTTGAAACTTCCGGAAATATCAGAAGTAAGAGCTCTTTCATCGCTCCTTTGGATAATTTGATGTGGGACAGGAATTTAATCAGCACCCTTTTCGATTTTAATTACATTTGGGAAATCTACAAACCAGCAGAAAAAAGAGAGTACGGGTATTATGTACTGCCGGTGATTTATCGGGATAAGTTTGTTGCACGATTTGAGCCTAAGAGGGAGACGAAGAAAAACTGTCTAGCGGTTAAAAACTGGTGGTGGGAACCGGGCGTTCGAAAATCCGATAAAATGAGAATAGAGATTCAGGAATCACTGGAAGCATTCACAGAATTTTTGGGTATGAAAGAGCTGGTTGCCGAATGTGAGATTTAAGTTTTTCCTCTTCAAAAAGCATGCTATAATTTCTTATTGAAAAAAAGACAAAATTTGGCGTTTGCTCTGAACATTTAAAGGAAGTGAAAACATGCTCAATATAAGAGATTTAAATCCGCAGTATATCACAGATAGCAAAGGGGAAAAAATCTCTGTTATTTTATCAATTGATGATTTTCAAGAATTGCTTGAAGAATTGGAAGATTTAACAGCAATCGCAGAAAGAATAGATGACCCGCTTATACCCCATGAAAAGGTGAAAGAGGAATTAAAAAAAAGTGGTTTGTTATAAGCTTATTTGGAAGAAGCAAGCCGTTAAAGAATTAAGGAATTTAGAAAAAAGTATCATAAAGAAATTAATCGTTTTGACAGAACACCTATGAGAAAACCCACGACCTAAAGGTTGTAGAAAAATGAAGGGGCAAAAGAATTTCTACAGGATTAGACATAAAAACTATCGGGTCATTTATAAGATTGAAGATAAAAGGCTGATTATCGAAATCATTAGGATAGGTCACAGAAGATCTATATATAAGTTGTTAAAGTAAATTCAGAAAAGTACTATAAAGCGTTTTTAATCATCTTTCGTGCACATATTCTTGACCAAATAAGCTCCCAATAATGGCCTCATTCCACTCACGTGTATCCAGATCAAAAACCCCAAATGTACCGGCAAAGCCCCAGAGCATCCAAGAGATTGTATATTCTTGCGCTTTTTGATAAACAAACTGAGTCCAGTTAGCTCTAGAGGTTTCGTCTATGATGTTATAGGTCCCGAATTCTCCCATTAAAACTGGGATCTTGTTTTGCCATGACCAATCATGAGCCCTTTTCAACTCTTGGGCAATGGGTTTTGGTCCTGCAGGGTTGAAGATATAGGGCACGGTGTTGTAGTTTTCAAACCATTCTTCAAATAAAGGGTCATCCTGAGCAGCTTGTACCGGAATAACAGGAGTATCGGGAGGGCCAGGCCATTGGATACCGGTAGTTTGAAATCTTTCATCCAGCCAAGGTGCGCCTTGGTGGGTAAACAGGTAGGGTTCGTATAAGTGGAATGTGGCCATAATGTAATCGGTATTATCCGGTAGTATGATCGAATACAGTGAGGCGCTCAAACCATCAGGAGCACCCGTTATCATAATCCACCGATCACTTTGAATGGCTCGTGTTCTTTTAATCGTTTCAAGTTGAATGACATTCCATTTTTCAGCACTCAAATTGCCCTCAGGTTCATTTAGCAGCTCGAAGTAAAGATCATCGGAATAATCCTTGAAATTCGTAGCAATTTGTTCCCATATACTGTAAAACTTGTCTGCATTTCCATCGGGATCGTTCATCAGCTCTTCAAAGTTATGAACGTTGATAACAACTTTCAAGTCTCTCTCAAGGGCCTGTTGGACCACTTGTTCAACTCTAAGGATGAACTGTTCATCAATGGTATAAGGTGGGTTATCTGAAGTATATAAAGTCCAGCGAACGGGAAATCTTACAGTCTCAAATCCCTTATTAACAATCTCGTCAAAAAACCAATCTTCAATAAAAAGACCCCACGCACCTTCTGTGTTGGCTTCCAATGCACCTCCAATATTGATCCCCTTACCGATAGGAGAAACGGGTATTGTGGTTGTATTTTCAGAACAACCAGGAAAAAATATGAAAGGGGCGATAATGAGCAAAACGAAAATTTTAGCCAAATCTCACCATTCCTTTCTATACTTAATAATTGACGAGAAGTTGATAATAAAAGTTCTTGTTTATATCATAACAGATACATTCTGAAAAGATGAAATTTGAAGTAAAAAAAGGTTTTAGAAATGAGTGGTTTTTAAAGAAAAAAGGTGCGCTATAAGCACACCTTTTATTTAACTTCAGCGATAATTATTCCTGTACTTCCCAATCCATCCATTCAGGTACGATCCATTTTCCTGTAGCATATTCTTCAGGATAGACAGCTTCCCATTCGTCTTCTCCTAGCCACTGGAAGATGATTCCTCTTGCTGCATCTCCACCGTATATTAGACTATGGTTTTCGTCAAATACAACTGGAGCAACACCTTTGTCGCCACCGAGTTTGAACTCAACTTTTTCAATAGCCTTAATCCATTCATCGGTATTGTTGATATCCTGCACATCAGCAGCAGCCTCTTTCAAAACATAAAGGGTGTTGTAAGCAGGATAAGAGATAAATCCTGGGTTGTTTCCGAATTTTGCCAAATGATCTTCTACAAATTGAAGTGTGTTTTTGGTTAATGGAGCCGGTCCGCCATTTGGATATGCCGAGGTTTCAAAGACGCATTTTCCTCCGGTCTGGTTGTAAAACTCCGGTTTTAAAGCCGGTCCAACGGGACCTACGATAGCGGCATCAACTTTCAGATCATACCATTGTTTGACAAAGGCGATGCCATCATCTGTAACGATTGAATTAATAATGACCTGCGCTCCAGCATCAACTACCTTTTTAAAAGTGGCTGAATAATCTATTGTTCCCATTGGGAAATAATCTCTGTAAACTATTTCAAGACCGTTTTCTTCACAGACACGAGCTGCTTCTTCTGCAATTTCCTTGGAATAAACAAGGTCAACAGCTATGATAGCGACTTTTGAAATACCGTATTTTGGTTGCAAATAATTGGTTATAAAATCACCGGTTGATGTTCCTTGTGAGATTGAATCCAATGTGCCAACTCTGAAATAGTACTTGTATCTGTCATAGTCTTCGCCTATGTTATTTGTGACATTGATGGAAGCTGCACCGGTACCAAGCCAAATGGTCTTGTATCTGGCCCATCTGTCCATTGCTCCAAGGACTGCTCCACTGCTCATACCACCGACGATGAAGTCCACGTTTTCCCTTGTGCAGAGCTTCTGAATAGCCGTTATCATTTTTTCGGCCTTTGCTTCACTGTCCTGGAAGATTAACTCAATCTGTCTTCCGGCAATTCCGCCATCCGCATTGATTTCTTCAGCCGCCATTTCCACAGCCTGTTTGATCCATTCACCTGTTTCCTGTTGGAATGGTCCTACAACACCGATTTTCCAAACGTTTGCCGCAAAAGAACTCATAGTGATCAAAACGACCAACAAGCTCATTAACAAAACTTTTTTCATGATATTCCTCCCTTAAAAGTTTTTAAAACTATCCCACACCTAAATAGGCATTTCGGATGTAATTATCTTTCCGAATATTTTCCGGTGTATCTTCTTTTAATATTTTCCCGTGTTCAATGATGGCTACTTTGTCTGCAATCGGCATCACCATCGTTGCATCCTGTTCGACGATCAGGATCGTCATATCCAGTTTCTTGATTTTTTGAATACCTTCAAAGATCTGTTCTTTTATAATATGGGCCAGACCCATAGAAGGTTCATCCAGCAAAAGGATTTTAGGGTTTGCAGTCATAGCCCGGGCAATTGCAACCATCTGCTGCTCCCCCCCACTCATGGTATTGGCCAGTTGTGTTTTTCTCTCCGCAAGCCTGGGGAAAATTTCAAAAACCTTTTCTATTTCCCGTTCCAAATCTTCCTTATCATGACCGTACAATCCTCCAAGCATGAGATTTTCCTGTACACTTAAATCTCTGAATAAGCACCTGTTTTCAGGAGACAGTGAAATCCCTTTTCTAACGATCTTATAGGTACTCAATCCCGTTATATCTTCGTTGCAAAATTCTATCTTTCCCTCTGTTGGTACAACTGTTCCGGTGATTGTTTTTAACAGTGTTGATTTCCCTGCACCGTTTGGACCCAGAACAGCCAAACACTGTCCTTCCTCAATTTCCAAAGACAGACCTTCAAGAACAATTGCAGAACCATACCCGGAAGTAACATTGGTTAGTTTAAGAATTGACAAGATCAGCACCCCCTTTTCCAAGATAGGATTCGATTACTTTCGGATTATTGATAATTTCTGTTGGCGTACCTTCAGCAATCTTTTCACCATAATCGATGGCAACAATTCTCTCAACCAGCTTCATGAATTCCTTCAAACGATGCTCAATAAGAACGATGGTGGTGCCATTTTCTTCATTAGCCCGTCTAATAACCCTGGAAATGGGGTCAATTTCGTGATAGGTTAAGCCTGCAAAGGGCTCATCCAGGAGTATAACCGTAGGATTGGCTGTTAATGCCTTGGCTACTTCAAGTTTTTTTAAATAACCATGAGGTAAAAGCTCGACATTTTCAGATAACACATGAGAAAGCTCTGACATTTCAGCTATTTTTTCGATCCATGCCGTTCTTTCAGGTTCTGTCTTAATCTCTTTTTTCATTTTTTTTGAAAGCGTAGCAATTTTCAGATTGTCGTAAACCGTCAATTCCTTAAAGGGTTTAACGATTTGAAAAGTCCTGACTAATCCCATATTGGCTATTTTTTCAGGAGACATGCCGGTAATTGTTTCCTCTTGAAAATTGACTGTTCCGGAATCCGATTTAATAAATCCTGTAATCAGATTAAAGAGAGTGGTTTTTCCGGCACCGTTTGGGCCGAGAATTCCCAGCCTATCTCCTTCGTTCACTTCAAAACTAACCTCGTTAACGGCCTTCAACCCACCGAATTGTTTCAATAAATGCTTTATGCTTAAAATACTCATTTTTTCACCTCTTTACCGATCATGTCACCGGGGGAGCCTTTTGATCTTTTAAATAGATCACCAATGGTATTAAAAACTCCTCGAGGAAGAAATATAACGGTTAACATGAGTATTCCACTGTAAATCAACTGATTCCAGTCACCAAAATCTCTGAGCATTTCTGAAAGGTAAGATAGGGCAAATCCTCCCAATGCAGCCGGTATGATACCTCCCAGTCCTCCTACAACGCACATGATGATAATGGTTAGTGATAGGGGATAAACAATATCCGGTCCCACATAGCTGTAATAATGTCCTGATATGGTTCCGGCAATACCGGCAAATGTGGCACTAATACCAAAGGCCAGAACTTTGAATCGGTCAGTATATATCCCCAGGGCCTTCGCTGCATCATCATCGGATTTAATAGCCTTTAGTGTCAGACCAAAATTTGATTTCCCTATACGGTACAGAATGAATATGGCGATCACGGCAAAAATAAGAACGAAATAGAAGGAAGAGACCTCATCCCCTGTGAGAAATTCGATTCCATAAAGGCCATCTTCACCACCTGTAATATCAGAGAATGAATAGGTCATTTTTTCCATGATGGTGGCAACGGCTAGCGTAGCCAATGCGAAGTAGGGACCCTTAAGCCTTAAAGTCGGCAACCCAATCAGGATGCCGTATATAAACGACAAGACAGCAGCAATCGGTATCGATAAATAGGGTTGGATGGCAAAATGTTGAGAAAGAAAGCCCAGCGTATAAGCACCAATGGCTATGAAAGCACCGTGTCCGAAGTTTTCTTTACCCGTGAAACCTGAAAGCAAATCCCAACTTGCCGCATAAACTGCGTATATCAATGCAATTGAAAATACCGTTATTAAATAAAGATCACCGGAAAGTACAGGAAAGAGGAATAACAACAGCGTTCCCAATAAAACAAAAATCGTAGGAATGGATATTTTTTTCTTCATCTTCTCCCCCTCCTTTAAATTGTCTTCTTACCCATTAAACCGCTTGGTTTAAAGATAAGAAATATGAAAACTACAACCAAGAATGCCACCTCGGTCATACCACTGGTCCATGTCAAAGCGATGAAGCTTTCAAGATAACCCATAATAAAAGCGGCTAAAATACTACCTCCAAGGCTGCCCAAGCCACCAAAAACAACAATTGCAAAGGCTTTTATCAATGTTGAAAGCCACATGGTTGGTGAAATTGAAAGATAAGGGGAAATGACAACACCTGCAATACCAGCGAGAAGAGCCGAGATTGCTGCCGTTACAACAAAAATCATATTGGTGTTGATTCCAACCAGCTCAGCGGCATATACATCCTGAGAAGTGGCAGTAATTTTCTTACCAATAGAAGTTTTTCCGATAAATAGCATGACAACAACAATGGTAATTACCGATACAATAAAGGCAAAGATTCTTGATCCGGGAACAACTTCTCTTCCGATGGTAAGGCTGTTGTCCATAAAGGGAGGAATACTGTAAAATCTTGCTCCGAAAAGCACATTTATCAGATACTGTGTGAAATAAGCCCCGCCTAAAGTAAAAATCAGTAGATAAATACTGTCACCTTTCTTTTTTAAATAAAGCAGGGGATATTTCATCATGACGCCTCCAAGAAGCATAACCAGTAACAGTGCAATTACAGCAGAAAACCAAAGCGGCAAACCGGCACTTGAAAGAACAAATGTGAGGTAAGCGGCTACCATGTAATAAGCGCCATGATAAAGATTTACAACACCGGCAACACCGAATGTCAATGAAAAACCAAGGGCTATCAATGCATATATCGAACTGTTAATAGTCCCGTTGATCAACAAGCTTTGTAACACGACAAATCACTCCCATCTATATCACTCCTATTTATGTTCATGTCTTTTATCTATTGCAGTGGGTCAGAATTTGCTGTTTCAAGAACGCGATGAAAAAATTTAAGGGTTAACAAATGGATTAAATACAAATTTATTATTAGCTGGCCTTATAAAAGCTTTGACAATAATTACTTAATACAAATAATTAAAACTTTGTTCAAAATGAAAGGTGAACGACCCATCACATTATCATCATATACCTAT
>JAYEGQ010000131.1:0-3065 GCA_034659095.1 Thermotogota bacterium
AAATTCTCTTTGTTCCTCATCCAAAGGCATGCTTCTAAGAAGATCGCTGAATCCGATAATGCCGTTGAGGGGTGTGCGCAGCTCGTGGTTCATGTTGGCCAGGAACATGCTCTTTGCCTGGTTGGCTGCTTCCGCTTTTTTTTGGGCTTCCATCAGGTTCTCAGTCAATTCTTTTTTGCTAATGGCATTGCTGATAATCTCTGCCAGGAACTTGATCTGTGACAGGTCGTCTTCTGACCACTTTCTTTGCCTGGGCCCCGAATCAAAGTAGATAAACCCAGCATTCTTTCCATCGTTGAGCATGTTGACCACCACGAGGGAGCTGCATGTGTGTTTTTCTTCCTTTTGTGCTTTAGGTTTGGCTTTCAAGATCATGGCTTCCAGTTCACAAGGATCCATTGGATTTGGGTTCTCTTCTTTCTTCAGTTGGATCTGCTGAAGATGATCCTGAATTGATGCGACTTTTTGTGCACAATATTCATAGGTATTGTTGAGATAAAGGCCATCCGGTGAGATTTGAAAGATCCCGATTCTGTCGACTTTGAAGAACTGAACCATGGATTGAAGCACATGGGCAATCGCCTGGTCTGTCTGTTCCACAGGGGTGTTGACGAAGATTGAAGAAATATCGGTCGTCAGTTCCTGATTGGACAGGAGATCGAAGAATTTCTCTTCTGCTAATTTTCTTTCGGTAATGTCCCACCAGGTCCCAATGATTTCCAAGAAGTCGGCCTCTTTCTTCAAGATCTTCTGTTTGTCAAGCAGCTGGTGATAGGTTCCCTCTTTGTCCTTAAACCGGTATTCGTTGGTCATGTTTTTGCCGGACAGTTTTTCTTGTAATTTTGGAAGGTCCTCTGGATGGACACAACTTTCCCAGAATGAGGTATTGTTTATAAAGTCATCCGGCTCAAAACCCAGTACCTTTTTTAGGTTTTCATTGATAAACGTGATGTGCGGATTGCCATCGTTGTCTATTTTGTAGGTGTAGATAACAGCGGGGGTATTGGAGACAATGGTGTCCAGTTGCCGGCTGGTTTCCATGAGCAGCCTTTCTTTCTCAGCAAGCTTTTGTAGCCCCCTGCGATTTTCAATGAGCATGCCCACCATGTCTGCATAGATGATGGCCTCGTTTTCATTTTGTAATTGTTTGTCCTGGGTAAACATAAGTGTAAAATCCCCGATGATTCTCTCTCCATGGGTACTCTTGACGGTGACGGTTTGTCCCAGGTGAAATGTCTTTTCCAGCACCTGGATGGCTTTCTTTGATAGAACATGGCCTGTCAGATCATGCAGGTGGTTAAAGGTGGTTACTCTCTGGTTCTTGATCAACTCCAAAAACCGTGGGGTTGGAGCCCACTCTTTTTTCAACGGGTTGAATCCAAACAGATGAATGGCTTTTTGTAAAGCATCTGGAACACCGGCGATGGCGGAGCTTCTAAATCGTCCACCATCTTCCAAAAAGATGTTCAGAACCACATAATCCGCCCCGGTGATTTGTTTCATTCGATGGGTGATTTGTTCGTAAGTATTGGATTCTTTCCCGTCGTTCAGGAAATCCTTTGAGGCTTCCGCCAGTTCTCTCTCGTGGGTGATATCCGTAAAGAGTGTGGTAAAACAGTCTTTCTCGCATGAAAAGACTTCGACCCGATACCATTTATCCAGAGGGGCAGAATACTGTTCGAAAACACACTTTTGACCTTCAGTGACGACCTTTCCATAATAACCAATCCAGTCAAAGTCATCCTGGGTGATCTTCGGCATCACTTCACTCACCCGCCGGTTCAAAATGTCTTCCCGCTT
The DNA here is from genome assembly GCA_034659095.1 of Thermotogota bacterium. Classification (GTDB taxonomy): domain Bacteria; phylum Thermotogota; class Thermotogae; order MWEM01; family MWEM01; genus JASUTC01. The sequence goes on from JAYEGQ010000131.1 coordinate 1,801, forward strand.
TAACACCGTGAGTCTTTCAAATGCTGGATTCACTGAAAGAAACAAATAATCCACAGGTTTGCCTGCTTCATCGTAGATCATTTGATGTTTAGCGCACCCTATATCCGATTGCTCCATCATCTTTTCAATACTGTCCATCTTGATTCCCCCCCCGTTTATCTTAGCGATTCAATGCAAGTTGCTGTATATTTACAAAGTTTTAAGTGAAGTCTTTAAGAAAAAATTGGCTTATTATCTGGTTTTGTCCATAAAACAGCTACAATTAAATAACCATTCAGGTTGGCTGCAAAGTGTCAATATTTATTTTACCATAAAGTAGTGAAATTTACGGTAAAATTGTTACATTTTGTAAGTAATTTATCGTTAGGCTGTCCAGTGCTAACTGAAAATAGCCCATTACTGGACAATACATTACACGTGCTGAAAAATGAGGTATCCCCGAAGAATCTATTGGAGATTGTGGAATGGGATAAGAGATGACGTACCCCAAATAACCCCGATTAAGCGACCGTTTCTTCCAATAACTCACCATCCCTATTACATCCCTTTTTGTCTTCTACATCCCGATGGGTGGTGTAGATGCCATCAACTGGAATTTGAGGAACAAATTCCTTAGGAGTTGTGCGCCCGGCATGAGCAAGAACTATACGGTGAAAGACCGTTGTGGGCATGGTAGTGGGAACCACTAGCTGAAGGCAAGGGTGTCCTTGGCGACAAGGAATCTGAAGGAAGCTGGAAGCAAAATTCCGATCCGATGAACAAGAATCGTATCAGGCTGAACAGGACGGACGAGCTTGCAACCCAAAGCGAAATCCAACACTACCCGAATCCTGCGCAGTAAATACGGCGGAAATGGGAGGAAAGTACTTGTTCTTACCCGGGGAGATCTGATGGGGGTCGCAGAGATGAACCTCGCGACAACCCCTGTTGCGAAACAGGGCTCAACCATCAGAAGTCAGCAGAAGTCATAGTAGGCAGAAAATGCTGAAGGACTGAACGTTAGGAGGTTCTTAAACTTGAAAGACTCGAAGTGCAACACAGGCGAGCAAGGATCACAGACAACGCTGTGGGCAAATGTTCACAGCGGCTTACCTTGTAAAGATAGGCTGGAAACCGACAATAACAAGGAAGCGTGTAAGCTGCCGACGGCGTCTGAAAGTGGAAAGAGCCATAAATGAGGAATATGAATTATCAATCATTTAATTCCTAACGAACCGCCGTATAGGGGTCCGTATGTGCGGTGGTGTGAGAGGACGGATTACCCA
>JAYEGQ010000132.1:0-3058 GCA_034659095.1 Thermotogota bacterium
GTGGAAAAAGCATAACCATAATTTGGAGGAGAACTTAAATTAGAATGAGAGATTGTATCATAAATCACCCGACTGGTTGCGAAGTTATTGGTTCGCCAAGTTATAGTAACTGTATCAGTTTTAATAGAAGCGGCGCTTTCACTAGAAATTGTAAGTCCGGCCATAAAAACTCCTCCCCCACCGCCTATCACCGCTAACGGAGTCACGACTTCCTCTCCTTCTTCAGTAGCTCCTCTTAACTGTAAACGAAAAGTGTATTCTCCCGGACAAAGATTTAGAACGGTTTCTATATTAAGTTTAGGTCAAGTTTCGCCTTTGGTAATCTCAAAATCTGAAACAGTGGTTGTTCCTTCATCCCAATTAGAAAAATCTAACCAGCTCTCATTATTGGTAGAAAATTGAGCTTCAATCCCTTTCCCGTCAAAATTCCTCAATACATTATCACTACATATCCCTTGATAATCAATATGCAAAAATGCTTCTCCATCAAGAACCTTTCCGGTATTGTTAGTTATTTTAAGTTCAGCAAGGCAACTATCACCTGAATATTGAATATCGCACTCTTTAGTTACTTCTAAAATAAGTTTATCGTTTTGGGCTTGGACAGAATCAACGCTAAAATAGCTTCCAATGAAAAAGGTTAAAAACAGAATTAATAAACTTTTTGATACTTTATTCATAATTGTTATTTATCCAATTTCACTTTGGTATAAAATCCGCCGGCGCATTTACTAATTAAATAATCACATTCTAAACAATCCGCGTCTTTTTTAAATTCATAAAAAAATCGTTTGACATTGGTTGGCGCGGACGCGCAATTTTGAAAATCCACAGTATAATCATCTAAATAATTATCCACTTCAACTGTCCCTGAACAAAGATAATGCAGATTGTTCCCAGCGTCATAATAACCGAAACTTAGAATCAAATCTTGGGACGTGGTTGTGCTGGTTTCTTTAACTTTCGCGCGAACAGACAATTCCGCTCGGGGAATATAACCAAAACTCACTCCGCCTAAATCCTTGGTTTTGAAAGTCCGATATTCTCCCGAAATTCCAAAAGGACCACTGCAAGAAAACGGTTTTTCATTAATTAAAAGCGTTTCAGTTTTAGCTGAACCGATATAAAACTCGGGCGCGGAAACATCGGTGGTCCCAATTGTTGTAACATAGGAACTCAAAAAAGAAGCCCCGCACATATTTACCAAAAACGCGACCAAAAAGATATTCAAAATAATTGAAAGTTTTTTATTCATTTTTTTAAGCAGAAGCAAACTTGCTTCATTTTAATGAAACAAACTTGCTTCTACCCCTATTGCAAAGCAATAGGAATAGAATGTCTTGCTATATAGCTGGTTTTACTTCCGTCTTAATCTCATATTTCATCGGTTTCAGATCAATCGCAAAGTCATTCTCAATAAAGAATGGCTTTATCTCATTCGGCTGAACTGTCATTTGGCTACCAGCATCCTTCAACCATGTCCGGTTAATATCATTATTGTCCTGATAAAAGAGAACTAAATTATCATTTGTCTTAACAACAGATGTTTTAAGCGCGGGTATCCCCAAAGTTTTATCATAACCCTCATCAGAAACTTTTACTTTGGTCCAAGCAACACCATCTTCAGATGTCGCATATCCTATTTTCGCATGCTCACTATTCTCATTCTCGGCATATCCGGTGTAAAGCATCAAATATCCTTTATTCCCTGTCTTTGATACCATTGGTTGCATTACGCGCAAGCTATCCCATTCTCCCAATACTCCAGGCTCAACAATGGAATTACCAGTTTTTGCTCCGCTCACAATAGTAAATGATTCTGTGTTATTTGCGGCATTATCAGCAATTTCTTTCAAACCGCTTGCACTACTTTTGGCTGTGAAAATATAATATTTGCTGCCATCGGTACTTTCCTTCCTCATCTGGAAATACATTCTGTATTTATTATCCCCATCTTTTATAATTTTAGGATTATCTATTTTGTTCCATGATCCGCTATAACTGTATATCTTTCCTTTTGATGCCCAAGTTATTCCATCATCAGAAGTGTAAATGTAGAATTCTTTCTTGCTCCCAGAGCCGTAATTCACCATATAATACTTACCGTTTTCTTTCATTACAAATGGACAATCGTAATCCCCGACTCCGCTTGTAGGACTATCATACCATTCCCACTGACCTCCTGACCAATGACAATAAGCGTAGTGAATATTGGAATCTCCTTCATTCACCTTATACCAAACTTCATATCTTTTATCTCCAGTGTTATTATATACCGCTGATGGTCTCACTCCTGTCAAAATTTCTTCCGGCGTTTTCCACTCCATATAGGAAGTTGTAATTCCCTCTTCTGAATCGTACCAAGAAGTCCAGTCAGGTCTACTATATAAGGTTGCCAAATCAACTTTTGCTGATTTGTCCGAAGAATTATTTACCAATGTCTCTAAATTGTAAAAAACATCCCCCGCGACAGGGTTAGAATTTCCAACATCATATTCATGTGCTGTTGCACCATCACCAAAAAGCACTGATTGCTTTGCGTCAGCTGTCCCGGTTGTAGATCCGTAAAGAGTCAACAACGCCGCCGAAGCAACTCCCGCGACTGCCAATCCCGCGACTGCCATCGCAATAGGACTGCTCTTAACCAAACTTTTTATTTTTTTCATTTTTATTCCTTTCTTTTTACCCGCCAAAATTTCTTTGAAATTTTGACAGATTAATTATTTAATTTTATTTTTTAAGTGGCTTTCCATAAACCTCCAAGCTCTACTCTTTGCAGAGCTAAGGAAAGCCACCTTCGACCTTTATTTTTTAACATATTTCGACATCCGATGTCGCAATATTTCTCAAATTCCAAAAAATAAAAAAACGCCGTCATAAGACCGCGTCAAAAAAACAACTGGTTATAATAACTATTCCAATTAATCCCCCCCCCTGTTTGAGTTGGAAACCGGAAATTTCTTCATAAGCTGATATCCTTTCGTTAATTGGTTCTTACTTTCCTATTCCCCTCTCGTTGTAAGAATATATCAAATCCCAAAATCCTTGTCAAGCGTTT
>JAYEGQ010000133.1:0-3057 GCA_034659095.1 Thermotogota bacterium
TCCATGAGTCTTCTCAATTCTTCTCGTGTTGGTCTTTTCATCATTTTCATCCCCCCCTCTTTTTCTTTTTCTTATTTTAACATCTTTTTTCCTTTTTTTGAAATTATTCAGCCTGCTGAATAGTTACCCTTAATTATTCTAAACGAACCGATTGGTTTTGTAAAAATAGTGGGAATGGGAATTATCATTTTCTCATTGTTTTTATAGATTTTTCTACCTAACTTTACTAAACAAACAGTTCCTTAAAAAGGAACTGTTTGTTTTTATTTAGTCTGGGCTTTGCAACAAATGGCACTAAAACACTGTAAAAAATACCGAATTATTATTTAAAAAGTTCAGTGGCTCTGTCAAATATACCGTTTAAACTGGCTAAGGCCATACCATAATTAGTTACAGGTACTTTTGATTCCCGGCAATATAAAAGCCTGGTTTGCATTCCCTTTCTGTTCAGCATACAACCCCCACAATGAATGACTAAATCGTATGAAGATAAATTTTCAGGAAAGTCTTTCCCTCCGATTACTTCAATACTAAAATTCTTTTTTAAACGTTTTTCCAACAAGGTGGGTATTTTTACCCTCCCGATATCTTCACAACTAACATTGTGGGTACAAGCCTCGGAGATTAAGATTCTGGCATGCTCTTTTAGCTTTCTTAATCTTTTTTCCCCTTCAAACAACAGTTCAAGATTTCCTTTTTGTCTGGCAAAAAGAATTGAAAAAGAAGTCAATTTGATGTTTTTTGGAACAAGGGCATCTACCTTTCCGAATGCCTGAGAATCTGTGATGACAAGGTCACATTTCCTCATTTCCTTCAATGCCGATCCCAGTTCAGCATCTCTAACGACGTGACACTTGATCCCATTATCCAGACATTCTCGTATGGTTTGAACCTGTGGAAGTATCAAACGCCCTTTTGGAGCTTCTGAGTCAATGGGAACTACAAGAATAACGGTTGAATCGTATGGCAGTAAATCACTAATTAATGGCGGATCTTCCGCCAACTGTTGAAGGTTTTCGATGATTGCTTGTTGCAACAAATCAACATTTTGACCCGTCATCGCTGAAATAAAAACACTCTTCGGTTGGCTTCGTTGTAAGGACTCAAAAGTCGATATCGTGAGTTGGTCCAATTTGTTATAGACCCTAAGATAAGGGATATTAAACCGTTTAAAGAGGCTTTTAACTGCTTCAAATTCGTTTTCCTCTTGCTTGGTTGCATCGATAACGTAAACGGCAAAATCAGTTCTTTCCATTGTTTTTTTTGTTTTTTCAACTCTTAAAATGCCTAATTCCCCGTTATCATCAATACCGGCAGTATCAATCAACAAAATCGGCCCAACCGGTAACAATTCCATGGCTTTCTTTACAGGATCTGTGGTTGTTCCCTCATAAGGAGAAACCACAGAAACATTTTGTCCTGTCAAACAGTTCATTAATTGAGATTTTCCGGCATTTCTCTTGCCAAAAATCCCTATTGTCATTCTGTTTGCTCCCGGTGTTTTGATCATGATGTTTTGCTTTCCCGAATATAGGTATCAAAAAGTTTTTGAAGAAATTGCTTCTCTTGTTGTGACACTTTTTTTGAATGTGTTTCTTGATCTTCAATAAAAATAATAAATCGTTCGGTTAAATTGATTTTATGAGGTTTGGTAAATAATTCTCGTCCTTTGGAAGCAATACAAGAAATTCTTTTGCCAAACTTTTCACTGATCCATATTTTTCGCATTGGAAAGTGCTTAATGTATTCATCACATATTTTTTGAGCCTGTGTGTGCAATTGATTAGACATAAATATCCCTTTTACCGTTTTCTATAATTTGGATTTTTTCCTCAATCATCATTCGTTTTGGTAGATCCTTTTTACCGATTTCTTCAAGATTTTTCAAAATTAATTTCTCCCCTGCTGCTCTTGTTTTTTCTGATGCAAAATCCATCAAATATTCCTTGAAAGTTAAGATCGCATTAGGCATACAGAAATTATGAACCATACCGGGTTTTGCAAAGGACATAAAGTGCTCGCCCGTTCTGCCACAACGATACCCAGCAGTACAAAATGAGGGAACATATCCCATCAAAGAAACCTTTTCGATGACCTCATCCAACGAACGCATATCACCCAATTGAAATTGTTCCTTGGAGGGAATATACCCTTCTTGACTTTTTTTATAACCACCAATAGCAATTCTCGATCCGGCATCAATTTGAGTAACGCCAATCGGAAGCATTTCATTTCGAATTGCGGCAGTTTCTCTAGCAGTTAATATCATACCCGTATAAGGGACGGATAGTCTGATAACGGCGAGTATTTTTTTAAAATCCTTGTCTGAAACTTTGTAACTGAGATTATTATAAAAATCGGTATTAATTGCCGGCTCGATTCGTGGGAATGAAATGGTATGAGGACCGATACCATATTTTTCCTCTAAATGAATCGTATGGTAAAGTAAACCCATTACTTCGAATTTCCAATCATATAAACCAAACAAGGCACCAATTCCTAAATCATCTATTCCCGCATCCATAGCTCTATCAAGTCCACTGAGACGCCATAAATAATCCGCTTTGATATCCCCTTTTGGATGGATTTTCGCATAAGTTTTGTGATGATACGTTTCTTGAAAGATTTGAAATGTGCCGATTCCGACATCGTGAAGCTTTTTATAACCCTCAACATCAAGGGGCGCCGCATTAATGTTAACCCTTCTGATTTCTCCGTTTTTAACCTTTGTCTGATAAACCTTATCGATTGTTTTACAGATAAAATCAGCATCATAATCGGGATGTTCTCCGTAAACAAGAATCAGCCTTTTCTGACCCGTTCTTTCAAGAATTTCAACCTCCTCTTCAAGTTCCGCCATGGTCAATGTTTTTCTGTCAACCGCATGATTATCTCTTCGAAAAGCGCAATAAAGACAATTATTAATACATTGGTTGCCAATATACAAGGGAGCAAAAAAAACGATTCGATTACCATATACCGAACGTTTGATCTCTCCCGCCAACGCATACATCTCCTGAAGTAATGCTTCATCCTCTACATGAAGCAATTTAGCGG
>JAYEGQ010000134.1:0-15546 GCA_034659095.1 Thermotogota bacterium
AGGTTTGTGTGGATTGCTGCTGATTATAAGAAGATTCACCGTAATTGACACCTCGTGCGGGTGTAAACGGTTGGCGTTCAAAATTCTTAGCTACAGGTGTTGCTTTTACTAAATCGACTAAATCTGTCTTCATCTTGTCACCTCCTTTCCTGAAAGATTGGCGAGAATTCTTCCCGCCTTGTCCTGATTTGTTTGCGCGAGCTCTCCGACAATAGAAGCGGCTATTCCCGGGTCTATCAGTCTCAGACCACCTACGATTTCTTCAACACCCATTTCATCTGAGGCAATGGCTTGTGCCAGTAAGGCTACATCTCCGTTTTCAAACCAATCCGCCAGGTTTTGAAAACGTTCTTTGGTGCTTTCCCAGGCGGTTTTTTCTGAAACCAATCGCTCTTCCATTAAATCCAATTCTTCCCGCCGTGCCGCTAAGGTTCCTTGAAGCCGATTTAATTCCTCTTCGAATGTATTTAATTGCATGGCCTTTTGTTCCAGGGCAACACGATCTTCTTCAATTTTGTCGATGTATGCTTCATAAATCTCTGAATAATATTGTTGAGGTTTGATTACCTGACGAGGAGTGTATTCTACGTAATTTTTTACCACTGGTACTTTTTCCAAAAGGTAAGAGATATAACTTCTCCAGTCGCTTAAGGGGGTAATACCTGTTTCGCCGATTTTTTTAAACTCAAAATCGATATAACCGTAAATCAGCGATAGTATGATGAAAACAAATACGACCATTAATGTGATAATAATTCGTTTAGCTTTACCCTTTTTGTTTGCCAATTGCACTCCTCCCAATAGTATTCTTCAATAGGGTGAGAAGAAATTCCTAAAAAAATTGTAAGTTCAAAAAAAGATATATAAAATAAAAATTCCCATACGAAATAAAGGAATTTCTGGTATAATTAAAAAACAAAACATTACAAAGGCAGCAGATTAGAGACTAAAACATAAGTGGTTTAAGTAAACAAGTTCTTTAAAAACAATACATGCTAAGGACTCATTCAGGAGGAGATGTAGTTGACGGAACCCATATTGAAGGTCAGAAATTTACGCACTTATTTTTCTATGGCGGAAGGCACGGTAAAGGCTGTGGATGATGTATCTTTTTCAGTACATGACAACGAAGTGATCGGCATTGTCGGAGAAACAGGATCGGGTAAAAGTGTTACTGTGAAATCCGTTTGTGGATTGATCAATAACCCCGGTTTTGTTGCTGGGGGGAATATCCTCTTTAAAACCAATGAACTTCCAAAACTACAGCAAGATGGTTATGTCGATTTGACAAAACTCAAAGGGGATCAATTTACAAAAATCAGGGGAAATCACATCAGTATCATCTTTCAAGATCCCATGACTTCATTGAACCCAATTTTTACCATTAGAAGGCAACTGTTGGAAACGATCATGTTTCATCAGAAAATAGATGAAAAACAAGCAGAAGAAGTAGCCGTTCAGATGCTTGGAAAGGTAGGGCTCGGTAACCCGAGAGAAAGGCTTCAAAATTATCCGTTTGAACTTTCCGGAGGACAAAGGCAGCGTGTCATCATCGCCATTGGGATTTCATGTAATCCGGAAATACTCATAGCCGATGAGCCTACTACAGCATTAGATGTTACTGTACAAGCACAGATTTTAGAGTTGATGAAAGACCTGCAAAGTGAATATCATTCCGGTTTGATCTTTATTACCCATGATCTGGCAGTCATTGCCGAAATGGCGGATAAAGTCATGGTTATGTATGGTGGTAAGACCATGGAGTATGCCGATGTGTACACGATTTTTGAAAAACCCCAACATCCTTATTCCAAACTCTTGCTGGAATGTATTCCCAGGTTGGATATTCGACAGGACGCCCTGAATCCCATTCCCGGACAGCCACCCACCATGCTTAACGCACCGGATTTGTGTCCGTTTCTCCCCAGGTGTCCCAGAAAGACCGATGCCTGCCTGAAACAAGTTCCTCCTTTGGTACAAATTGAGGAAAATCATCTTGTCCGTTGTTTTAACCCCTTCGGAACAAAGACGCAAGTTGTAAAAGAAAAGAGTGCTGATCAATAATGGTTGAACATAAACTACTTGAAGTGAAAGACTTAAAAAAATCCTTCCCCATTAAGGCGGGATTTTTATTCAGACATACGGTTGCAACGGTAAAAGCGGTTGACGGGATTTCCTTTTCCATCAATAAAAATAAAACCTTTGGGTTGGTTGGTGAATCCGGTTGCGGAAAGAGTACAGCCGGACGATCGATCATCAAACTTTTAGAACCAACGGGCGGACAAGTCCTGGTAAACGGAGAAGACATTGTTCCAAAAAAGGATAGACGTTTAATCAAATACAGAAGAGAAATGCAAATCGTCTTTCAGGATCCAACATCTTCTCTTAATCCGAGAATGACAGTGGGTCAAGCCCTCTCAGAACCGCTTTTGTTCCATAATATGGTAAAAAACACAAAAGAAGCACGTGAAGTCTTGGGCGAATTGCTACTTTCAGTGGGAATGAAACCCTATCATTTGGATCGCTACCCCCATCAATTTTCCGGGGGACAGAGACAGAGAATAGCCATTGCCAGGGCGATAACGGTGGATCCCTCTCTCATCATTTTGGATGAACCAACGTCAGCATTGGATGTATCCGTACAAGCCCAGATCATAACTTTGTTGAAGAAGATTCAGGAACGCCTTAACGCGGGTTATTTATTTATCAGTCACGATTTATCAGTAGTCCGTTTCATAAGTGATGAAGTGGGCATTATGTATCTTGGAAAGTTTGTGGAAACAGGAGATACGGATTCCATTTTTGACAATCCGCTGCATCCATACGCAAAAGCGTTGCTTGAAGCGGCACCTGTTCCTGATCCTCGTGTTAGAAGGGACAGAAAGCATTTAATCAGCGGACAGGTTCCCAGCCCCATCAACCGACCATCGGGATGTTTTTTCAGAACGCGTTGTCCCTATGCCATGGATATTTGTGCCAAGGAATACCCTGAACTGGTGGAAATGGAACCCAATCATTTTGTTTCTTGTCATTTGTATAAAAAATAAAAAGAAAGGGTGAAAAGCCCAATTTTGAAAAGGAGGAAATTTTATGAAGAAAAGTGTTTTGTTTGTTTTGTTAGCGGTATTACTCATCGGCGGATTTGCTTTTGCAGCACCGGATTACATCATTGAAGATGTAGAGGGTGTTCCAGGAGGAACGTTTTATATTGGTGCTTTCGGAGGGCCTAAGACATTTAACCCTTGCGAAGCTCAGGAAACGTCCTCAACGGATATTATCGACAGAATGTTCGCAACATTGATGGACTATGGTAAAGACGCAGAATTCAGAGGCGGAGACTTGGCCAAATCTTACGAAGTTCTTGAAAGTGGAAATGGATGGATCTTCCACATGAGAGAAGGACTGAAATGGTCCGATGGTGAACCCCTTACGGCGGAAGACGTTGTATGGTCATTCAATGCGGTTTACAAAGTAGAAGGACTCATTACCAGAAACACCATCGACGTTATCAGAGACGGAGAAGGCAACCTGCCTAAAGTTGAACTGGTGGGAGACAACTCCGTATTGATCGAATATTCGAAACCCTTCGCACCTGGATTAAGAACACTTGGTGCAGTCACCATCCTTCCCAAGCACGTTTTACAGGAAGCAGTTGAAAACGAAACAATTTCACAGGTATGGACCGTTAGCGATGTAGATGACCTGGTTGGAAGCGGTATGTTCATCGTAACGGAATACATCCCTGAACAGAGAGTTGTTATGACAAAGAACCCTTATTATCATCGTTACGACAAGGCCGGCAATCAACTGCCTTACTTTGATGAAATGGTTTGGGTCGTTACAGCTGATCAGAACACTATGAGACTTCGATTTGAAGCCGGAGAACTGGACTTCCTAGGGATTCCAGCTGATGATTATCCTGCTGTAAAAGCTCAGGAAGAGGAAAAAGGATGGGTTGTTGCTCCATACGGACCTACAACATCAACACTCTTCCTTACAGTAAACTTTACCAATCCTGATCCAGTTAAAGCAGCGTGGTTCTGCGATGTTCCGTTCAGACAAGCTCTATCCTATGCCATGGACAGAGATGCCATGATCGATGTTATCTACAATGGATTGGCACAGCCACAATGGGGACCGGTCAGTCCTGCTTCACCGTTCTACGATCCAGATATTGAAGACATTTCTTATCCTTTCAGCTTAGACAAAGCAAAAGAAGTGCTTGCAGAGGCAGGATATACTTGGAACGAGGATGGAAAACTCATGGACAAATTTGGAAATGTAGTGAAATTCAACCTGACAACAAACGCCGGGAACCAGGTTCGAGAAAAAGCATGTAATCTGATGGTTGACACATTTGGAAAACTTGGAATCGAAGCTGTATTCAACCCAATCGACTTCAACACACTTGTTGGTCACCTTATGAATACCGGAACATGGGATGCCATTGTTATTGGATTGACCGGTGGCGTTGACCCACATAGTGGTTCCAATGTATGGTCCATTGGTGGAGGATTGCATTTCTGGAATTATTCGCCAGACATGAAAGACTTTGTTGATCCTAAAACTTACACCATTCCTTACTATGAATGGAAAATTGACCAGATATACAAAGATCAATCTGCAGAAATGGATGAAGAAGCCAGATGGGAACTCTTCTCCGAATTCCAGATGCTGGTTGCAGACAACCTTCCTCTGGTTTACACCGTACAGCAGTTGAACCTATACGCCTATCCAACTTACTTGAAAAACATTGAAATTGGTGGATTTTCCTCATGGGGTTGGAACCTTTGGGCACTTTATAAAGACAAATAAGTTTTCCCCTAAGGGATAAACAAAACCGGGCTTTGTTTTACAAAGCCCGGGATTTTTAATAAAATGAAGTCAGTGCAGGAGGTAGAATTCTTTGTTAAAATACATTGTGAGAAGGTTTATAATGGCATTTCCCGTTTTGTTGGGAGTTTCATTCCTGTCCTTTTTAATCATCAACGCAGCACCCGGGGACTTTCTGGATCAATTCAGAATGAATCCCAGTTATACACCTGAGACGATACATGCTCTGGAAGATAAATTTGGGTTGGATCAACCGTTTATCGTACAATATGGTAAATGGCTTGTTCAACTCTTACAAGGGAACTTTGGCTATTCTTTTCAATATCATCAACCTGTGTATGACATCATCTGGTCAAGACTTGGTGCGACTTTATTATTGAGTATTTCTACATTGATTCTCAGTTGGGCTATTGGTATTTCCGTGGGGATTTACGCAGCTTTGCATCAATACAAGGTTGGCGATCAGGTTTCATCCGTTGTTGCGTTTATTGGTTTGTCCATTCCCAACTTTTTCTTTGCCCTTTTATTTCTCTATTTTGCCTCAAAGACGGGTTGGTTTCCTATTGGAGGTATGACGTCAATGCAACATGCCGATATGTCCTTTTGGGGAAAAGTTGGAGACTATCTTTGGCATGTAGCCGGACCTGCCATTACCTTGGGTTTTTCAGCTTTAGCAGGAGTCATGAGGCAGATGCGCGGTCAGTTTTTGGATCAATTGGGTATGGATTATGTTGAATTTGCCAAAGCAAAGGGAATGCCCTCTAAGGTGGTTATCTATAAACACGCATTGAGAAATGCTATTAACCCCCTTATCACCATGTTTGGCTACACCTTATCTTCTTTACTGGGTGGCGCTGTTCTAACGGAGACCGTATTCAGCTGGCCTGGTATGGGAAGATTAACCATTGAAGCGTTGAACTCCCAAGATCTTTATCTGGTTATGGCCAGTCTTTTGTTGAGTTCTTTGATGTTGATTATTGGAAATCTTTCAGCGGATTTATTACTGGCGGCAACCGACCCCAGAGTCCGAAAGCGATTCCAGTGAGGGGGTGACGTATGAAAAAAAAGCCAGAACAAAAGGTTGTAACCAATGATAATATAGAAGAATCCTTTGAAGTTGAATATATGAGTAGAGGCAGTCTCTTGTTACGCGCTTTCAGAAGACATAACACGGGTCGAATATCTTTAGTAATACTCCTTATTTTGTATGTCATCATGCTCTTTGCCGATTTCTTTTCCCCAGCGGATCCCTTTGCGCAAAAAACTGACCGAACATATGCACCTCCGTCTGAAATACATTGGAAATATGAAGGCGAATGGGTTGCTCCCTACATTTACGACGTTGTCAGCTACAGAGATCCGGTAACCTATCAGAGAATATATGAACCTGCTTCCGTGATCGAATATATAGATTTCAAAGATGAGGAAGGTATTAGGCATGAGTATGTTCTTGAGAAAAACGGAATTACAGATATTTCCCTTGTCTTCAGATCGGAAATTATTGCCGTTGGCTCTGAAAGAGAAAGGGTGTTAAGAGATTCAAAGGAAGAACTGGAGAGAATTCCCCTATCAAAAACAGAAGTCATGAAAAGTGCTAGGATTTCACGGGTTATTACCGATGCGGATGAACTGCAAACGTATAAAGACGATCCGATTCATTCTTATAAGATGAACCGAATAGGAGAGTTAGAATCGATTAAATTGACAGAAGGAGTGGAAGAGATCAGTATTGTCTATGAAGACGGAACGCAAGAAAATCACGAAATCTCTTCCATTGAAAGCTTTGATTTAAAACGCTTTACCATCAAGTGGTTTATCAAGGGATGGGAATATAAGCTTTTAGGGTTTATTCCCGGAGATATTCACTTATTTGGAGTAGACAGACCGGCTCAGTTTTACCTATTTGGAGCTGATGCCTATGGCCGTGATGTGTTAACCCGAATATTCTTCGGATCGAGAGTATCTTTAACCGTTGGATTTGCAGGTATTTTAATAACCTTTACATTGGGGCTTTTACTGGGTGGTATGGCTGGTTATTACGGTGGCTGGATTGATGAAATCCTGATGAGAATTACTGAGATTCTTATGTCTATTCCAAGTCTATATCTTTTGATCTCATTGCGTGCCATTTTACCCGCTGACTTGCCTTCGCATATCACCTATCTGATGATTATCGTCATCCTCTCGTTTATCGGATGGCCCGGTATGTCCAGGGTTATCAGGGGGATGGTGCTGTCCATCAAGCAGGCGGAATACGTTGAAGCTGCTCGTGCCATGGGATATCCCACGCGGCGTATTATCTGGAAACATATCATCCCCAATACCAGTACTTATATCATTGTGTCGGCAACACTGGCGATTCCAGGTTATATCCTTGGTGAAGCGGGACTGTCATTCCTGGGATACGGAATTCGAGAACCCCAATCCAGTTGGGGACTCATGCTGGCTCAGGCTCAGAGATTGTCGGTATTGGAACAATACCCATGGTTGCTGTTACCCGGTGTCTTCCTGTTCGTCGCCATATTGGCATTCAACCTGTTTGGAGATGCCATGAGAGATGCCATGGATCCCAGGTCTTTGGGGCATTGATAAAAATAGGGTCTGGGGTTTGGAGAGAGACATGAAAACCGGTTTTGAAATTGAATCCATAGATCCGTCCAAAAGAATCAAGAGAACCTGGATTTTTACCTTCTTTGTGATAGGGATTTTAATGGTTTTGCTGTACGTCATCACTATGATCTATAACACTGAATATGTGTCATTTTCAGAAGAATACAAGGGAGTGAAAATCAGACTGGTAATCGAGAAAACGGATCATGCTGATGAATACGCACAAAGGGCATTCCTTGAATTTAAACGCATTTATGAAAAATATACTGCCCAATATGCGGTGATACCCCTTGAGGCTGACCAAGATGAGCTTTATTACGCGGACAGCGAAACGTTAGCTCTAGTTCGAAAACTCTCAATGATTGCCGAGTATTCCGGGGGCTTATACGATTACACACTGGGCAATTTGGCATTGTTATATGATGAACATGACCAACCAACAGAAGAAGAAATAGATGATACCATAGAGAAAACAGGTTTTTACAATGTGGAATTTACCGAAGATGGAATCAAACTGTACAACGGTGTGAAATTGTACTTAAAACCCGTCGCTGTCCCCTTTGCCATGGATTCGGTTGTGGCGTTTTTGAAAAATATGCATGAAAAACAAACGGGTTATATCCAGGTCGGCAGAAATTTGTCCATTATCGGCAAGCGTAATTCCAGTACACAGTGGATGGATACCATAAACCTGCCTGCTGAAGAAAAAGTGATTTATCTTGGAAAAGGGGCCATTTGGAGAGGACGACTTAATGAGTTAAGTTCAATTACAGGACGTTTTGAACATTCAGCTTTTCAATGGGGGATTGTTGTTTCAGAATCTGCCTTGCAGGCAAAAACGGCCATGATGGCGTTGAACGTCCTTGAAAGGGAAAAGGCGATTGAGTATATTGAAAAATGGTCGTTGATTTGTGGGTTTAGATACGATGATGAAATGGAGTATTTTAACGGCTTTGAAGGATTGTTTTTTAACGGTAACAAAGTAATGGAGTGAAAGGCTTGTTCCACCCTGGTCTTTTTTATTTACCCCAGCCCCTGTGGTTTATGGTTATTATGGTGGGAAAGAACGATTCAAGGATATCTCTACTGACATGATGGAAGCGGTTGACAAAGGTGATTCAGCTCAGTTTACTCAGGAAGAGGTGTTGCATCCTGAAGGCTGGGTCCTGTTGAACTTTCTCATGGATGCCCGAACTGGCCTTGGCCGTTTCAGACAATTCAGGATTTCCAATTACCATTTGATGATGGATTTAATTGATTACTGTAAAAACCATACCATTGATGAAATACTACAACTCCCGGATGTAAAGGAACGAGTCGAACTTTATTTTGAACAAGAGCCCCTGTTAAAAGAACAAATTAAAAAGAATGCAACGGTTTATAATAATTTGGTGGTTGTTGATTTTCGTGATGACGAGGTCATTCATGTGGGGATTCAAGAAGCAAAACACGGTGTTTGCCGTGGGTAAATCAATTTTCAACAAAACATCCAAAACGAATATTGGAGAGTTGATGCTTCAATATGGTGGTGGCGGACATGCGGCAGCCGGAACCTGTCAAGTTGAGCATGTTGATGCAGAAAGGGTTTTAAAAGAGTTAATCGAAAAAATCACTTCTGATTGAGGGGAAATGTCAGGGTAAACGTACTGCCCTGATTCACTTCACTTTCAACCTGGATTTTGGCATTCAGAATATCAGCCGCACTTTTGGCGATGGATAATCCCAGGCCGGTTCCGCCGTAACGTCTCTTGGATGAAGAATCGGCTTGTGAGAATCGTTCAAAAATCATTTGTTGCTTTTCTTTCGGGATGCCGATTCCCGTGTCTTTTACTTGAATCTGACCCTTTTGTTTTTCTGAAACTAAGGAAACAATGAATGTTACAGCACCCTCTTTGGTAAACTTGATGGCGTTTCCAAGCAAGTTATTGCATACCTTCTTCATGAGTTTTGGATCCGTCTTAATCATCTCGGGAAAATTTGAATCCATGTGTAAGTCAAAACCAATCTCCTTGTCTTTTGCCAGCTCTTTATGATAATGGTATATCTCAGAAAAAAAGTCCCGAGAATTAATCCACTCCGTTGACACCTTAACCTTGCCCTCGTCAATCTTAGATATATCTACAATTTCTTCGATTAATTCCAATAATTGAAGGGCCGCCCGGTTGATGGTCTTTAAAAAGGGTTTTAATTCATTGCTGACATCGGAGTAGAGCAGGCTTTCTGAATTTCCCAAAATGATCGTCAAAGGTGTCCTCAGTTCGTGATTGAGATTGGAAAGGAATTCTGTCTTATGTTGTACCTTTTTCTCAGCACTGTTTTTGGCGTTCTTAAGCAGCAGCTCATTTTCTTTTCTTGGGGTGATATCTTTATAAGTACCAACCATGAGAGTTGGTGACCCATCCCTGTCTCTGCTGACAATTACCCCGGTTGAATTAATCCAACGCCAATCGTTGTACTGGTCAATCCAAATTTTGTAGTCAACGGAGTATTCATCGAGTATCCCTTCTAAATATTTAGTTTTTTCGTTGAAAACGTAATCCCAATGATCCGGATGTACCGAAGCTTCCCATCTGAGTATTGAATTTTGTTCAAAACTGATTCTTTTTTCAGAGGGTGTGTAGACTTTTTTGAAATATTTACTAAATGAGAATGATTCCGGTACTTCGTGGTTGTTAAAATCCCACAACCATAATCCAATATCACTAACTTTCAAAGCCAACTGAAAATGCGCTTGTGTCTTCTTGATCTCTTCAAGAGAGGCGTTTAGCTCATCGGTTCTTAGCTTTACCGTTTTTTCCAAATTGTTGTTGAGAACTTGCAATTCATTTAGCAAGGACTTGATTTTTTCATCGGCCAATCTTTTTTCTGTATAATTCTGGAAGATTTGTGTAAATACCTTGATTATGGTTATGGTTTCCCGATTCCAGGTATTAGTGGAATGGGTGTTGTCCAATCCGAAAAAGCCCCACAAAGAACCATTACAGTAGAGTGGACATGCAACCACGGAGAGGATATCTTGCTCCAAAAGCAGGTCCCGTTCTTCTTTTCTGCGCTCGGGTATGGTTGAAGTATCTTTGATAATAACACATTTTCTCTTCTTGAATTGATCCATCCAGTAAGGGGCTACCTGAACGTGGACTTTCTGTAAATGCTGGATTTGGGGTTGGGTGCGGTTTGAACACCATTCATAAGTATTTGACATGGTTTCTTCATTCCGGTCAAACTCAAAGATATAGGCTCGGTCGGCATCATTTAACTGGGCAATATCTTTTAAGACTTTAATGATGGCATTTTGGTGTTCTTCCACCTTCACAAATCTTTCGGCAATCTTACCCAGATAATGCTCGAATTTTATCTTTTTATGTAGTTCAAGTTGTGTTTTTTTGATTTCTGTAATGTCTTGTAAAGTACCGGTTAGCATAACAATTTCTCCAAAGTCGTCTTCAATACTTTGAAGAAATTCTTTGCAGTATTTAATCCTGCCATCAGGAAAGCATATTCTGAACTCCAATTCTTTTGATCCGGCCATTTTCTGCAACTTTAAATCAGCGTCTATGACTTTTTGTCTGTCTTCGGGATGTACTCTGCTCATAAAGGGAACATTCGTATGAGGTCCAGGTGGTTTTTCAAGCTCAAAGATTCTGAACATTTCATCGGAATAAATAACGGTATCTGTCAGGTTGTTGTTTTCCCAATTCCCTATTTTTGAAGCCTTTTGTGTTCTATCCCACATGCGCTCGCTTTCTTCAAGCCGCCAGGTATTTTGTACTTGATCGGTAATATCTATTGTGTTTCCACGATAACCAATATACTCTCCGTCCTCTGTAAATATGGGGGTTCCGGATGTCAGGCAATATTTTTCCGTGGCCAACTTGCTGAGACATACCAATTCAAAGTCATGATATTCTTTTAATTGCGATGACTGATCATCTAAAAAACCAAAGACACGCTTTTTTTCACGTTCCGGAATCAATTCAGACAGATTCTTACCAATGATTTCCTCCGGTAAAAACCCCAGTATCGCCGTAACACCCTTTGAACACCATACAAAATTACCTAGTGTGTCAACAATCCAATACCAGACATCACTTTTTTCGATCATTTCCTGATAGTCTAAATATTTTTGGATGTTTTTTGAATCTCCCGGGGTGGGAGTTTGCCCAACCCCATGAATCTTCAGTTTTTCGCGTTTTTCAAACAAAAAATCACCTTAATTTTTTTTTAAGGTTTTGGCCAACGAGCGAATGGAAAATTTTACAGCCGGTGTGATAAAGGGTCTGCTAATGGGATCAAGTTTCAAGTGCCATTGTTTGTTATTTTTATAGACATCGATGAAATAATGTTGTTCAAATTCCCCTTCTCCATGATCGTACATGTCAACGGCTATGGTTTTTATGAGAAATGTGTCTTTTTCCCTTCCCTCGTAGATGACTTTGTAGATACAGATCTCGTTACCCGATTGATTTTTATGGCTTTGATTTAATCCGTTGTACAGGTTTTCTGTGGAAGCCTCTGATTCTAAGACCTTTTCATGGGGCATGACAACACTCCTTTCAAGCAGTCTGTCACATTTTTCGTGTTTACCTCGATAAACGTTGAGTGTGTGGATATTTCTTTCGTAATGGCGCCATTTGCGTTCAAATCGGGTCATGATTTCCCTGGGGCCGTTAATTACAATCTCTTCCGGTTTAAAACCCATGGCTTTTGACATTTTATAAACATCTATGGCGTAATTGAGAACATCCGTTGCCAATTCCAAACGCCCGTTTGGTGTTAAAACCAACTGAAGTGTCCTGAAAAAATCAGTGACGGCGACCCGTCGTCTGAAATGTCTTCCTTTGCTCCAGGGTGTGGGGAAATTTAAAATCACACACTCCACACTTTCGTCATCAAACAAATTCCTCAACCCAAATCGCCCGTCTGTCATGACAATGCGTACGTTTGTCAACCGTTCTTTAAACATACGTTTCAAAGTTTTGAAGACGGAACTTTGTGAAGTCTCAAAGCCCACGAAATTTCTGTCCGGGTGTTTTCTAGCCAATTCCAGTGTATATTCACCGTTTCCGAATCCGATTTCCACCGTCAGGGGCTGATCATTCCCAAAGACGCTTTGCCAATCCAGGGGATACTGGTCGTATAAATGGGCTTTGACGATATAGGCAAATGCGTTGTTTATCGTTGCGGTTGAGCTCATTGGAACGCCTCTAACCTTCTGTAAGTTTGTTCAAGTCTTTTCAGCGTTTTTGTCTTACCAAAAACCGCCACCGTTTCAAACAATCCCGGAGTAATTAACCTTCCGGTTAAAGCACCCCGAAGGGTTTGAAAAATGCGTTTGTTTCCCAGTCCGGTTATTTTGGGAAGTGACCGAATCACAGTTTCTGCTTTTTCATCGGTGAAATCCCGTTCTTCCAGATCAGAAAAGGCTTTTTGTGCTGCCTTAATAATCTTTGGTGCGCTGTCCTTGGAGAGGAATTTTTTGACCAATTGTTCATCGTATTCAAGTTCGTCCCGATAAAACGGTTCACTGAATTCACACAGTTGCTTGAAGGTATTAATCTTTTCGCGACAAATTCTTACGGATTCCCGCAGATATTCTTTGTCCTGAACTTTCAGTTGCTCAGAATAATCCCTGTAATACTCATCTTCTTTCATGTCGTCTAACCAATTCATCCATTCGGTGATTACCTCATCCAACGCTTTTTTTCTCAGGTGTTTTCCATTAACCCATTCCAGCTTCAGATAATCGAAAATAACCGATTTGTTGGTGATGGAAGAGATAGAGAAGGAATCGATTTTATCAACAGGATCAAATATTTCATCTTCCACGGTCCAGCCTAAAAGCGCCAGATAATTCATGAGTCCCGAGGTCATGTAACCTTCTTTTCTAAAGAATTCTACGGAAGTACCCCCGTGACGTTTGCTCAAGGGACTTCGATCGGCTCCCAGCAGCAAGGGAATGTGCATGAAAGTGGGAACTTCCCAACCAAGGGCTTGGTAAATCATCACTTGTTTAGGGGTGTTGGTGATGTGATCTTCTCCCCGAAAGACATGAGAGATCTGCATCTCATGATCGTCCACAACCACCACGAAGTTGTACAGAGGGGTCCCATCTGATTTGACGATGATAAAATCATCGTAATTGTCGTTGTCAAAGGCCATGTCACCTTTCAGCAAATCCTTGAAAAACGTCTTTCCCTGAGGAACCTTGAGTTTTATTGTAACAGGATGACCCGCTTTCACTTCCCGTTCGGGATATTCCCCTGCGGTTGAAAGCTCTTTTGAAGGATCGTTTTTATTGTATACGACGTAATAAGCCGCTTTATTTTCAATTAATTGTTTTAACGGTTCATCATAAAGACCGGCGTTAATTCTTTCGGTTTGCCTATAAGGACCGTATTGGCCATCTTTTTCAGGACCCTCATCCCAATCCAGACCACACCAGCTCAAAGACTGAAGAATTTGATTTTCAAATTCCTGGGTGGAACGTTTTTTATCCGTATCTTCAATTCTTAGAACAAAGGTGCCCTTTTCTTTTCTGGCAAACAACCAATTAAAGAGGGCAGTTCTTACACCTCCCACATGTAAATGGCCGGTGGGGCTGGGGGCAAATCTGACTCTTATCATGTGTTTTGACTCCTTTTTTCACTTTTAAAATGTCCCAACTTTTTCACAGCTGTCGTTTTCAAGGTCTTCATAAAGCTCACCCATCGTCTTTTCACTCACGGGGTCCACGATCATTCTGGCGATTTCTTTCAACGGTCGCAAGACAAAATCTCGGTTTTTGAAATCCGGGTGGGGAATTTTTAACCGTTCGCCGTCAAGGATTAAGTCCCCGTACAGAATAATATCCAAGTCGATGATTCTGGGGCCCCATTTTTCAGTCTCTTCACGGCCCATTTCCTGTTCAACAGTCTTGAGAACATTTAACAAGGCCTGGGGTTTATACGGGGTGAGGATACCGATGACGGCGTTGTAAAAATCCCGTTGTTCTTTCACACCATAGGGTTTTGTTTGGTATATATTTGATTTTAGAACCACCTTGTTTCCCTTTTCTTCAATCTTAGCAAAAGCCTGTTTCAGATTTTCCGATTTGTCGCCCAAGTTCGTTCCCATGGCGATAAAGGCACCATATCCTGTAAATTGTTCCATGTCATCACCTATAATTTGATTTCGCTGATTATTTCGTGTTGTGGTTTATTACTTGTGTCGGTTACTTTGATCCGCATCACTCGATTGCCAAAAGCGATTTCGATTTCGTCGTTTACCTTTAACTCATAACCAGGTTTCAAAGGTCGACCATCTTTTTTTATTCGACCACTTTTTGCCATTTGTGCGGCTACGGTTCTTCGCTTGATAATCCGGCATTTTTTTAGAAATAAATCCAATCGCATGTTTGTCTCCTTTAAACCTAACTATAATACTATGATATCCGGTCTTCTGATGGTATCTCCGTTCAACTTAAACTCAAGAGCTGGCCATTCACTGGATGGGGGAAAAGAAACGATTTCGTTGTTGCCCTTGTGAAGAACGGCTGTATCCTCTGATTTTGTACCCGTTATGGTGGGATTCCAGGCGATACAGTTACCCTCCATCATGGTGTATCTTGTGTTGGGGGTGCAAACCAGTTCTCTGGATTTATAACCCGCCAAGCCACCCTGATGATGGAGCATCCATTCATCCGGATATCCCTCTGAAGCATAGGCTTCATCCAGTTGAGAGAAAAGTTCATCCATCTTTTTACCGGGTCTGGAGAACGAAATCAATTTGGCATCGATTCGGCAGTTTTTTTCATGCTGCTCTCTAAGGGTTGTGCTTTCAGAGAATAAAACCGTCCGTGTGGATGAGATGACCAATCCCCTATCCCGAACACAAAAACTGACAAAACACTGATTTCCGAGTTTTGCATCTCTGGGAAGGTTGTGTCTGTACAATCGGGCACTTTCTTCACCGAAGACCAAAATCAGAATCGGATCGTAACCCAACTTGAAAAATTCTCGGAAGAATAAGGCCTGCACCTCCAACTCCGTCATTTGAGGATTCAACAAAGGCATGTTTATATAAAAAATTTCATCAATGACCTTTCCCAACGAACGCAGTGTTTTG
>JAYEGQ010000135.1:0-3043 GCA_034659095.1 Thermotogota bacterium
TTGTAATCCTAAAACGGTTTTCTTAATTGCTTCAACGCCGGTTATTTTTCTTGGCTCTCTTTTACCTGGTACATTGATTGCCTTGCCACCTCTTGTCCTTTGGCCCTTTGTGTAAAGCTCTATGCCTCTCATAGCATTTCTCATAACAATAGGTGTAAAGGGTGTTTCAGACACAGCACGATAAACATTCCCTGCCTTAACACTTCTTACCATATTTATACTGTCTTCATACATCGAATAAGGAACTCCGACAATCTCTTTGAAATTTCGAGGCACTTCAATACTTAAAGACCCCGATAAATCAAAACCACCAACTGCACCAGACAAACCATAAACTACCATATCCTGCATAAACTTATTAGGCATTTTGCTTCGGATTTCAGTCAGCATGTCTTCATCATCGTCATCTTGTGCCCATTTAATAACCTCAGATAAAGCCTTAAAAAACGGGATAGACGTTAAACCACCGACCATCATTATATTCATCATGCTTCGTCCAGCTACTTTAAAGCCTTGCGTCCCTTGATTTGCCATTAAATCCACCATTATATCAAGGTAATTATGGGTAAAAGACCTGAATGTATAGGCTGCTCTTGCTACTTTTCTAAAATCACCACCTCTAAAAGACGCTGGTAAATTAGACTTGCCATAAAGGAAATGAGAATCGTAAATAACTTTCTTGGCAAAACGAACCGATAAGTCGTGATTGCCTTTGGTTTGTTTGCCGTCATACAAGGCACCTTCGTTCATGGCAACTCGATAGGCTGCAAGTCCTGTGCTTGCTCTGTTAAACTTTTCAGCTACCATCATAAAAACACCCGTTTTATCCATAACCTTCCTAACGTATTTCCCCCATCCTTTTCCAGGAATATCACCCTTTAATTCTCTTAAATAAAGGTCTTGAGCCGCCCCAGTTTCTACCATTTCTGTCAAAGCTTTTTGCTCGTTCTTTGGCAAAGTTGTATATTCAGTTTCCTTTCCCATCCATGCGTTTTTACCAGTAATACTTTCCCGAACATCTTTCATAGCCCTGGCAAGTTTTGTATGAGAAAATTTTGTATGTTGTGATAGTATCGGCCCCGCCATAACTGCGTTTTGAGTAAGATTGACTACCCCCGATTTAACCACACCGCCAAGATACTTAACAAAAAATAATCCTCGAAGCCTGTCAACCATTCTGTCTGTTTTGTCTGCGTTAGCAAGCATATCTCTTATGTAACCAGAGGTGTATTTATACGCATTGGGAGTTTTTCTTGCATCCATATCTCTCAAAGTTTTGCTATGTTCTTTAGCCGCTTGAATTTTAGTTGCAAAGCCAGCGTACCCCGTAAGATAGCCAGATAAAGTTTCAAACACATCCGTCTTCTTAAAGCCTGGTATGTTTTGCCTCTGGATTGAATGTTTGCCCCATCCTCGTGTCTTTAGGACATCAGCCATAGCTTTAGCAAGATGTCTTTCTATATCGTCTGTGAGGATATTATATGCTTTATCATGGGCTTCTTTTTCGCTCAGACCTTCTTTTTTCATTAATCGTTTAGCTTCATAGTGAACTCTTGCCGCAGATAAACCCTTTCCAGCCTCACCTGCAATTTGGCTTAATGCTTCGACTGGTATTTGGAAGAAAACCTCATCAGGTAATTGGGTAACCTTTTGGGCAGGCGAAACGAGATAATCGCTTCTTTCCCCTGATAATTCCCCCGAAGCAAGCTGATCATTTAGCCATTTTTCAGTTCTGGCCTTTGCCATTTTGCGTTCAGGTAAAGCACGTTCCTTTAATGCCCAAAAATGTTCCCGATAAACTGTCTTTTTTGTGTTTCTGTTTATAATTTTAATATAGGAATTACCCTCTCTGATGTGAGGAAAATAATTATGGGACTTGCCTATAAAACTTCTAAATTCCTCTAAATCGGTTGGGTCTATGTTGTTACGCCTCATAACGGTATCGGCTTCAATCAGCACATTGTCTAATAACTTTCTGACTGTTATAAACCCATCAGCAACAATATCTTTAACACCTTGTTTTGCAAGATATTTCTTAACTTCAACGTAATGTTGGGGATTAATCTGCAAATCACCATAGTTATCTGCTTCTTTATCCTCAACAACGGAATACCAGTCTGTCGGAACATCTTTTTCAGGAAATCGTTCGTTCTCACATTCCCATGTCAATTCGGTAAATGCGTTTAAATCTTCTTTGTTTTTCTGCACGTGTTTTTGAAAATCTGCAAGCTCCCCATGATAATAACCAAATACTTTTTTAGTCCGGTTTTCATGCCTTCTAATTTCAGTCCTTACCGCCTTTTCCATGCACGGAAATTTCTTAGCAAGGACATAAGGTGTTTCAAGAGCTTTGTGATACCACTTCATATCTCTGACTGAGAGGACTTCCGACCTGAACCGTTTTGGAAGGAATCCGACAGATTTTTTAAAGGCTTTTGTTTTTTCAGGTGTCGAATTAACAGGATCAAAATCAGCTTGAGTCCTTTCTATTAGCTCATCAACTAACGGCGTTGTGTGCGCTTCCTGATACTCCCTAAGCATTTTCTTGTAATCCACACCTTTAGTAGCGAACTGTTTGCGTTCCTCAACGCTAAAACTCGTCCCTTTGCCGTCTGTAATTATCCATTGGTCTTCAGGTATGCCTTGAGATTCATAAGGGAACTGTTCACGGCGTTGTTTGGGTGTTAGTTTGACACGGGCTGATGTGTCACGTGCTTCTATTTCTCCGGCAAGACGATGATAGACTTCGTACGGGTTCAAAACTTCTGGGTCTTTTTCAAGCTCTTTTATTGTTTGCACAAGAACTTCCCGTTCTTTGCGCATAGCTTCGTATTCTGCCTGCGTTTCTGCGTTATTAATTCTACGGTTTGCTTCTTTTATTCCCTCGTTTTTGAGCCGTTTAAGTGTGGTCTTTTTTACCATGTCTTCAAAAAAGTAAGTGGGGGTTGGACTTCCACCCTTAGCAAAGCCTTCCTCTAACTGTATAACATGCTGAACTTCATGCAGAAGCGTTGCTTTGGCTTCTTCCATGTTTTCAGCAGTT
>JAYEGQ010000136.1:0-15422 GCA_034659095.1 Thermotogota bacterium
GCTACTGAAAATATATTTTTGAATGGATACGGTGTTGATCAAAACTGCGGTAATGTCACTCATTTTACACCTCCAAAAAATGGTATGTGAAATCTGGTTAATTGATAGAAACATTGTATCACAAAACGGAAAAAACATCTATACTATGTAAATATTATAAATATATGGAGTGATTACTGGGTAAATTTCAGGAATTGAAACATACAAGTTATATAAACATGAATACAAGCCGTTGTTAAGATTACTGGAATGGCCGGATGTATTTTAATTAGCCTTGGGTAGATCATTATTATTGTCATTTGCATGTTATAATTATTAAAATAGAATGGGTGGTGTTCATATTGAAGGAAATAAATGTTTGCAATCCTTATGTTAAAGGTGTATCAACGATCCTTCATGATTATTTGCCCGGTGTGTTTCCGGTTGATTGTCTGTCCTGTGAGGCTGAAGCGCTGGCGCATGAGGCCTATTCACATGTGAAATGGTCTTTGAAGGTGTTACTTGACGGGCAGGAACATTGTTTCACCGTTGAAGATGGTCTTGAGATTGTTCCTGAAGATGGAATGATTCGGCCTTTCTCAAAGGAGATAATCACACCTCTTATTTTAATTGAGCGGAGAGATCGATTAATTGCGACGAAAGGGCATAAAAGCGTCCCCCCCCCCAACTCCTTCGGAGGCACCCCCCCCAAGGGGGGAATTGTAGGGAATGCTGTGCCTTCTAATAGTGAAGAGTCACATGCACCAGACCCTGAAGTTTTAGTTTCTCAAAAACTTCAGGGCGTGTACCCTAACGCCAGCCACAATGGGGGAATTATAGGAGAAGGGGATAAACAGAAATATATGGATTTGGATGATTTTTTTGTCATTCGGGGGGCTTATCTGGCCAAGGTGTTGATGATTGCTTCTCTGATTATGGAAAGTTTTTTTAAGAGTGAAAATGAGGGCAAATCTGAAAAGGATATTGTTAAAAAACCTGAGTATTTCCTTCGGGATGCTGAGGAGATTGCCCGTGTGAATGATTATGAGTCTTTCCGGATGAAGCTTGCCATGACGCTGAATCATACGTTGAGGGGGACGGAGACTTTCCCGTTATTTTTAGAGGATGCATCCGGAGTGATTAAGCGGGTTCGTTCGATTAAGTGTCATGGGTTTTTGCCTGTGCTGGTGAAAAATAAGTTGCATCTTGAGAGTGAAAAGCGGAAGATTGTTTATCATTCTGAAAAGGTATCCAAGATGTTGCGTCTGCCCCATTTTTCCCATTTGGGTAAGATCGACATGCTGGAGACTCCCGAGTCTGAATCTATTGGCTTAACGCTTTTTCTGGCCAGGGGAGCTGAATATGATCCCGCTTCTCTTGAAATTCATGCACCAGAGAGGGATTTGTTACTGAAAAATCCTGAGTTGGCATTTTCCCTTTCCAGTTCCTGTGTGCCTTTTCTCAATCATTCCGATGGGCCAAGGGTTTCCATGGGGGGGAAGAATCTGAAACAGGCCATTCCGGTGATGGGGTCACAGTTGCCGTTGATTAAGACCGGTGTGGAGGAGACTGCCGGTCTTGATTTTGGTGTGAATGCCCTGGTGGGGTATATGTTGTATGAGGGGCTGAATTTTGAGGATGGTTTGGTGATTTCCCGTTCTTTTGCTCAAAAAATGGCGGTCACGAAAATTCGGGATGTGAAGAGTGCGTTTTTGATTGATTTCTTTAAGAAAGAGCCCTTTGACACGACTCGATCAAGGGGTGATTTTAAGTTCTTTCGCAGTTTGATTGGCAATGATGCTGACTATCGTTATCGGGTGACTTACAGGTATAGGTTTAGAGGGGCTGTCCAGGACGGTGATCCCCTTTTGACTATGTCTGTAGAGAAGTCTAAATTAGTTCAAAAAGGCGAACGAGGAAAACAGAAGACTCAATATTCTAAAAAATGGGTTCAACAGGAATTTTCCATTAAAGAAAGGGACGAAGTAAAATCATACACAACAAAGGTTTTGGTTCGCCACAAGGGGCTTTATCCGGGAGTTGTGATGGATGTTGAGATGAATCTGAAAAAACTTGATTATGCTCAAGTTCTTCAAATCAACGGGAGTGACAAGAAAACACATGTTGAAAGCTGTGAAGTGGTGTTTAAGGTGGAGGAACATTTGCCTTTTGAGATCGGTGACAAGATCACCGGCAGGCACGGGAATAAGGCCACGGTCTCCAAAATTGTACCGGATGATGAGATGCCAAAGGTGTTAATTGACGGGAAGGTTTGTGTGCTGGATGCCTTGATCAGTCCCATGAGTGTGATGAGTCGTATGAATTTGGGACAGTTGCTGGAGGTGCATGCATCGGTTGCATATGGTGAGAAGACTGTTACGCCCTTTGAACCAGTGGATCAAAAAGACCTGCTAAATTGTTTGATGGATAAGGGAGCGGATGAATGGGGGTATTTTAAACTGGAGGATGGACGGCGTATAGCCGCTGGGTATCAGTACATGGTGCGTTTGGATCATTGTGTACGGAATAAGCTCCATGTGGTTAAAAATGCCAGCGTTTCTGAGTTGAATGCTCAACCTTTAAAGGGACGTAAGCGTTTTGGTGGTCAGAGAATCGGGGAGATGGAATTTTGGACGCTATTTAATCATGGGGCTTTCAATGTGATTGAAGATTTTGCCAGGACGAATCTCTTTATTGAGGATGAAAGGATGCGGGCGCTTTATTCTGAATTTCGTGAAAAACATACGCAGATGTTGAATGGGTTGTTGACAATGACCACTTATGGGAAGACGGATTCCCAGGGATTGCAAAAAAGCGAGGATTTCAGGAAAGGCTTTTTTTTAGCAACTGATTCTTCAGATGGTAATTTTCAGTCCAGCTTGATTGTAAAGGATTATGATCGACAATTTTTTAAAGAAAACTATGATCCTGAAATCTTTAATTTCATGAATAAAAAGAAAAACAAAAAAAAGGCTTTTAAACTGTTAAAAGGTAAGGATGGGTACTTGAGAAAGCATATGCTGGGCAGGCGAATCCACTTTTCCGGGAGATCCACCATCAGTCCGGTACCGGAGTTGGATATTGATCATGTCTTTTTACCGGTGGATTTCGGGATTGAGTGGTTTGGTGAACTGATCGGTCTTGATAAAAAGTTTTCAAGCGATCAAATCAAACGTGCCAAACAAGGGGATGCTTCGTTACGCAAGCAAATGGCTTCAAAATTAACAGAGTTTGCGAACTTTTCAAATTTTCTAGTGATTTTGAACCGTCAGCCTTCTCTGCATCGCCATAGTATGCAGGCCTTTTTCCCGGAGTTTTGGGAGCATTATTCAATAGGCCTTCCCACGATGGTTTGTGAGGGGTTTGGGGCGGATTTTGACGGAGATACCATGGCCTGTTATTTCCCTGCATCTCAATTGATGAATGAGGATGATGAGATGCGTCAAGAAACACATCAAGAATTATTGAGAATGCTTCCAACGAATTTGCCCTATCGTTTAGGGGATAGGGATTTGGCATGGAGTAATGGTCAAGATTTTGCCTTTGGCCAGTATGAGATTGATCAAACCGGTAAAAATGGTGTACAGGAGAATATTGCCGGTATTGTTAGAGAGAATGAGTATACGAAGGCCTTGAATCAATATAACAAGCGACTTCTCAAAAATGCAACGGAAGGTGAATTGAGTATCTCGTTTTTTGATATTGCAACCCCTTTGGACGGTGAACACCCCGGTCCTTTCCTGTCCGTTTTTAAGGTATCAGGAGCCCGGGGAAAAGACGAACAGTTTGATCAAATGGCTAAAGGGATTAACATTCTTGGAGAAGAATCCGGAAAGAATTTCGGAACCGGTTTGGATTTGGCAGATTATGTTTGTACACGAAAAACCGATCATATAAAAGATTTTTTTCCCCATCCCATTGCCGTGCGTTCCAGAAGAAATTTGATGGAGAAAAAGTTGTCGGTTGCCAGTGCGGGGTATTTTACCCGAAAGCTTGTGTCTTTTTTGTATCCGTATGTGGTGAAAACCTCTGATTGTGGCACGGATCGTTTGTTGGAATTTACCAGAGAACAGTTTGAGTCTTTAAAAGGGGCATCCAAAGGTAATTTTTCACTGAAACGTTTGATTTTAGGCCGGTATATCAGACGTAACGGGTCTTTGATTTTGGTGGATGAATCGGTTTTAAGTGATGTGGAAAACGAGGACTGGCAGAGGATTGAGATGTGCAGTCCAGTTACTTGTGCGTGCCAAGAAGGGGTTTGTTCCAAGTGTTACGGAGCGGATCTTTCCAGGCCGATAATCTCTGAGGAAACCTTGCCCGGTATCGGTGATTTTGTGGGGTTGAGTTCCGGTCATTCATTGGGTGAATTTGGAACTCAGTTGTCCATGAAGACGTTTCAGACGGGGACTACGTTTACACCGGATGAGCTTTCCAGGCTGTTTTTTTTCAGAGAGAAACTATCAGACAAAAATCCGTCGGAAGGATATTATGAGTATCTGTTAAATATTGCCAATCAAAAGGCCGGAGACAGTTCTCTGTTCGATGCCATTGGTACTTTTTCCGTTCAT
The DNA here is from genome assembly GCA_034659095.1 of Thermotogota bacterium. GTDB lineage: Bacteria > Thermotogota > Thermotogae > MWEM01 > MWEM01 > JASUTC01. Next base: position 4,548 of record JAYEGQ010000136.1, read on the forward strand.
CTCGAGATTATGTACGGTTACATGGTTCAAAAGGGGATTCATTCAGAAGCCGAGATGAAAAAGATGTTTAAAAAGATCGATGAGATGGGGCTTTTATCATCCCTGTCTTTTGAATCGTTTGAGGGAATCTTTAAAAAGGTTGTTTTAGAAGGGGATTCAGAAGAACATGAAACGGTTGAGGTTTCACCGTCTGTCGGTTATATGTTTGCTGATCCTGTGATTAAGAAGGTGATCAATAATGGCTAAGCAGAGAAGTCAATCCAAAGGCAGAAGTCAAAACCAAGGGAAGAAAAAGGAAAGAAAGTGGTATCTAGCACAAATGAGAGGGGAGAAACTACAGTCTGTGCTGCAGGAGCCCATCTCTGATTATGAAGTGGATGTTGAGGAAGAAATCGCGGATGAAGTGGAACAGCCGGAGGAAAACGATGATGAAACAACTTCAGATCGTTTTGAGGAAGATTTTAATCCCAATGAAGATTACGATCCTTTTGAATTTAATCCAGTTTCAAATACCACCCGAATGACTCAGAAGAATAATATGGTCTTTCTCAAGCAGGATGGCAATCGAATGAAGTTATATTTGAATGGACATTTACGGCGCTCTGTGGTTGCATATCAGAGACAGCATGAGATGAGTAATTTGGAGTATAATCTTGGAACGAATATTTTGTCTCATTCTTATATGAAACCGGTGTTTGTCATGCGGCTGGTGAATTTTTTGCAGGAAATCTTAGACGGTTTTTTTTCCTTTGAATTGGGTGATTCTGATTTCCTTGCCTGTTTACCCTTGTCAACGTCAAAGGAGATTGAATTCGTTACCGGTATACACCAGGAAACAATCAGAAAATATCTAAAAAACCTTTCTTTGCAACTTGAAGACGGTTTGCTGGTTTCCTTCAATCTGATTACTCCCGAAGGGAAATTACCAAACAAAACCCTCCTTCGTTTTCGACGAAGAATCGGTCAGGGGGATCATAAGCAGCAATTTGTGAACTTGGTCCAATCCGGTAAAGAATTCCAATTCAGGAATTTTTTCAGGAGTCAACTATTCTATGAACTGATGGAGAAGTGGAATTTTACTGATAAAGAAGTGAAACAATTGTCAGAAAATCGGGATTTTGTGAATATCGTCAGGTATTTGAGGAATGGGTAAAATGAATAAAGGAGTGATCGTTGTTGACCAAGATAAAAATCAGATATGACTGTATCATAGAGGAAGTGGTGACGTTTGTCCGTGAGATAATTTCCTCCCTTTGTTTTTCAAAAAAGGAGTTCAAGAATATCCAATTGGAGGAAGTGGATAAAAAAGAGGATATTCACTTGGTCAATATTGATAAGATAAGAGTTATTGATGGCGATTCGAATAAGTTGTATTTTTATGATCAGAGCTTGAAAACCGATCGAATTAATCAGATTGGGAATGTGATTCCCATTCCTTTGGGATTGTTTTGCACGGATAAATTCAAGCAGGGCAATATTGAATATAGTGAAGTTGCCCGATTTGAAAAGGTGATCAAGGACGCCTTTAGAAAACGGTTGTATGAAACCCGGATGGAAAAAGAGATTACAAAGCCCCTTGATTGGAAAGTGGAAATGAGTGGAGAATTTTTGAATCATCCCAAGTCTCAGGTGTCTTTGCTTTCCGATCCCAGTATGCGGGAAGTGATGCTTCATACGGTCCGGATAACGGATACTCTGAAGGAAGAGTCAAAGGTTATGTTGCTTTTAAGAAATGGAAAAAAGGTCAAAGAGTCTTTGGATATGATTCATAAAGTAACTGGTTCAGATTTTGGGGAGCAAAGTCAAGATTTTACCACAGCTTTAAGCGAACTAAATAGTGAAATAATTCAAAAAAAGAACCTCCACCGCATCCCTTCAATTCTTATCGAGGGTTCTACCGGTACGGGTAAGACGTTGATTGCAAGATACATCGGCGAAAAGCTTTTGGGTGAGGAAAGTGGGGAACATTTTTCAAAGATTTCATTGGTTAATCTGAGTAAGGATACCATTGACATTGAGCTGTTTGGCTGTGTACCCGGATCGTTTACGGGATCAAGGATTCAGCCCGGGAAGATGATTGCCAATTACGGAGGTGTTTTGTTCCTGGATGAAATCGGTGATATTCCGGTTCAGATCCAAACCAAGCTCCTGACGTATATGGATGATATGAGTGTTCCCATGACGGGTTATGATAATCCCAAACCCATAAAAGTACCGATGATTCTGATCGCAGCCACCAACCGGAATTTGAAGCGTGAAATCCTGTCCGGTAATTTCCGTGAAGACCTTTATCACCGGTTTACCTATAAAATCACCTTACCCGATTTGAAGGACAGAAAAGAAGATTTCAGATTCCTGCTGAGTTTTGCACTACAGAAGATGGCCCGTAAAAGCAAAATAAAGGCCATCAGCATCCAAGCCATTGAATACCTGGAAAGATTCGATTTCCCCGGCAATTTCCGGGAGTTGGAGTCCAGGTGCTCCCGAGCAATCTCAAATGCGGAGATCGCTGGGAGAGATGTGTTACTTAAAGTGGATTTTGAAAATTTTTAGTTTTTTGGCACTCCCAATATTAAATGGTTATCTTCATAATTCGTTTTCAGGGATTACTTCTATTTCAACACTTTTCAAATCATCCGATGATATTTCGCTTATTAGAGCAGTTTCAAATTCTTCTTTCACATCGTCTTTGAGTATTTGTTCCACGTTGTTTTTACCTTCTTTGATGATGTATTGGATAAACAGCTTTCCCTGTTCTTCCTCATTTTTGGTGTATTTTTCTCTGTAAAATCTGGGGTATCCCATAAGAACGGAGGCGTGTTTGTCGAAGTGCGGGAATTGTCTGATTTTGAATGCAAATTTGGCCAGTTGTTTAAGTTGATAAGGAATCCTGTAATATTCTTCGTTGGTTCCTTGTTTAACTGTTTCTTCGATGACATTGTAGATGATGTCTTCGATGATTTTTCCTTTTTTTTCCAAATTTTTTCCAAGTTGAATATTTTTCTGATCCCTTTTAAAGGCTTTTAGCATTTCCAGTGTGTCTCTCATATCAAATTCGATTTTCAGTTTTTTTAAATAATCATTATGATGATTTAACAACTCTGTGCCAATGTTATAGGATTCCATCGTTGTTCTTTGGGTTCTGATTTTGGAATAGGGCTCTGATTGTGCACGATCGGCTTGTACATCTGTTCCGTCAATAAATCTCAGCCACTGTGTGGCTGTTTGGGTGAGTTTGATCCAATCGGTGTCATTTTTAAAGGTTTTGGCCAGGACTTTTTCAAGGGGTGTGATGTCTAATAGAAAGATTTCTGCAAATCGTTTTTTCTTTCCCCCTTTTTCTTTGATTCGTAAATAACCCCGATGGTATTTGCAAACCAGTTTTATGGCCTTTATTACATTTTCCAACTCTTCTTCTTTTATTTCTTTTCCCAATCCCTCCAACAGTTTAAACTCATTGGCCCGCTTGTTTTCATCCAACATTTGAATCGTGAGTTCATTGTGTAAATCTCTGACAACTCCGGGAAGTCCATCCAGAAACATTTTTCTGTCATTTTCAAAGTACCAGATGGTGTTGGTGTGTCCCAAGTCATGAACGTTCATGGCAACAGCGAGGATAAAGAAGAAGTGATCATGGAGTTTTTCGGGGATTCCCTTTAAAAAGATGTCTTTTCCAATAATGTTGATCATGTTATAGGCAAATTCCATCAACCGCTTGCTGTGGCGTTGCGAATGTTCCACTGTTTCGGGGATTTGATCACCAATCCATTGTAGAGACCATTTTTCTCGGATCTTTTTAATGACATATTCTCGCCATTTGTCATTTTCAATATATTTTAAGAAATCTTCTCCGTATCCCAAGGGTAATTTTTTGGTTTCTTTGTAAGCTTTTTTGATAGCATCCAGCTTTAAGAGACTGACTAAGTCTGGTGATTTGTTTTTTGAGCCGGATTGGGCAAAATCAAAGATGTTTTTAATGGATTGGGGGAGGGTGATGTATTTGGAATATTGGATGTTTTGATCTTTGAGGATGTGAAAGAAGATGCTGTAACCATCTATTTTTGTGCTGTCCCAGTTAACTGGAACGGGAGGGAATTTGATGAGTTCCGATGATCCCATTTGTTTGTAGAAAAACGGTTTTTGATTGAACATGCAGTACATAGCGGCCATTATGCCTGGATATTTTTGTCCTGATGTGATGTCTATTAAGAGTTCTCTGTTTGAGCCGGCCTCTTTTTCTTTCCCTTGAACGTTTTTTATGCCTTTTTGGATTTCATCGTATGTTTTATTGATCATGTCTCTGCTTTTTGAGGAGTATTCAATGGGAATTGCTTCACAGTCGATGTTTAAAAATAGACGGGTGTTTTCTTCTAAAGAGTGGTACAGTTTCGGTAATTTTTTTTCTTCACAAGAAAATCTGGGATTCTCATCCTTCTCGATATCAGGAAAAACGAAGTAATAGACTTTTTGAATATCATAACCTTCTTGACGTAATAAATAAAGACTATCTAGTTCAGCTATAGAGGCAACTGATGTTTCTTTTTCTTCTTTTTTTTCCTTGTCAATGAATTTTAACCGTCTGTGATAATAGTCTTCATAATCAAGGCTTTTTTCGTTATGAGATTGCTTTTTATATTCATTAAGGTCTTTTAGGAATTTGTTAGTAGAATTCCCCTGTAAAGCTAAAATAGCAACCGGTCCAACTAACTTATTTTCGATATAGCCGATGGTTTTTTGTGGGGAAGGGATTTCTGTTTTGTTGGTGTTTGCATTGTTATAGGCTGTGTTTGCTATATCTTTGTTTTTTAACTTCCTAAATTCTTCTTTGTTCTCTTTTGTCTTTTTTAATAGATCATCTTCTTCAAATGAGACTAATGAATCATTGATAACTGATTGGAGATCAAGTTTTGAACGCTCTTGCTTTTCTTCAATTTCAATGATGTGGGTGATGTTTTCCGGATAATGATATTCACCAATGGGTATCAGCTCATCTAATATAAACTCATAGTCAGTTTCCAGGAAGAAGTATCGGATTTTGTAGACTGCCGGGTATTTTTTTAATTCCGACAGGTTTTTTTTAACGTCCTTTATTATTTTGTATATGGGTCCTGATATGAAATCAGGTTTTGGTTCATCTGGTTTGCTCATATCCAATGTAAACTCAGTTTCATACATTTCCTCATCCTCATGAAAATCCTTGTCATTTCTTTCTACCTTTTCCTTTTTGCAATAAGTCCATACATGTCTGTAACTATCTTTCTGCCTTGAAATTTCCAGTCGAATTCTTTCATAACCGTCATCTTCAGCGTTGCTTTTAATAAACCATTGTAGGATTCCGACCTTTTTGATTTTGTTGTTTCCTTTAATGTCCTCGATTACTCGTTGGTAGGTTTCATCCGATTTGAAGACAAATTTCCATTCTTTTTCTCTTTTTTTATTTGTCATAAGCACTCCTTTCCTTAACCTTCATTGTTTTTCTCTCATTATATCGATTGTTACATAATAATTCAACTGAAGTAATGCCCTCCTCTGTTTTATTTAAGGAGGGCAATAGAAAAAGCTTTTAAGCGGAAGCTGTTCTTTTTGAGGGTTCATCGGCGTTTTCCAGGTCTTTGGCAACAGCCCAACCGATGGCTTCAGTTAAGGCAGCGGCAGTGCCTGCGTTCACAACGTTACCCAATCCGGGAATCCATCCAACCAATGCCTGAGATAATGCCCGACCGGTTATTGTTGCGATGAAAGAGCCCAAGAGAGATTTTGCCCAACTTTTGTCGATTGTGACTCCAAAAACGCCACCCAGTGAAATGATCATGGTGATTTGAATGGGAGCCATGATGGCATTGTCTGAGCCTGGAATTTGAGACGAAGCAAAACCAACAGCTGAACACGAGCCAGCAGCTGTGTGAATAATCGCTTGACATCTTTTGTTTTGTTCTTGAGTCATTTGATTTCCTCCTTTAAGTTTAGTTGAATGAATTGACTTAAAAGAATAATCACACTTAGCATTTAATAGTTGGATGTATTTGTTTATAATTACTGCAGAGCCTTTTTTATTTCTTCCACAGCGGCAATCAGTTCTCTCTTTCCTTTTCCTGTTGTTTGGACTTCGTAATAGGCAGTTCCTTTTTTATCTCCGTACATGACCCTTATGATATCGTCCTCGGACAGTTTTACTTTTAATTCGTCTTTCTCTCTTGCATGGAAATCATAAAGATGAACTTTTTCTACGATTTTTAAAGAGGCGATATTTTTGCTGATTTTGTGCTTTTCGTCAAATTCTATGGCGTGACCTTCTTTTGAATTCATGATGATTTTATCTTTTGGGGTGGTATTACATTCAGGTAGTTTTGTTTCCAGGCGAATCAGTTCTCGAGCAGATTCAAGGAAGACTTGTCCCATGGGATTAAACTCCAGGTAATGGGTTTTATCGATTTTTTCCCGATCGACAAAAGATTTGATACTTTTTGGCAGAGAAGCGAAAGAGGAGTAGCCGTATTGTTTTAGGTCTTCTTCATTCATAAGGTCTGCTGATTCAAGGGTTTCCAGAATATCGAAATGATTCAGGTAAATTTCCCAGTCCAAAGAAACCGGAAGGGGTGGCATTTTGATGATTTTAGAGAAGGCTTCAAAGCGATAGTAAACCGGAAATTTCAAAGCCTGACCCAACGCCAATGCAAATGCTATTTGTGCCTTATATCCGCCTGTTGAGTTGACGATGACATTATTTGCGTGGGTTTTTGCAATTCTGGCGAATTCTCTGACTACGTTTCTCAGGCCTTCTGTTCCGAACCTGTGTTCATCTGAGTGTGTCAAACCTTTTAGTTGAATGAGTTGTACGGTTCCGAATCTGAACTCGTCGTTTTGTTCAAAAAAATGTTTTAGCAAAGATCCAACAGTCTTTCCCTGGGGGGTGTCGGAGATGAACAGGCATAGTGTTCCCTGGATCAATTTTGCGTTTTCTATTTGTTCAAAGTTTCGAATCAAGCTGGCGGTTGAATTGATTTCGCTCCCGTAAAGTCTTTCAGACTCAGGGTCTCCCCATTGTTTGGTGGCCATTTGTTCGGCGATTTGTTGAATGTCATTTTTTTCAAGTAATGCTTTGAGTTTTTCGTTTCGGTTAATATTGCCAAGAAGACTGGAGCCTACTGTAACGATTAATGTAGAGTATGTTTTCAATGTGATGCCTCCTTATTTTAATTGAGTGTTTCAAAGCTGTTGTTTCTTTTGAAATTGTTATTTTCATCATAGCACCGTAATAGGGGATTGTCAATTCTTTTCATCCTTTAGGGCCTTTTAATCATCGTCACGAATATCAAAGGCGTGTTCAATGGCTTCTTCTTCGCTTCTTGCTTCGGCTCCGGTTATAAATGCGTCAATAAGTGATTCTTCAAAGGTTCTATCATCTTCTCCCATATTATCCCTCCTTTTTTATGGTTTCTTGTGGTACGGTGTTCTTTTCTTCTGAAGGAGCTTCGTTTCTAAATTCTCTGGTGATTCTTATGATTTTTGGCAACCATTTGACAGTCAATGGCAAGAGAATCACTAAGGCGAGTCCCAAGGCCAGGATGCGGATTAACGGACTGTCTTTTTTGGTTATGTTTTCAATGCCTTTGTTGAATCCCGGTGCCACTTCGGATACGACCTCCGGGTTATTTGCCGCTAGTGCTACTGCTCCTACCATTGTCATTCCGGCAAATAATGCCTTGTTCTTGTTGATGAAGTTAAAAACTCTTTTACCGTAATTCGCCATAATTTCAAGGGTTCTCACTTCATTAACGCTTTTTTGGGCAGCATCCACGATCGTTTTAATGCGATAGGGGCTATTGGCAAACTCTTTTGAAATTTTTACGAAATGCGTCGGATTTCTTTTTACCACATCGATTGGGACTTTGGAGACAGATAGTCCACGTGCCATATCGTCTCCGTATTGATGGATCAACCTTATTCCATCATCCCCGTATTTTGTGATGGTGGTGATACCGTTGTATCCATACTTTTTCACCGCTTTTAAACCATCATCTCCATAAACTGAGGCAATCTTTACAACCTCGTCTCCGTATCTTTTGGCCAACCTGCTTACTTCGTCTCCATATTGTCCAAATACTCTTATTGCATCATCTCCGTATTTTGAAACAGCTCTTGCAGCGTCATCTCCGTATCGTTTTAGGACCTTTGCCCCTTCCTCCCCATAGTTCTTAAAAATCTTTATCACGTCATCGGAGTATTTGCCAAGGATTTTTACCATATCATCCCCAAATCCTTTCAAAACGATTCTTACGGCATCGTCAGCAATTGAAGCGATGCCTGAGAATCCCATTGATCCAGCAAAGACCATAACGATTAACACGATCATGATAGTCTTTTTCATAAGAATACCCCCCTTTAAAGGCTTGATTGATGGCAAGATAATGTTCACACTTCTTATTTGGTTTTGTGTTTTTATATCTATTTAAAAGTCATTGGAAAGTATTTCTTGTACCTTGTCGGCCACATTTATGGAAAGGTCTTCGATAACTGTATGAATTTCTTTCTTTGCGTTTTCCAGGCTATTATTTTTTATCACCCATTCGATTAAGAATCCCACTGCAATACTAATGCCAAAGGTTGTCGGTCCCGCTAAGACTCCAGAACCTGCTGCTGTTCCACCAAGTGTTGTGCTTAATGCGATATCTACAACAAATCCCGCCCCGATAGATGTAGCTAAGAGTTTGCTGGAATCTTTTAGCATTCCTCGAGTTGTTTCAAGATTATAGAAATCGAATTTTTTCGATTCTTCGAGTCCTTTTACCAGTCGCAACCTAAATTCTTCCTGTTTTTGAATGTTATCTTCATAGGCCGAAACTGAAATTTCTTCCAACATTTTTGAACTGGCGTGGTTTAAATCAACCAGCGCCTCATAAATGTGAGTGTTGACCAACTGATTGATGTCTTCTTCTGTAAACATCTTATCTTCCCATAAAGTTTGAAGGTAGTTTTCAACTTTTTCTTTATCCTTGGAAAACCATTCTCCGATTTGTCTGCCAATGCTTCCGAATTGGACTTGAATGGAGTACATTTCATCGAGAAAACCATCTGTTTTCTTTTTGAAATCAAGGATTTCTTCCTTGATTTCATAGGTGATGATCATTACTTTTTTTTGCCAATAATCCTCAAGCTCAACGATGAGAGTGTTTAATTCTCGTTCATAATCAGGCGAGTCCTCTGTTTGGACTGGTGCATTCGTTTCAGTGGTGTTGAATCCGGCCAAAAAAACAATAAACAACAAAATAGAAATGAGTATAAAACCAACATTAAGGATTAATTTCTTTTCTTTTTTCATAAGTCCTCCTTTCATATCCACCCAATTGTTTTAAGCTGCCTTTTTTTCAAAGGCAGCTCAAAAGAACAAGCTAAAAATAAAGACTAAAACAGCCAAAATAGCTTGAATTAAGATCACTATGATGTTGAAGATTGATACCATATGAGTGTCACCTCCTTTAGAACATATATTCACAGTATCTATTTAGATCCCTTGCTTTTCTCTTTATAAAGGGCTTTTATAAGTTTCAGAAAAATAATTATGGAGTTTTTTATGTGCATAATGTAAGTGGGGGAAAACCTGTTTGATCATATAAACAACTTCCAACAATCTCCGTAGGGGCAATTCACGAATTACCCCAGCCATACCCAAGCCTTCTTTTTAGAACTCATAACTTATATAGGATCAAGTAAGAGATTTGCCCTTAGCGGGTAACCCGTCATACCACACCATCGAGCACACGGCTCCGTACACAGCGGTTCGCTTTGATGAGATTCTTGAATCTAGTCTTAATATTCTTCCATTGTCTCCATAAGCACATCTGTATGCGTCAGGGGGTCCATTGATCCGGCCGTTTAACGTGTGTTTTCAGATCGGCTAACTGGTAATAGCTCAATCAGCCTATTCGGGTAGTACTGGATTTCGCTTAAATTGGCTATATAAGTTGAATAAAACAACCAGACATTTTTAATTTTCTCAGCGGAGACAGTAGCGGCGATTTCCGTATCGACGGGACTGTCCCCAGGAAATTTAATTCTTTTCTTCAACTTATTTAGATTGTTCCCAAACTCATGAGCGTCTACTCTTGGGATATATAACCACAGTTGGCATTTAATTATCTCCATGTCACCACTATATGCTAATTATAAGGATATCTATCCCATCCGCTAACCTGCACTTTCACAAAAAGATTTTCATAATCAGGGATTTTTTACCTCTTGGCGTGGAGATAAAATCATATGGCTCCAATAACAATAAAAGGCAATCATCCAAATTGCTCCACTGCCTCGTGATCATTGAAAGGGTCATCACCACTCCAAAGAATTCTTGAAGCAATTCGTTGTGCTTTTACGAGTGCCATTAACGCTTGCTTTTGTCAAGTGAAAACTGGCTCTTTCCATTTTCAATAGAAAGTACTATAATAGATGTATTCTGAAAAATCGATGGATTAGAATGAGCCGATTGGTTCCATGGAAAGCATTTGAAGAAAAATATGCCAAACTCTTCAAAAACGACGGTAGACGAGCAAAAACAGCGAGAGAAGCATTGGGAGCATTGGTGGTGCAGCAATTATTAAACCTGACAGACCGTGAAACCGTTGAAATCAAGGGGGAAAAGCAGAAAGCAGAGGGGGACGGTTCGTGCGGCTGAGCAAGGTCGTTAAATAAAGCGGGTGTAAATCCCGTCGGGCAAAGGCTAACCACCAGTCCGTAACCGAGTGTTGGAGGCGAGAGCGGTAACAGGAAGCTTTAAGCGTACACAGGCGAGCAGGTGAGGGTGACGGAAACTGAATCTGTCGAGCCCCGAAATCCTAAATGGGAAAGCAGAAGCTTTGAACCGAGACGAATGCAGCATCT
>JAYEGQ010000137.1:0-15383 GCA_034659095.1 Thermotogota bacterium
GCTTTTTAAGTTCTTCCATTCTTTCCAATTGACAAAAGAGATCATCCAAATTATCGTACTTGAACAGTGTTTCACGGTTCCATTTCAACGGGATTTTACTGAGCCCTTGATACAATAATTTCTTAAAGAGCCTTTCGTCTCTTATATTATCCTCAATCTTTTTTTTCACAAAGTAAACACTAACATCCGCTGCTATTTGATCTATCTCATTAGTTTTTTTGACCCTTCTTTTACTGACCGGATGCATGATACAACTTTCATATTCGTAAATAAAATTTTTACCACTCAAAGCATGTAATAATAAGGTTAATAAACTTATATCATATGATAAAAAAACTCTTGAAAATTGGCCATACCTTCTTCCGAGAGTCTTGCATAAACCGCAATATTGAGCTCTAAACAAATAATTCTCACAATCATTTCTGACGGGTCTGATATATCCAAACATTAACCTCTCTCCACATATTTCCTAATACCATTCACGAGATCTACATTCGAAGTACTCACTGCACTCAGCTCTTTTTTACCAAGCCTTTTTGCCAATTCTATCTTTGCTGTTCGTTGAAAATGTATGAGTAATGTACCGGTTGTAGAGGTCTTGTTAAGCCACATCTTTTTTGTGTTATCAGAACAGTCTGAAGCCAAAAACAGAATTTTAAAATGATGTGAATTCAAATATCTTTCCAAACTTTCTTTTCCATATACCAATGCTCCCATTTTGCTTGCAAATGAAAGCAATCCTATGATCTTTTCTTCAGTTTTGTCATTCACAACTAACGCGATGATAACACCTCCAATCGTTTTTCTTCATCCAAAGATGCCCAAAGCAATATGCCAATTAAAATCGCATTGGAAGCAGTTGAACTCCCTCCATAAGTAAAAAATGGCAAGGGCAACCCGGTAACAGGAAGAAGACCGATTACCATACCAACATTAATTGTAAATTGTATGAAAAAGGTTGAAAACACACCCAAAGATAGCCACTTCTTTATCCCACTTCTCCTACGAATGATCGAAATATTAATTGCGAATAGGATAAACCAAAGACTATAAAAAAACAGCATTCCAAAAAATCCCTCTTCTTCAGCAAACACAGCTAAAACAAAATCTGTATGATCTGCCGGTATATATCCATATAGGTTTCCTAACCCCCTTTGATATCCTTTTCCGAACAATCCTCCAGAAGCGACCATTGTGATAGATTGTTGAGTATGATAATATGTATCAGGGTTTTTTGAGGGATCTAAAAATGCAGTGATTCTCTCTTTTTGATAGGGTTTCAACCCAAAGGAGTAAACCAATAGAATGAGTATTAGAAACAAAATGAAAAACCCAAGTAGGCGTCTTTTATTCTTTTCGGCAATCACATAGTACATAAGAAAAGTAAAGACAAAAACCACACCAGTCCCAAAATCAGGTTCAAGAACGATCAAAAGAACTACCGGTAAGGTTAATATGAGATTAAACAATGAACTTTTAGTAGAATCAACACCGTGAGGATAAAGATAAGAATAAAGGACGATCATAAAAGGCTTCGCAAACTCAGATGGTTGAAAACCACCAATAGGAGTCGAAAACCATCTTCTTGAACCACCCCATCGCTCACCAAAAGCCAAAAGTAAAACCAAGAGACTAAAAATTAAAATATATCCTGGAATGAGTATTTTTCCAAGATGGATCTTTTCAAATATAAAAACTGTTATGATAATCAACGTAATGGCTATTATTATCCAGTTTATTTGTAAAATAGGTAACTTTGTATACCTGGAATTGATAACAGCACTCTCAAGATTTAGATACCCCAAAAAACTCAAAACGCAAAAAACGATGAAGATTAAAAATGTTTTATAGTTTAATTTTCTTGCTTTCAATATAAACACACCTATAAAAAAAGACGGCCATCAGACCGCCTCTTATTTTAGCTTAAATCTCATTCATCCAATATTTGAAGTAATGCGACCTCACTCGCATCTCCTCTTCTTTGACCCATCTTCAATATCCTCGTGTAACCACCCGGTCTATCTTTGAATTTCGAAGAGATTTCATCAACAACTTTATTGGTCAGCTTTCTGTCTCCAAGGTAGGAATATATGTATCTTCTGGAATGCACTGTACCACTTTTGCCCTTGGTAATGACCTTTTCGACAAACGGTTTGACAGCCTTTGCTTTGGGTAAAGTCGTAACGATACTGCCATGCTCAAAAAGAGACCTCATCAAATTTTTGATTAAAGCCTTTCTATGATCACTAGGTCTTGATAACTTTTTTAATTTTTTTCTGTGTTTCATATTGCCTCCTCCTCCTTCTTGTTCGGGCAACTATTGCCCTTGAGCAGTAAAATGGAGTATTCTAAATATCCAAAGATATATCGAATTTTTCCTTTAGTTTTTCATTTACTTCTGCCAAAGATTTTTTACCAAAATTACGTATTTTTAATAGTTCCTGTATAGGCCTATTGAGAAGATCTCCAATGGTATTGACCTTATCCCTCTTTAAGCAGTTCAAAGATCTAACGGAAAGTTCAAGTTTTTCAATAGCCATTGAACTAATATCCTCATCACCTGATTGTGTTTCTTCTTCTTCTTCTTCTTCTTCAAGACCACTATCCGCAACTTCTGCCTCTTCTACTTGTTCATTTTCCGCTTCAGATTCAGCTTCACTTTCTTTTTCAGAAACATCTGCTTCGCTGGCGATCTGTTCATCTTCTTCTTCACTTTCAATCTTGTCAGGCTTGTCAGGACTTTCAAAAATCATATCAAAGGTTGTCAGTTCAGGAAGATTTTCTTGTATTTTTTCAAAATGCCCAATCATGATATTCGATGAAGCTCTTAGAGCTTCTCTTGGTGTAATATTCTTTTTTGTCCAGATTTCTAAAATTAATTTGTCATAGTCTGTTTTTTTACCGACACGAACATCTTCATCTCTAAAGTTAACTCGCATAACAGGACTAAATATACCGTCTATGGGTATCATTTGTATATCATCAATCTCTTCAAATTCAGCTATTGGCACATAGCCTTTGCCCATTTCGGCATACAACAACATTTCAAAATCAGCATCTTCGTTCAAAGTAGCGATCTTGTGTTCCGGATTTGTTACAGTGATTCCTGCAGGACATTTTATGTCAGCAGCGGTAACAATTCCGGGTCCTGTTTTATCAATTTTTAACTCGACCATCTCATCAAGCTTAATCTCTTTTCTAAGTTGAATTTGTTTGACGTTCATTATTATTTCCAGAACATCCTCTTTAACACCCTTTATTGTGTCGTATTCATGGAATTTATCTGGAATCTTTATTCTGGTTATAGCCAAAGACATGATGGAAGATAACAAAACGCGCCTTAAGGAATTACCTATAGTTATAGAAAGCCCCTTTTCCAAAGGTGATAGGGAAAACCTACCGTATAAATAATCCCCTTCTTCCCTTTCTTCCTCAATGATTAATTTCTTAGGCATAACATATTTAATCATACTTTTCGATCCCTCCCGGTAGAGTTTATGGTTTTAAACTCATTGCAGACATTAAGCTTTGTCTACATCAACTCGAAAGAAGGCGTTTGAAAACCTTCTTCTTCGGATTTTACTTGGAGTACAATTCTACGATAGATTGTACGTCCACTGGCAGGCCTGCTTCTTCCATTTCCGGATACCTGAGGCACGTTGCCTGATAAGCATCGAAATTAACATCCAGCCAGGGCGCAGTGCCTTTATCTTTGGAAGCTGCTATTGCTTCACTGATAACCGAGAGAGATCTGCTTTTTTCTTTTACTTCAACTACATCATCCGGTTTAACTCTCATTGAAGGAATGTTTGCTTTTTTCCCGTTTATCTTAAAGTGACCATGTGTAACCAGTTGTCGAGCAACATTCCTCGATGGTGCAAAACCCATTCTGTAAACGGTGTTGTCCAATCGAGATTCAACGATCTTGACAAGGTTATCACCGGTTACTCCTTCCTTTTTTAGTGCTTCCTCAAAGTAGTTTCTGAATTGTTTCTCCAAAACACCGTATATTCTTTTCATTGTTTGTTTTGTCCTAAGCTGCATACCATATTGTGTCAATTTATTTCTCGAAGTTGGTCCATGCTGACCGGGCACATATGGCCTTCTGTCAAAAGCACATTTATTGCTAAAACAGCGGTCTCCTTTAAGGTAAAGTTTTTTACCTTCTCTTCTACATAATTTACAAAGAGGACCTCTATATCTTGCCATTAATTCTACCTCCTTAAGTTTACATTCCTCGTCTTTTTTTCGGTCTACAACCATTGTGTGGATTAGAAGTGGTGTCTTTAATATTGTTGACTTCTAACCCTGAAGCCTGAAACGTTCGAATAGCAGCCTCTTTTCCGGGTCCAGGACCATTTACCTCTATATCCAACTTCTTTAGCCCCATTTTTAACAAGTCTTTTCCCAATTGGTCCGCAGCTATTTGAGCAGCATAAGGAGTACTTTTTTTAGAACCAGTGTAACCTACAGTACCGCCACTTGCCCATGATATAGTGTTACTATTCATATCACTAATGGTTATAATCGTATTATTGTATGTCGATCTGATCTTGGCTATTGCACGATCAGATTGTAGTTTCTTCTTCTTCTTTTTTTCCTTTTTTTTCTTTATCGCCATTTACAGCCCTCCATTCGTCATTTTCTCTTGCGGCCTATTCCGGGTTTTCTACCTTTTCTGGTTCTGGCATTGGTCTTTGACCTTTGTCCCCTGACTGGAAGGCCTAATCTGTGTCTTCTTCCTCTATAGCTACCAATTTCAACAAGTCTTTTGATATTTTTTTGAACTTCCTGCTTCAATTCACCTTCGATTTTATAATTATCGTTGATAAACTGAGTAACTTTTCTTATCTCGTCTTCTGCAAGATCTTTAACCCTTTTGTCAGGGTCAATTTCTGTGTTTTTAAGAATTTCATCCGCTCTTGTTGGTCCTATACCATAAATATACCTCAAAGCGACAAAAACCTTTTTCTGATTGGGTAACTCTACCCCAAGTACACGTGCCATCTATCTTTTTACCTCCCTTTCTGTCAGCCCTGTTTTTGGTTGTGTTTTGGATTTCTACTGCAAATAATTCTTACAATACCTTTTCTTCTAATAACCTTACAAAATTCACATCTTGGCTTAACAGATGCTCTTACTTTCATGGCAGACACTCTCCTTTCATATCTCTTCTATTCTTTATGCCTTTTTCCTGTAAACGATACGTCCTTTTGTTAAATCGTATATGGATAACTCAACCACTACACTATCACCTGGAACTAAACGTATGAAATTTTTTCTCATCTTTCCGGATATATGTGCAATTACTTCGCGTCCATTTTCAAGCTCTACTTTGAAAACGGCATTCGGTAAGGCTTCTAACACTTTACCGTCAATTTTTATGACATCACTGTTATTTTTTGGCATTTACTCCCCCCCGCCTACTTTTCATACTTTCTGATTATTGACCCAAGTTTAACCGGAGTCTTTTCAGTCATTATCGGGGCTATCATAAACTAATCATGCCTCAACTCTTCCAAGGTATTAAACACAATCTCATCGACCTTGTCAACAGTTCCGGAAGCATCTATTGTAATAATTTGGTTACGGTCTCTATACAACTTAATCAATGGTGATGTTTTATCAATGTAAATTTGATACCTTTTTCTAACGGTTTCAGCTTTGTCATCTTCCCTTTGGATTAGGGGCGTATCGTCATCATCACACAAAGTATCATTCTTTGGTTTTAAAGAAATTAAATTGTACACTCTGGAACACTTTGGACAAACCCTTCTGCTACTTATTCTTTTTACAACTTCATCCTCAGATACATCCAAGAAAATCACCGCTGCTAAAGATAATTCAAGCTCTTTTAAAATTTTATCAAGATCTTCTGCTTGATTTACGTTCCTTGGAAATCCATCCAGAATAAAACCATTCTTACAGTCATCTTTTGACAATCGATCTTTAACTAAATCAAAAAGTAGTTCATCAGACACCAACTGACCGGATTCCATTACCGACTGCACCTTTTTACCTAGCTCAGATCCTTCAGATACAGCATCTCTCAACATATCACCAGTGGATATATGCGGAACGCCATAGCGTTCCACAACATCTTTTGCCACTGTGCCTTTCCCAGCACCTGGTGGGCCAAGAAAAATCAAATTTAATTTTGTCACTTATATCATCTTCTTCCCTTCAAACGACCCTTTTTCATAAATCCATCATAATTTCTCATAATCATATGTTGTTCCATTTGCTGTACGATATCAAGTGCAACTCCTACTGCAATTAGTGCAGAGGTCCCACCGATCCATATATTAATACCCAATATTCCTGATAAAATATACGGGACAACGGCGATAATGACCAAGAACAATGCACCCATAAATGTCATCTTGTTAAGTATTCTTGAAAGATATCTCTCGGTTGGCGCACCAGGTCTGATACCCGGAATAAATCCACCGTATCTCTTAATATTATCTGAAACATCATGTACATCAAATGTGATGATACTGTAGAAATACGAGAAGAAGAATATTAGTACTGCGTAAATTGGAACGTACAGATAACCACGCGTACCAAGCCATCTTTCTAAAGTGGCACTGTTTGACATAGATGCAATAGCTGCGGGTATGATCATGATCGCTTGCCCAAATATTATTGGGATAACACCACTTTGGTTAACTTTCATAGGAATATAGGTAGTCTGCCCACCATATACCTTTCTTCCAGTTACTCTTTTTGCATATTGTACTCTAACTCTTCTTTCGCCTTGTTGAACATAAATGATTCCGACAATCATGGCTAATATTACAGCCAACATGATGAGCCATTCCATAATGCCCAATTGTCCCACAATGGCTTGTCCAACATAACTGGGAAATCTTGCAACAATTCCCGCAAAGATTAGAACTGAAATACCATTTCCTATACCTTTTTCTGTGATTCTCTCGCCAAGCCATATTGCAAACATTGTACCGGCAACAATCGTAATCGTTGAAACGAAAACAAAGAAAAATGGTGCGATACCTTCAACAATAAGTGCGGGATTTCTTGAAATACTGAAACTGAGAATGAATCCCTGTAAAACGGCAAGCGCTACAGTTAAATATCTGGTAATCTTTGCAAGTTTTTTCTTTCCTTCTTCACCTTCTTTTGACAGTTCCTTCAAACTTGGAACAACGCTCATTAAAAGTTGAAGAATGATTGATGCGTTAATATAAGGTGTTACACTCATCATCATGATAGAAAACTGTTGAAGAGCTCCCCCTGCAAATACATCGTAAAAACTAAATAGCCCCCCGGCAGCACCGGATTGAAAGCTTTGAAATACATTTGACCATTCCGATAAATTGATACCGGGAATGGGGATATAAACACCCAGCCTATAAACAATAAGCATCAAAAGTGTAAATATGATTCTTTCTCTTAATTCGGGAATACGAAAAGCATTCTTAAATGCTGTCCACAATTCAGATCACCTCAATTTGGCCGCCAGCTGCTTCTATTTTCTCCTTTGCACTTTTACTGAAGGCGTTGACTTTTACAGTTAGCTTCTTACTGATTGTTCCTTCTCCAAGTATCTTAACTCCATCCAACGTTTTTTTGATGATACCTCTTTCAAGTAGTCCTGATACTGTGACTTCATCTTCGTTGTTGAACCTTTCTTCGAGTACATCAAGATTAAGAACAGTATATATCTTTTTATTTATATTTTTAAAGCCCTTTTTAGGAATTCTTACATAAAGTGGCGTCTGGCCACCTTCAAAACCTGGCTTACTTTTGGCACCTGATCTTGATTTTTGTCCTTTATGCCCTTTTCCAGCAGTCTTACCTTTACCGGATCCGGGTCCCCTTCCAACTCTTACCCTTTTTTTCATTGAACCATCTGTAGGTCTTAAATCTTCTAATTTAAGGGGCATCTAAAAACCTCCTCCCATTCTTTATTGTTAACTATACTTCTTCCACTTTAACAAGATGCTTGATCTTGTTAATCATTCCTCTGATTTGAGGTAAATCTTCCTTCTCAACAACTGACCTGATTTTTCTTAGACCCAGAGCCATTGCTGTAGCTCTTTGATCGCTTTTATAACCGATTGGACTTTTAACCAGTTGTATTCTCAGCTTAGACATTCTTCTCACCTCTGTCTACACCATAAAAGACTTCACGTACCTTTATATCTCGTTTTGCTGCGATATCAGCAGGAGATTCAAGTTCTTTGAGTCCCTTGAAAGTTGCCCTTACAACGTTCAGGGGCGTTCTGGAACCAAGATTCTTTGTCAAGATATTATGAACCCCGGCAAGTTCTACAACCGCTCGAACAGAATCCGATGCAACAACACCGGCACCAGGAGCAGCGGGTTTCATTAATATCTCGGCAGAAGTCCATCTTGACTGAACTTCATGCGGTATTGTCCCTTTAACAATAGGCACGGTAATCAGATTCTTTTTGGCAACAGATATTGCCTTTCTGATTGCGTCAGGTACTTCAAGTGCACTACCGATTCCAATGCCTACTGTACCGTTTCTGTCACCAACAACGGCAACACATCTAAAATGAAGGTTCTTACCTCCACCAACAACTTTTGTTGTTCGTGTTATATCAACAACTCTTTCCTCAAGTTCAACTTGATCATTTTTCGTTCGATTCTGAGGCAAAACAATCCCTCCTTAAAACTTTAGGCCGGCATTTCTTGCACCATCGGCAAGTGCCTTGACTCTTCCGTGATACTTGAATCCGCCTCTATCAAAAACAACTTCTTCTATACCTGCCTCTTTTGCTTTTTTGGCAATATCTTCCCCAACCTTTTCAGCTGCTGCCTTATCCCATGTTTTTTCCAATGTGGTTTTTAAAGCACCGTTCAAAGTAGATGATTCACATAATGTATGATGCGTTGTATCATCAATGATTTGTGAATACATGTGCTTTTCACTTCTGAACACTGCCATTCTGGGTTTTTCAGGGGTACCTGAAACCTTTTTGCGGACTCTCAGATGTCTTTTTCTTCTGGCATATTTTCTATCGTTCTTATTTATCATTTTTTCACCCCCGATTATACCTTTTTACCGACTTTAGTTCTTACAACTTCATCAGCATATCTGATACCCTTACCGCCATAAACCAAGGGTATTCTCCAGCCTCTAATATTAGCTGCTATTTGTCCAACAACTTCTTTATCGATACCGTTGACAACAATTTGGCTAGGTTTTGGAACTTCAAAGGTGACGTTTTCCGGTGGTTCCACGGTTACCTCATGTGCATATCCCAAATTCATGTTAAGGATTTCACCTTTCATAGCGGCTCTATATCCTACACCAACGATAGTCAACTCTTTTTTGAAACCTTCGGTAACACCTGTAATCATATTCTTTATGTGCGAGCAAAACGTTCCGGTTAGTGCTCTAAACATTTTCGCTTCACTTGTTCTCTTCATTAACTCAAGATTTGGTTTTATGGTAATCTCATTATTCTCAATCTCCACAATAAGCCTGTCGTTTAGCATTCTTTTCAATTCACCTTTGGGACCTTTAACAAAAATTGTATTATCCTTTATGGATGCTTCAACTTTTGCGGGAATTGGTATGGGTTTTTTTGCGAGCCTTGATATAAACTTTTTTTCAGCCATTATTTACACCTCCCATAAGGAATTTGGAATTACCAGACATAAGCGATGATCTCGCCGCCTGAAGAAATTCTTCTGGCAGTCTTGTCTGTCATAACACCTTTGGAGGTGGTTAAAATAGCTACTCCAAGACCACCCTTAACAGAAGGGACATTGTCCTTTGAACAATAAACCCTTCTTCCTGCTTTTGAAACTCTCACAATTCCTCTAATAACTTGCTTTCTTTCTCTACGGATTCCCTTGTATTTAAGCATTACTCTTAAAATACCCTGTTTACCGTCTTCTATGTATCTATAATCCTTAATATAACCCTCTTCTTTAAGTACATCACATATGCTCTTTTTTAAATTGGAAGCAGGAATATCAACACTTTCGTCAAAGACGGAGTTTGCATTTCTAATTCTTGTGAGCATATCAGCTATAGTATCGCTCCACACCTGTAACTACCTCCCTTCAATTACCAGCTGGCCTTTCTAACACCAGGAAGTTTTCCCTCTAAGGCCATCTTTCTCAGACATACCCTGCAAATTCCAAATTCTCTGTAAACGGAATGTGGTCTACCACATACTTTACATCTGCTGTATTCTCTAGTTTTATATTTTTGAGGTTTCTTCCACTTTTCAACCATTGCTTTTCTTGCCATTCTTTCCCTCCTAATTATCCTCTTTTAAAGGGCATTCCCGTCAATTCAAGAAGCATTTTTGCTTCTTCATTCGTATTAGCGGTTGTTGCAATAATGATGTCCATTCCTTGAATACGTTTCACGTTTTCAGGTCTGATCTCAGGAAATATAACTTGTTCGGAAAGACCAAATGCGTAATTTCCTCTTCCGTCAAATGAATTTGGATTCAGACCACGGAAGTCTCTAACCTTAGGCAATACGATGTTGATCAACTTATAGATAAAGTTTTCCATATTACCATTACGCAACGTAACTTTAAGTCCTACCGGCATTCCCTTTCTGAGTTTGAAATTGGCAATCGCTTTTTTGGAATACGTAATAACCGGTTTCTGTCCAGCTATATCCTTGAGTTCTTCTTGATGTATTCTGAACAAATCTTTATTCCTAGAGCCTTCTCCAATTCCCATATTTACAACTATTTTTGAAAGCATTGGAACTTCCATTTTGTTCTTGTATGAAAATTCTTTCATCATTACAGGAACGATTTCCTTTCTGTATATTTCATTTAAAACGCTGTTAATTCGTACCGGTTTCTCCTGTTTAACTTTCTCTTTTTTCGCCATTTTTCTCCCAGCTATTGATTATCCTAACAGGGATAATTCGCTGAGTACACCTCCTTGAAGATTAATCTCTATCAA
The DNA here is from genome assembly GCA_034659095.1 of Thermotogota bacterium. GTDB lineage: Bacteria > Thermotogota > Thermotogae > MWEM01 > MWEM01 > JASUTC01. The sequence continues at coordinate 10,933 of JAYEGQ010000137.1, forward strand.
TTAATTCACCGCATTTTTTGCAATAACGCTTCTTATCTCCATCATCAAGGATCTTCCATCCGATTCTTGTCCGTTTATCACACCTTGGGCAAACGACCATCACCTTACTAGAATTTAAAGGTAGATCTGTGTCGATGATTCCACCGTTTTTTTCCTGCTGTGTCGGTCTTTGATGGCGCTTAACGATGTTGATTTTGTCAACAATTACCTTTGAAACAAATGGTATCACTCTTAATACTTTGCCACGTTTCCCCCTATCTCGACCGGAGATAACTTCAACAAGATCATCTTTTTTTATGATGTATTTGAATTTATTTGTCTTCTTTGGTTTTTTCACAAGAGCACCTCCTTTACAATACCTCTGGTGCCAAGGATACGATCTTCATATATCCCTTTTCCCTAAGCTCTCTGGCAACGGGTCCAAAAATTCTCGTTCCCCTGGGTACATTTTGATTGTCAATTAAAACTGCCGCGTTGTCATCAAATCTAACATATGTACCATCTGGTCTTCTGACTTCTTTGTGAGTTCTGACAACGACTGCTTTGACAACTTCACCTTGTTTAACATTTGAATGGGGTATTGCCTCTTTGACAGATGCAACCACAACATCCCCAATAGTTCCATAATTTCTCTTTGATCCCCCAAGGATATTAATGACAAGAAGTTTTTTTGCCCCAGAGTTATCAGCTACATTCATGAGGGTTTCTCTGAATATCATTGTTCTTCGCCTCCCTCAGTTTCTAAAACCTTGATTTCTTCTTCATCGAGTATATCTCGTTTAACTATTTCAAGAACTTCCCATCTTTTATGTTTGCTCATTGGCTTGGATTCAATGATCCTCACGACATCAGCAATCTTACACTTGTTATCTTCGTCATGAGCCATGAATTTCTTTGTCTTTTTAACCCTTTTTCCAGTAACGGCGTGTTTGATTTGTCTCTTAACTTCAACTACGACCGTTTTTTCCATTTTATCACTTACTACTTCGCCGGTTAAAATTCTTCTGGGCATCTTCTACCCTCCCTTATCTTTTGATACCTAATTCTCGTTCTGTGAGTATGGTCATAAACCTTCCAATATCTCGTTTACACGTTTTAATAAGATTTGTATTATCAAGTTGTTTTAACGCCAATTGAAAACGAAGGTTCATCAACTCTTTCTTTTTTTCTTCTAACTTTTCATTCAGTTCTTCATCTGTATATTGTCTCAGTTCACTAGCCTTCATTTTTATTCACCTCCAACGGCATGCCTCTGGACTATCTTTGTTTTTATAGATAGTTTATCTGAAGCTTTTTTTAAAGCCTTTTTTGCCAAATTCTCAGAAACACCACCTATTTCAAACATAATTCTTCCCGGTTTAACAACACTAACCCACATTTCAACGTTTCCTTTGCCTTTACCCATTCTTGAATCCTGGGCCTGTTTTGTAACCGGTTTGTCGGGAAATATTCTCATCCAAAGTTTACCGTTTCTCTTTAATGTTCTTACCATCGTTACCCTGCACGCTTCGATCTGCCTTGCGGTAACCCAGTCAGCCTCGAGCGCTTTTAAACCGTACTCACCAAAATGAACGCTTGTACCTCCCTTGGCCTTTCCGGTCATTGAACCACGTTGTTGTTTTCTGTATTTAACCCTCTTGGGCATCAACATCTCAAATTACCTCCTCTCTAACTGTGAAGTTTATTTGTCAGAGGTGTATACCCATACCTTTACACCTATTACTCCACTTTTCGTATTAGCAACTGTATAACCATAATCGATCTTGGCTTTTAATGTTTGTAGCGGAATACGTCCTACACGATACCATTCAACCCTTGCGATTTCGGCTCCACCCAAACGTCCTGCAACCATTACTTTGATTCCTCTTGCACCGCTTTTCATGGCGTTTCTCATAACTCTTTTCATTGCTCGTTTATGAGATGTTCGTTTTTCAAGCATTGCCGCTACATTTTCTGCTACGAGAAGGGCATCTGTCTCGGGTGTTTTTATTTCTTTTATATTTACGAAGCATTGCTTTCCAGTTAGCTTTTCCAATTGTTCCCTTAAAGCTTGAACTTCTGAACCTTTTTTCCCGATTACGATACCGGGTTTTGCTGTATATATGGAAATTTTGACCTTGCTGGCACTGGGTCTTTCAATATACACTTCATCGACAGCGGCATCAGAATCAATGATCTGACCTCTCTTCGTCTTAATCCTATATCGTTTGTTTCGAATCAATTTTCTTATCTTTTCATCTTCTATGAGATAATCAGAATAGTTCTTTCCGCCGAACCAATTTGCTTGCCAATCTTCCGAAACTCCAAGTCTAAACCCTCTGGGATGTACCTTTTGACCCACGGTTCAAATCACCTCGTTTCTCTTTCGTCGTTTTCAACTGTTTTTGACATATCTCCCACAACAACTGTTATATGAGACATCCTCTTTAATTGTATATCAGCTCTGCCACGACCTCTTGGCCATACTCTTTTTAATCTTGGTCCTTCATTGACATATGTTTCTTTGACAAAAAGATTATCAGCATCTAATTCATAATTATGTACAGCATTTGCAACTGCTGAATTTAAAACCTTTTTAACCAATGCAGCACCTTTTTTGGGTGAAAATTCCAAGATATCCAACGCTCGCTCAATTTTCTCTCCACGAATAGCATTGATAACCGATTGCACTTTTTTCGGGGAGATTCTCAGATATTTCGCAGTGGCTTTGGCCTCGGTCACGGGTGTTTTAGCCGCTTGCTCTTTCCTCACTCTGTGATAAACAGATCTTTTTTGATGTGCCATATTCTACTACTCCCCTTTCCTACTTACCGACCTGACCGGCTTTCGCTTTTTTGTCAGCATGACCGCCAAATCTCCTTGTGAATGAAAATTCACCGAGTTTATGACCAACCATGTTTTCGCTAATATACACTGGTATATGTTTTAACCCATTATATACTGCTATCGTATGCCCTACCATTTCAGGTATTATTGTTGATGATCTACTCCATGTTTTAAGAACTTCTTTTTTTCCAGCCTGATTTAACATTCTAACTTTCTTTAAAAGCTTTTGATGTACGAACGGGCCTTTTTTAGAAGATCTACTCAAAGGCATTACCTCCTTCCATTATCTTCTCTTTTTGGATTTTCTTCTTCTTACGATGAACTTATCGGATGCTTTCTTTCCACGCCTTGTTTTATAACCTTTTGCAAGGGTGCCCCATGGACTTTGCGGATGTTTTCCACCTTTTGATCTTCCTTCTCCACCACCCATTGGATGATCGACGGGGTTCATAACCATACCTCTTACCGTGGGTTTAATACCAAGCCATCGTTTTTTCCCTGCTTTTCCGTAAACTTCGTTGTTATGGTTTTCGTTTCCAACAACACCAACCGTTGCTTTACAAGTTTCAAGAATTCTTCTAAGTTCACCTGATGGCATTTTAAGTAGTGCATAGCCGCTTTCTCTCGCCATAATTTGTGCAGATATTCCGGCAGTTCTTGCAATCTGAGCACCTTTACCGGGTGTATACTCAATAGCATGAACCATTGTACCAACGGGAATCTCTCTTAAAAATTTACAATTTCCGGCTCTAATTTCCGCATTTGGTCCACTCATAACCTCATCGCCGACATTCATTTTCTTCGGTGCCAGTATGTATCTTTTCTCTCCATCTTTATAATAGAGTAAGGCAATTCTTGCTGATCTGTTAGGATCGTATTCAATGGACATGACCTTAGCAGGAATGCCATCCTTGTTCCTTTTGAAATCAATAATACGATACATTCTTTTATGTCCGCCACCGTGATGCCTGACAGTAATTCTTCCCCTATTATTTCTTCCGCCTGTTTTCTTTAAAGGCTCAAGTAAAGACCTTTCCGGTTCTTTTTTAGTTATTTCAGAATAATCCTGTCCTATGGCATATCTTCTCGTCGGGGTTGTTGGTTTATATCGTTTAAGTCCCATTTTCAGCTCCCCTTTCTATATATATTAATAGATGTTTTCCAAATCAGGAATGGTATAACCTTCCTGTAGTTTAATCATAGCTTTTTTCCAACTACGTGTTTTTCCAGTAAACTGTCCCCTTCTTTTTGGTTTTGGTTTACAATTTAATACATTAATCTTTGACACTTTTACTTCATAAATATCCTCTATTGCCTTTTTAATCATTTGTTTGTTTGAATTTCTGTGAACTTCAAAAGTGTATGTATTGTTTTCCATGTTTGCAGCCGTTCTTTCTGTAATGATCGGGCGTATGAGAATATCTCTCGTATGGAGTTTAATTGGCATTACCCAACACCTCCTCGATTTTTTTAATCGTTTCTTTTGTTATAATTACCTTTTGACAGTTGATGATGTCATAAACATTGAGCCCGTCTATATTAGTTTTTTGGGTTGTATTTCCTGGATTATCAGCAATGATTACCTTGGATTGCTTAATGTTTTTTCCAGACATCTTGGTATTTTC
>JAYEGQ010000138.1:0-3018 GCA_034659095.1 Thermotogota bacterium
GGACGCAGACTCAATTAATATATCCCTACCTGCTTCAAATTCGGCATTTTCTACGAATCGAACCTTGATATCTCTTCCTGCAGATAAAAAGGCTTTCCCACGACCTTTAATGCCGGCCTGTACTTCGATGTCTCGACCGGCGACCAGAGTGGCAGCTTCAACAATGTCGTTGACTTTAATGTCCTCTCGAGCTTTAACTATAAATCCGGGTTTTACAGTGCCCTCAATGATAACAGTTCCTTCAAAGTCAATGTTTCCGACACCTGCATCCACTTCCCCCGTAATAATTAGAATCTGATCAACGTTTATTTTATCTTTGTCGTATCTTAGTATTCCCTCTTTCAATACAACCAATTTCGTTTCATCGGGATCGACTATGATATTTTCTCCTTGTAGTTTCTTTAAGCTTTTATCTTTGGGTTTTTTTGGCATTATCTTCTTGCCGTAAACATCAATACCCGGTTCACCTTCTTGAGGAGGAATTCTCTTGGCTACTAAAAGCCCCTTTTTAACCAGAAATTTTTTATAAACATTACCGTGGATTCTATCTACTTTCCCAGAAGAATACTTTTTCAACTTTTCAAAATCGAAATTAAAAACTATTTCTGCATCATGTGATTCTTTAGGTGGAACTCCTTTGGCGAAAGGCACCGGAACATCAGGTGTATTCATTTCAATGAACCTTTCAATAGCTGATTCATCTATTCCATATTTAACTTTCCAGATTGTAAATGCTTCATCAACTTCCTCTCGCGTAAGGGGTTTATCATAACCTTCAATTGGTCTATAAACAAGAAACGCTTTCAGGTTGTTTGCATCTGTTTTCACTTCAATTCTGTTGGCCATGAGTATACACCTGCCTCAATTTTGTTCCGGATGATTAATATTCGTCAAGTTCAATTCTCATCTCGGTTATTGCTTCAAGCATTTGTTCTGGTGGGATAAGACTACCATCCACACGACTTAGAAGCCTTAACAACTTCTTCTGCTTGTTGAGTCTTGATACTTCTTGAAAGATTTGCCCAAGATTCAACTCAGCAACCAATACGGCATCCACTTGCTGTAACAATTTAACCAATCGGGCGTTTGGGAATGGCCATATGGTTATTGGTCGGAATAACCCAATTTTCATACCATCCACTCTTGCTAATTTTACAGCACGCTTTGCCGCACGTGCAGCGGTTCCGTAAGCAACTATTAAAATTTCGGCATCTTCAGTCATGTATTCTTCGTATGTGGTTATCTCATCTCGATGCATTCTGATCTTCTTATCTAATTGTCTGAGTAGTTTTTCTGCCATACTGGAACTACCCATTGGAAATCCCGTTTCATCATGTACAAGCCCAGAGACATGAAATTTACTTTTTCCCATACTCATTAATGGGGTTGTTGTATCATTAACACTTTCAAATGGATGGTAAATTTCTTCGTCTTCTAAATCTTCTCCTGATAATCTGGGTAGAATAAATTTGGAATCAATTTCCGGAATTTCAAAACTCTCTCTCATATGACCTAAGGTTTCGTCCATTAAGAAAATTACGGGTGTTCGAAAACGTTCTGCCAAAAAGAAGGCTTTAATAATTAACGTATAGGTTTCTTTTACGGTGCTTGGGTAAAGAGCGATTATGGGGTGATCACCATGGGTACCCCATTTTGCCTGCATGATATCACCTTGCGAAATTCTTGTTGGCATACCGGTGCTGGGGCCACCACGCATGACATTCACAAAAACACATGGCGTTTCTGTCATAGACGCATATCCAACAGCTTCCTGCATCAAAGAAAAACCAGGCCCACTGGTTGCAGTCATTGATTTGGCTCCGGAAAGAGAGGCCCCTATAATTGAACATGCACTGGCTATCTCATCTTCCATTTGGATAAATTTCCCACCCACTTTTGGAAGTTCTTCAGCCATTGTTTCTGCAATCTCTGTGGCAGGTGTTATGGGATAACCTCCAAAAAATCTACATCCGGCGGCAATAGCACCTAGCGCACAAGCCTTATCTCCTTGCATTAAAACATAGTCGCCAGCTTTATACATGATCGTCTTCTCCTTCCTTTTCTATAATATCTATTGCAAAATCAGGACACAGTCTTTCACATTGTTTGCATCCTATACAGGCCTTTTCATCTGCTACTACAGGAGCGTTTCCTTTACCCTTTCTTATTGCTTGTGTTGGACAAACGGTATAACAAATACCGCAAGCTTTACAAAGGTCGTAGTTAATCTTGACAAGATAATGTTTCTTTGGGCTCACCAATTCTTGACACCTCCAGAATGATATTGATTGATATATTTTTTAATCAAGTCATAACGTGACTCGACATCCCCGAATAGCAAAAATATCCTATTATTTGATCTTACCATAAGGAATCTAACGAGACAAATTTTTTTTATATTTATTTTACGAAAATTAAATATATAGAGTTGATTCTTGTAGATAATTCCACCCTCAATCAAATCTAATAAAGGGGAATTGAAAAAAAGTTCATGTAAGTATACAAGCGAAAAAAACAGCGCGGTAATTTTAAAAACATTCATTAAGGGTAAAAATTGTAGGTATATTGTTAAACAGAAGATCGTCAACGTATGCAAAATAAAACTCAACGGCAAATTGTTTCACTCCAAAAAAATAAAAAGCGCGAAAAACGCGCTTTATTTAAATAGCCCTCTTAATCTTTCCGGCTTTTAGACATTTTGCACAAACTTTAATTCTTTTTTTCTGCCCATTCTCATCTAATATTTTCACTGATTGCAGATTTGGTTTCCAAGTCCTTCTTGTTTTCATATTTGAATGACTAACACTATTTCCGGTGGTAGTTCCTTTACCACATACATCGCATTTCCATGCCATAATCGATTCCTCCTTTCAAGATCTTTTTCTATTTTACGAACGCAATTATACCAATACCGCTCACTTTTTTCAAGGTTAATTGAGAAGTTACCGAAATTTAAAGCACTGTTATTATACATTGCTTTATCTGGAATGAAATATGCTCGCACACTTGAGGATTATA
>JAYEGQ010000139.1:0-15288 GCA_034659095.1 Thermotogota bacterium
TTCCAAAAAAGGGGAAATCCCTCAAAAAGCAAAAAATCATAGGATTTAAACTTTTCCAAACAAAAACAGATGTAATCCCCTGAGCTTTTCAAAAAACTCAGAGAAAATGACCCATTTCCTCACATCATAGGAGGGGGGGACGGTTCTGTTTGCTGGAATAAATAATCCATAAATCTTTTGCTTGATAAAAAAATAACCTTCAATGGTGGCGTCTTGAAGATCGTTTATCAATTTACTTTTTTTGATCTTGGTAAGATTTCATGGCTTCTTGACTTAATCCTTTTAAGGATTTTTTCTCAAATAGGTTTCTTCGCCAAATGGTATAGTCAAAATCTTCTTTGAGGATACTTGATATAAATCTTTCAGCATCTACTGGCCCTAATTTTTCGATCAATGCGTTGATACCGTCAATTTTGAGCACGCTTTCAGTTTTCATTAGTATTCCTCCTTTAATTCTATAAAATTAATCGGGTTCATTATCTTTAGGTTTTCGATTTTCTTTTTAAAATACCATTGTCTGTAGTAAAAAAATAATCACACCTTCCATATTTTGCGCAAGACACATGCAAAGCGTCTTTAGGTTTCAGACCCATTTTTAATAGTGTTTCTCCAAATTCTAAAATTTTTTCATTTTCAACAATATATTCAGTTGCTAATTCTTTCCATTTGAAAATCGCATTTCTTCTATGTTCAAAAGGATTTTGCTCATTTTTATATTCTAATATATAAGACCATACCAACAAAAAATCACCTTCAAGAATTTTTTGTTGGATATAAAACTTAGCATGTGTTTCTAAAAATATTTTAATATTTTTTTGGTTATCAAACGGTCTATTAAAGCAACAATTATCCAAATATATTTTCAAAATGAAATGTTCTCCGATTCTATTTATAGGGTCTTTGATAACGTTTTATTATAACACAAGTAAAGTGCAGCCGTGGGGTCAGCCCCCGTGGTTTCCGGCAAATTTTTCCAAGGGTTGGATGGTCTTGGCAAGGGGGCACAATCCGGTACATAAATTGTTCCCTTTATCATCTACGTGGACCAACAGGTTATCATAACAGTGCGTGCCGACACCTTCATGTAATCCTTCCAGCAGATTTATATAGAAATCATTACTTTCCATGGCTATCGTCTCCCTGGTAAATTATATCATATATAACAATTTCGTTAATACGAAGATCGGAAACAATGCCATGCTAACAGTGTTACCATTATTTATAACGTGCTTTTTTGGGGCTTATAAGTCTATTTAAAAAATTTAACAATCAAATTATCACTATTCGTGAATTTATCTCTTGACAAAATCATTTATGTGTGATATCATTTACCTGTACCCACGATATGTGAACTTATTAAAAGGATAATTCTTATCGTGAAAAAAAACAAAAAGGAGGTGAGATTATGGCTATCGGAGATACTTCAACAATGGATTTGGAAACAAAGAGACTTAAGATCATCCTGGATACTGGTGTGGTAGGAGACAAACCGGTTTTGAAGAGGGTATACGTTCCCGTGAATGCAGGAACGACTATGCAGGAAGCCTATGATATGGCATATGCCTTTGCAGAATTCTCTTCCTATTCCCTTTACGGAATAGAAATCAACGTCACACAGTCACTCGGACCAATCAATTAATGAGGGTATGAATCTTTTTAAAAGGAGGTGAAATTATGGCTAAAACGTTGAAGCTTGTTTTCACGAAGGTGGATGGAACTGGCAGAAAAACGGTTAAGATCCCTGAACCACCGATGGATATCGACACAAGATCTACGGATATCGAGAATTATATGACAACTTACGCTGAAGGCTTTGTAGTTGATTATCCGATTTTCGATGAAGCGCATGTGGTTGATACAACATCAACAGAACTGTTAGACCTTATTGATTAAGGCTGAACCCTCCCGGGGCCGCCACCCCGGGTTGGGTTTTATAACCTGTAAGGAGGTGAACAATGCAGCTTGATAAAACAGGTTTTACGATTTGGAAAATCGTCGTTTTACTTGCGTCAATTATAACACGGATGGAAAGTTCGAATTTGTCAGGAGAGCAAAAGAAGCAAACGGTCATTGGAGAGATTACGGCTTTTCTAAGACCTTTTAATTTCCCCATTCCAGAGTTCGTTCTGTCTTCACTGCTTTCACCGATGATTGATTTGATCGTGGAACATTTCAATCTGGAGGGCATTTTCCAGCACTCGTGATTTTTGTTTAAGCACAGGGGGCTTTCATTGAAGGCCCCCCCTTTTTTTAAAAGTTTTATGATAAAATCATATTCGGGAGATGATAGGATGATAATCGATTTTCATGCACATACAACGGCTTCAGATGGTACATTGACACCAGCGCAACTAATTGAAGAAATGGGAAAAAAGTCTATCACTTATTTTTCCATCACCGATCATGACACCATCGATGGTGTAAAATCTGTTAAACACATTCCTCAAGGATCAACATTCATAAACGGAGTGGAAATCAGCGCTGAGTTTCCAAAGACATTGCATATTCTCGGTTACGGTTTTGACGCTCAGCATGAGGAGTTGAACGCCTCTTTAAACCAATTGCAGGAATTTAGGAAAAACAGAAATACCAAGATGCTGGAAAAGATGGATAACATGGGGTTTAAAATATCTATGGAAGAGTTAATTTCCGAAGCAGGCAGTGATTTGGTTGGTCGTCCCCATTTTGCCAATCTGATGCTGCGTAAAGACTATGTGTCTTCTTACCAGGAAGCCTTTGATAAATACCTGAAAAAAGGGGCACCTTTATACCTGGATAAAAAGCGATTTGATCCGGACAAAGCCATTGAATTGATCCATAAAGCCGGTGGTATTGCCGTCATGGCCCATCCCTATCAGACAAAGCTTGAAGGAGAAGCATTGGAAAATCTTGTCAAAGAACTTGTTTCCTATGGCTTGGATGGAATCGAGGTATTTTATTCCCAGCATACTCCTGAACAAGTTCAACAGTACAAAGCATTTGCAATCAAGTATGATCTTTTAACTACAGCCGGCTCTGATTTTCACGGGGCGAACAAACCTGAAATTTCATTGGGAATGTCTGTTGCCGAGGAAGAGCTAACAGATTTTTTATCTTATGTAAAGGAAAAGGCGAGTGATTTCAATGAATAACAACATCGTCTGGCAAGATACAAAAGTGACAGTCAGTGACAGGGAAAGGCATATGAAACAAGAAGGGCGGATCATATGGTTTACGGGTTTATCTGGTTCGGGAAAGTCCACTATAGCCGTTGTACTTGAAAAGTATTTGTATGAAAAGGGTTTTTTTACCTATTTGCTGGATGGCGATAATATCCGTCACGGTTTAAACAGCGATCTGACTTTTTCTCCTGAAGACCGAGAAGAAAACATCAGAAGGATCGGTGAAGCCGCCTGTCTGTTTTTAGATGCAGGACTGATCACCATTGCTTCCTTTATCTCACCCTATCAAAAAGACAGGGATCGTATCCGTGAAAAGGCAGGGAAGAGACGTTTTATTGAAGTTTTTGTGGATTGCCCGTTGGAAGTTTGTGAACAACGGGATGTGAAAGGTCTGTATAAAATGTCAAGAGAAGGTAAAATCACAGATTTCACAGGAATCAGCGCTCCTTATGAAAAACCCGAGACTCCGGAGATCACGGTCAATTCATCTATGGATACAGTTAATGAGAGTGTGGAAAGAATCTTTGATTATATTCAGAAATAGGATTGAAGAAAGTTTAGAAAATTGCCTTGCGCTTAAAAACCCCTCTGCAGGAGGGGTTTATTAATCCAAAGCTTTTTCTTAAGGGTTCTGAGTTATTCAGCACTCTTTATTTCGTGGTCAAAATCAGTTGATAAGGAATGACGCTGCCTCTGGCATCTCCGTGATTAGCAATTTCCATAATATACCATCCGGGTTCTTTGATTGGTTGGGTAAAATTCAATGGTTTGCCGTTATCAGGAGCAGTTTGCCAATTCACAACCGTGGAGTTATTGCCGTTAACAACCCTGGCAGCCATTCTCAACAGGATGTTGGATTGGATATCCACTGTTAAGTCACAGGGACTGTTGATGTAAAATTTGTAATAATCTCTGTCACCTCTTGGGAATATGGTGGCGTTGATGGGTTTGTTTAACCCTATTTCTACGGCCTCAGCAAATGATTTGTTGGGTTCGTAGGGATCGTTGGAAGGTGTGAGGGTCAAGTCCAACTGATAAGGGATGAGACTGGCGTGATTGTCTCCATATTGATTGACCTCCATCAAATACGTACCGGCAAGCAGTTCTATGGAAAACTCAATTTCCTGCGAATTTTCTTTGGCAGCTTCCCAATTTCTGACAGCAGAATTTTCTATTGAAATCATTCGGACTGCCAGTCTTGACAGTGGGTTTTTTGTTGCGATCTTCACATCCAAAACACCCGGTTTATCCACGACAAATTTGTAATAATCCCTGTCGCCTCTCGGGAAAATAAATGCCGTTGTAGTTTGCCCAACTGGAATCATCTTTGCCTCTTTAAAACGATTATTGGGTTCATGCACATCTCTCACAGGTATAAATTCTGTTTTCAACAAGTAAGTCAGCATGGATCTCCTGTTGTCCCCATGATTATTTAACTCTAAATAAACTTTTTCCGGAGCGGCAAAATCGTGTGAAAATTCAACCATCTTGCCAACATCCCGTGCAGCCAGCCAATTGTGTAGCGTACTGTTTTCACAGCTGATTAAACGCATACCGGGACGCATACTGACATCCTCATGAGAATAATAGACATTCAGTCTTCCGGCTTCGGAAATATCGAATTTGTAATAATCACGATCCCCTTTTGGAAAGATGAATTCTCGGATCTCGCCATGGGCTTTTATTTCCATGGCTTCTTTGAATCGGTTGTTGGGTTCATAGTTATCTGAAATGGTATTTACAGAAAGTTGTACATTATAGTCCATGACAAGATTATCACCGTACTGGGCAATTTCAATACAAACTTTATCACCAAGGTTCAAAAAACCCTGATCGAACGTGATCTCAATTTGAGGAACACCTACTTCAGCCCATGACCAGTTCAACAAGGTGGACGTGTTTCCATTAAGAACTCTGACACCTGGTCGAGACGCTTGATCTTTCCCTGTTACCTTAACCTTGTATTCTCCGGCTTTTTCCACGTTAAAATAATAATAATCCCGATCTCTTTGAGGGAACAACCGTCCGTCAAAGGTAAGAAAATCGTTGGTTCCAATTTTCAGGTAATTTGCCTTTGCAAAAGAGTTGTTATCTTCTTTGTCATACGAAACAACAGGTTGTTGCGGTTGTGTTCCGGGTCCGGGTCCAGTTACAGTGACAGGTGTTTGGGTTGTCCCAATAACCCCCAATTCTACACGTTTTACATCACTTTTCAGAATGCGGTATTCAATATTGTCCACATCACGGATAATGACTGAATCTCCTTGTGTTGAAACGATTGAACCGATGATTTCTCTACCGCTTTTTAAAATCACTTTATCAGCGTAAACGGTGCATAAAAGAAGTAAAACCAATACGATAAAAACCCAGCGCTTGAATGCCATAAGGATCATCTCCTTTTTTTAACCAGAATAATAAATCATACCATGATTCCAAAAGGAAAAGAATTTTAATATGAAGCAAAAAAATAGCGGAGAAGCCTTTATCTTTTATTAAAGTTTTTTTCTCATTTTCATGTATAATCTGAAGGGTTAATCTGTTTTATTTGGCAGGTGATGACGTTGAAAAAAGCTGTATTCATATTAAGCAAGGAAAACTGTTCCAAATGTGCTCAAGCAAAAAAAGACCATTCCGAAAAAGGAATGAATATTATCGAAATTCCTATAGAAACCCTCTCCAAAGAGGCAAAAAAATCCATCGTTGCTATCCGAAAAGCCTTTGGTGTCGATCAAATTGATCTTCCGCTTATTCTGGATTCGAAAATCTACTCAGGATATGATCCGAAAGATTGGGCGGATTAGCTTTCCTTTAACTTGCGAATCTCCTTGGCATGATCTTCAGGTTCACCTGGGGTTTCAAGACTAAAAGGCAATCGTTTCAGTTTTGGATGGTTGATAACATTTACAATTGCATCCAGTCCCAATTCTCCCTTTCCAATTATTTCATGGCGATCTTTATGGGAATCAAAAGGCATCTTCGAGTCGTTGACATGCATAGCCTTTAATCGTTCTATACCGATAACGTTGTCAAATTCTTCCAATACACCGTCAAGATTTTTGACAACATCGTAACCAGCTGAGTATAAATGACAGGTATCTAAACAAATCCCAAGTTTGCTATTCTCTTTTACCCCCTGGATGATTAATTTCAGCTCTTCAAATCGCGATCCAATCTCAGTTCCTTTTCCTGACATACCTTCCAATAGAATGAATTGATTCTGGTTCACCTTAATGGCCTCATTTAATGCTTCAATGATGAACCGGATGCCTTTTTCAACACCCTGGCCTACATGGGAACCGGGATGAAAGACGTAAAGGCTTTCCGGCAATTGCTTTAAACGTTCCAAATCATCCAGCAGCAAATCCTTTGCAAACTGCCTTGTCTGCTCTTTATTGGAACACAAGTTCATGGTATAAGAAGCATGTGCCAGAAGAATGCCGAACCCTTTTTCAGCCATAAAGTCCTTTGCTTTGTTTACGTCTTCCTTGTCGATTTCCTTTGCCCGACCACCTCTTGGATTTCGTGTAAAATATTGAAAAGTATTGGCACCAATAGAAAAAGCAACTTTCGCTGTTTTGTAAAAGCCATCCGAAATGGAAAGATGGCACCCGAGATAAATCATTATTAAAGCCTCCTATTTATTTTGAGTTTCGCATCTTTTTTGGTATACTCATTGGATTTCAAGGAGTTTACCAAAGCTCCAAAGCCCCGGTGGTGATCCTATGTTTGACTTTGTTGCGTTCATTTCATATGTTGCAATCGTTATGTATACACCCGGACCAAACAATATTATGTCCATGAGTCATTCTCAACGATACGGGTTTAAAAAGACTCTGGACTTTATGCTGGGAGTATTCACCGGTGTTTCCATACTGGTGTTTCTTAGTTGCTACTTCAACTTGTTCTTGTTTGAAAACGTCACCTTTTTTAAAGCAATTGTTGGCCCTTTGGGAGCTATTTACATGCTCTATTTGGCATGGATCATCATCAAACCGGAAAAACCGGATGAAGAGACGAAAAGCGGGAAAGGGTATGCCAATAAGGCCCAAATCACCTATCCTGCTGGTGTGTTACTGCAATTTCTGAACCCGAAAGGGGTTATCTTTGCATTAACGGCTTCCTCCAATTTCATTTTACCATTCTTTGAGGGTAACCTTGCTTATATCATCTTCTCCATAGGTCTTGGACTTGCTGCTTTTTCTTCAGTTTCCATGTGGGGCTGGTTCGGATCACTTTTTAATCGGTTTTTCAGCCAATACGGCAAAGTCTTTAACTATTTGATGGCTGGGTTTTTGGTCTATTCGGCTATTTCAATCTCAGGCCTATTAACTCTTTTTAATTAGGGCTTGCTGAAAAACTAAACACTCCTTTTATTCTTTCAGCTTCGTTTAAAATCGTGATTCTTCCTTCAACTTCAGGGGCAATGACTTCAACCTCTTGAAGATATTCTTTAAAGGAATCACGCAGGAAATGCAAAGTCAACACCTGAGATTCCTGAATCCGGTGAAAATGCATCAGCAGGTACGACGATTCTGGCTGCTGATAGCCCTTCTATAAACCGTTCGTTTTCATTCTCTTTGGTATCTTTAAAAGAAGGCACTGTAAAAGTTTCGTCAATAACCCCCAGTCCATTGGAGTATTCGAACTTTTTCTCTACTTCTTCATCAATATACATGGGCTCGATCTCCGCAAGGAAGAATGCCTTCACCAGCCACGCTGCGGCATCATCTTTTGATAATTCTTCTTGTGGGAAAAACTCATAACCGTTTTCAAGAACACCCTGTTCAAATAACCCCTGGATGGCGTAAGCGTAGTCACTGTCTTGGATGTCGTTAAACTTACAATCAACCGAAAAACCGGTTGAAACGAATAATAAAGACATCATAACAATGATGGTTAATATCAATCTTTTCATAGAACAATCTCCTCCTTAAAAGATATAGTAATATCATTACACACTTTATTCTTGTCATGATTTTGAATTTTTTTAAGCTTTGTTCATGATTTTTATAAAAACGCAAGCCTTTGTTATACCCTTTTTTGTGAAATATAGTATAATCACTTTCGGCAACTTTAAAAGGAACCAAAAGGAGTAAGAATGGAAAGAAACCTAACAGAAGGTAGTCTTATTAAAAATATATTGTATATGTCCATACCAACGATGCTAGGGTTTGCTGCCCAAACCCTTTACGATTTGGTAGATATGGCCTGGATTGGTCGGATTTCACCAGAGGCTCTGGCTGCTGTAACGATTCTTACCAGTATTTTTTGGTTGGTTGAAGTCTTGAATGAAATCATCGGGACCAGTTCGGTTTCGTTAATTTCACAAAATTTTGGTGCCAAAAACTACGACCGAACAAGGGTTTGTATTGAACAAACACTGACATTCAAGATGTTTGTTTCCCTCATCGCCATGGCTATTTTGTTGATCTTTATGAAACCGTTAATCGCCTTTTTTACGGAAGATCCTTTGGTTCAAAAAGATGCCCTGGATTACGGGTATTTAAGAATCTTCTTTTTACCGGTGATGTACACGACTTACAGCATTTATACTTCATTGAGATGTGTTGGTGATTCAAAAACACCTATGATTCTCATGTTTGTATCCGCTAGTTTGAATATCGTTCTCGATCCGATTTTTATTTTTGAGCAAATTCCTTTCATCAACCTTCCTGGAATGGGTTTGGGTGTTCTGGGAGCTGCTTTGGCAACGGTTATCTCCATCAGCGTGGGGTTCATCTTTGGCCTGTTTGTCCTCTTTTCCAAGAGAAGAAGGATCCGCCCCACTTTACGCGGCTTGTTTTGTTTTGACCTTCCCATTGACAAAAAGCTCATGACCATTGGCTTGCCAACAGGCATTGAAGTTCTTTTCAGGAATTCTGCCAATTTGATCATATTGAAATTAATCACCATATATGGCACAACGGCTGTTGCAGCTCTTGGAATCGGGCAACGGCTGTCCGGCTTTGTCATCATGCCGCTGATTGGTCTTTTCATGGGAAGCAGTACCGTTGTAGGACAAAATCTCGGTGCAGAACTCAAGGAGCGTGCCATAAAAACTACCAAATACTCTGCTGGTTTAGGGGCTTTGTTTATGCTGATTATTTCTACCCTGACGTTTGTGTTTGCCAAAAACATCATGATGATTTTTACACAGGACCAAGCAGTTATTCAAACCGGTATTCCAATGTTGAGAATCATCATCCCTTCGTATATATTCCTGAGTGTAGCCTTTGGATGGGGTTCCGGGTTTTCAGGTGCCGGATATAACTTGCCGTTTCTCATTTCGGCTGTGGTTTCCAGATGGTGTGTTCAGCTGCCGTTTCTTTTCATTACGGTTTATTTACTGGATTTGAGTATCTTTTGGATATGGTTTGGATTTCTTGCTTCAGAAGGAACGGAATTTCTCATTATGGGGATTGTGTACTTTAAGGGGAAATGGAAAGACAAACGCGTCTCGCATATCGTATAAATGGAATAGCCTGCTTTTAAAAAACAGGCTATTTCGTAAAGTTTTATCCTTGTACTTTTTTAATGGCTTTTAACATTTTTTCCGGTGACACCGGAACTTTGTTAAAACGAATCCCTGTTGCGTTATATATGGCGTTTAACAGAGTTACCGTTGGAGAATCAATACCAATTTCCGAGACGCTTTTTGCGCCAAAAGGACCAGAGGGTTCGTAGCTGTCTACTAATTCTACGGTGACTTTTCCATGGCTGGTACGGTCGGGAATTTTGTATCCGAAAAGGGAAGCGTTTGTTGGCGTACCTTTTTTACTGAAAGTTAACTCCTCGTACAATGACGCCCCCAATGCTTGAAGGGTGGCGCCTTCCACCTGGCCTTTGGCAAGAGCAGGGTTGATAGCTGTTCCACAATCCACCACACTGACAATTTCTATAGGTGTGATTTGTCCCGTTTCCAGGTCTATCTCAATCTCCTGGAAGGTTGCCATAAACGGGATGGGGGATTCATCTCCCACAAAAGAACCAGTGACTCCGATTTGCATTTGATCAAAAGTATAAAAGAGTTTGGTACATAAATCTTCGTAAGTAACGGATTTATCTTCTTCATTGTTCTTGACAGTTCCGTTTTCTATATACAATTCAGTTTCATCGCATTCAAGTAATTTTGCAGCATTTTCCAATATCTGTTTTTTAACCTTTTTAGCGGTGTTCAAAACGGCATTTCCGGAAACATACGTGGTACTGGAAGCGTAAGCCCCCACATCAAATGGGGTTCGATCGGTGTCCGAAGAATAGATATGAATATAATCAAGTGATACGCCCAGTTCTTCCGCTGCAATCTGTGAAAGAATGGTATCACTACCCGTACCAAGGTCCGTTGCCCCAACCATCAGGTTAAACGAACCATCATCGTTCATCTTCATGGTCGCTGAGGCCATATCCACTTTGGCAATCCCTGAGCCCTGCATGGCCAATGCACAACCGATCCCACGAATTTTACCCGTTTTTTTCGCTTCTTCCGAATGGATGGAATCTTTGTATTTTAAAAACTTTCCTTCCCATTCACTCAACTCTTTCCCCCGTTCGATACATTTATCCAACTTACAACTGGTGACAATTTGCTCTACACCTTCGCGGCCTTCACCCATGATCTTAAAAATTGGAGAGGTCTCTCCTTCTTTCATGGTATTCATCTCTTTTACAGTCAGAGGATCTTTACCCACTTTGTATGCCAGTTCATCCAAAACAGCGTCCAAAGCCAACAATCCCTGAGGTGCACCGTATCCTCTGTAGGCTCCGGCATTGGGAAGGTTTGTATAGACAATATCCGAGACAAAACGCACGCCTTCCACCTTATTGTAAAGGGGCAAGGTCTTTGAACCACATACCATGGCAACCGTTAAGGCATGATCACCATATGCACCGGTGTTGGAAAGCGCATGCATATCGATAGCTTTAACTTTTCCCTCTTTATCTGCGCCAATTCGCACAGTCACTCTCATGTCATGACGCGTATAAGTGTTGATAAAAGTTTCCTGCCTATCGTAAACCAACATGGCTGGTTTCCCCGTTTTAACAGTCACCAGACCGCAATAGCCCTCAATAATAACCCCTTGCTTGGCACCAAAGCCTCCGCCGATCCTGGGTTTGATCACCCGAATGTTACGGATTGGCATTTCCAGAATATGGGAGAGAATTCTCCTGGCATGGAATGGAACCTGTGTGGAAGAAACCACCACAAGTCTTTCTTTATCGTCAAAATAGGAAAAAGCGGTGTGATTTTCAAGGGGAACCTGTTGGGCTTTTGGATAATAATAAGCCCTTTCTATTTGAATGTCAGAATTTTTAATAATCTCATCCACATCACCAAGGGACATATCATAATGTTGAGCCAGATTTCTAGAAGCATCGTAAATATTCACCGTGTCGTCCTGATCGTGAATCACCGGAGCACCCTCATCCATGGAATGTTCAAAATCAAGCACAGGTTCCAGCACTTCATATTCCACTTCAATTAATTTCAGAGCTTTTTTTACGGTTTTTAAATCTTTACCGGCCACCAAAGCAACTGTATCCCCAACAAATCGGACCTTTTCTCCCAATAAATGCGTATCATACGGTGAAGGTTCGGGATATCCCTGGCCTGCTCGTGTATAGGATATCTGATTCACATCTTTATGGGTCAGCACACATTCGATTCCCTCTAATACTTCTGCCTTTGACGTGTCAATATTTTTAATTCGGGCATGGGCATGATGACTTTTCAACAATTTGACAACCAAAGCATCCTTTGGAGCCATATCTTCCGTATAAACAGATTTTCCACGAACAAGGCTGTTGATGTCCACTTTTTTTTCTACTTGATTAACCACTTTAAATTGTCTGTCACTCATTCGTCTTCAACCTCCCCGCCGTATTTGACAACCAATTTTTTCAAAGCACTTAACTGAGCCTCATAACCGGTACACCTGCAAAGATTACCATTCAGGCGTTCCTTTATTTCACTTACCGGTACCACTTTGACTTCTCTTTGTTGAATATCGTTCATAAATTCCATGGTATTCATGAGAATTCCGGGAGCACAAAAACCGCACTGAAAAGCGGACTCATCCACAAACACCTGTTGAATATCGTGAAGAGGTCCATTTTGTCCCATAGCCTCAACGGTGGTAATCTCACATCCCTCGACAGAAGCGGCAAAGGTCTTACAGGATAAAATCGCCTTACCATCTTTTAAAACGGTACAGGTTCCGCAATCGGCGGTGTTACAACCCTTTTTAACGCTCTTATAGCCTTCACTTCTTAAGACATCAATCAACATCTCATTGGGTTCTATATCAAATTGTTTTTTCTCTCCGTTTACGATTAGATTTAAATTCAAAGGGTATCGCACTCCTTTATTGAAAGATTGTTTAAAATTATAGCATGAACCTATCACTCCACAACGGTCTCAAATTGATTATTATCCCCAAAAACAAATCCTCCAAAAGGATCAATCTCCCACGAAGAGTATTCAATCTTATAATCCGAAGCAATGGAATACGCCTTAGAATCGTCATCTTTAACTACAGCATACGCCAGGGGAACATACCATCTATATTGAGTATCGCTTAAAAGTTCTTCTGACTCATAATCTCGGTACCGGTCCGTTTCCCAGTTATACCATCTCCACAAACAGCCCCATTCCTGATTTTTAACATTCCCCGTAAAGGTCACACTCATCGGTTCCGCCTTGTTCGACCTGAAATGAAAGAAATAACTCAATGCGTCCACTGCAGCAAGTATCTCATTTTCCGGCCCATCCCGCTGATCCAAATACAACCCGTAATGATAGACCGGTGTTCCCTCATCAGATGTCAGGGTTGCCGAAGGATGCCATTGAAAGAGTGGAGTGAGTGTTGTTCCCGTTTCATTATCGGCAGGATTGTCCAAAACCACTTCAAATTGATCAAGCGGAATGACAGACCCCAAATCCGTAGGCGTTGACTCAAGCGTCCCGTAGACAGCAGTAATCTGATAGTAAATCGGATAGTTGGGATAAACGTAAAAAGACCCGTCAAGCCCGAAAGGATTTTTATTCACAACACGGTCGATATCAAACCAAACATCACCCGTTTCATGAATATGCTTGGCCAAACCGGCAACCGTTGATTCAGTAATAAAGGCAAATTTCTGATAATTCACCCCGTCACCCGAACGGTACAAATTGTATCCATCCGGCTTGTCTCCCGGATCGGGCAACAAACTTCCCGGATTATAATAATCATTCAGCGACGTCCAGTCGGCCCAATACAACTGCGTCCAAAGATTAGTCTCCTCAGGAGCCGTTCTGTCTTCATTTCTCAAATCCAGTCCCATCCTTCTGGTGTAAGCACGGATATTTTCACAGGTAGAATCCATTACGTCTTCTGAAAAATCCACAAATGTCATGGGCTGATACATCTGAACCTCTCCCGGATCGGCACCCTCTATATCAAGGTAAATCACCTTCACCACCCGGTTGTTGTTGCTGTCGTAAATCGTCGTGTACAACGGCACTTCCCCCTCAAATCCCGTAGGAGCCAATTCAAAAGTTGCCGTATCTACAAATCTCAGCAACCCTGTATTTAAAGTCACCGAAGCCGAACCCGGAATACTCTCCAGAAGCGGTTCGTAAATCACCCGAGTATCTCCTTGCGCCTCCACATTCACCGTCACTTCAAAGGGCCCTGTTATAGGCTCTGCTCTAGGGTCATCATCTCTCATAAGTGTTCCCTGGGCCTCTAAAACTTGCCACTGTATGGTGACTACCGGATCGATTTCCTCAGCGGGATCACCCTCCTCAAAAAAACGCGGCAGGATCACCGGAAAGATATTATTCACTGCATAAACTGTCTTCAATCCTGAAACATAACTCCTGGCGTGCCCTTCTTTAATTACAGAGATATCTATCTTTTCTGTAATACTCGATAAACGAACAATCACCCCGCCATTTTCATTCGTTATCCCGTTCCCAATAACCTTCTCCGTTCCACTTTCAAAAACCGTTACCGTCGCCTGCGAAACCCCCGGTCCGGCATTCCAGTTTGTCACCATGACACCAACCTGATTCCCCGGTAAAAGTCCCCCTCCACATGAACAGAGAAAGATGATCAAAAGGCCAATTAACCCAAATAACAATGTGTTTTTTTTCATTTTAAACCTCCAAAGAAAGCCTTGTGATTGCTATTTTGTTAAAGGTAAGACTTATCAAAATTCATACATTGCAAACAATGATTCATTATACCATGTAAACGATAAGAGTTCGCCTCAAATCTTCACATTCTACTGTATATTTTATACCTTTCCCAAAAACCAAAATTATACAAGAACTGGAAAATCACAGATACCCCTTCTTCATCCGTCCAAGACGATTCGGAAAGTCCTTACTCATTTCCACCCTTGAAAACTACTACGACATCGAAAAAAAAGAGGCCTTCGATGAACTCTTCAAAGGCTTATGGAAGAAAAACACATTAAAATGATCTTCCTGCCCTTCCTCTCCATGAACGAAATCTACATCCCCTACTCCGAATTGGAAATGGGGGATTTTTTAAGAAACAAAACTGCACACAAGTATGGTCCTCGTCCCTGACACCAGATATGATGTCAAAAACTCCCAGATTTGGGAATTGAAGTACATCAAAGACAACGAAGACCCGCAAGAAAAAATCAAAGTAGCCAAAGAACAAATCAAACGATACGAACAAGATCAAAAATTCCAACGACTAACCAAAGGAACAACCATACACAAACATATCATCCTCGCCCACAAAGACCGTGTGGAGATACTGGAAGAATAAGGAGAAAGGCTTTAAAGAAGTGAAAGAACTATTAATCTGCTGATAATTTTGCAATAGGGCAACGCTTCAATTGTGTTGTTTATAGCAAAAAGAACTGGTATGGACCCCAAAAGCACGACAAAAATGGTCGGTATGATACACCTCTTATTTCAAGATGTCCCATTTTATAACTTTTTCCGAGGGGGCTGTCCTCCCCTTGGTTTTTTTATTCTTTTTCAAGCTCTTTTTTGATCTGTTCAAGTTCATGGATGGATAATCCCTCATATTTTGAGATGAACTCCAATGATAATCCATCTTGGATCATCTTTTTGGAAGCATCTATAGCTTTATTTCTTTCGCCT
>JAYEGQ010000140.1:0-3001 GCA_034659095.1 Thermotogota bacterium
GCTCAGGCACTCACCGGCTTCACTGAAGAAAAGCTACTCACACAAAGTTTCTGGGAGCTTGTCGCTCCAAAATACCAGCAGCTTATTAAAGAAAGGGGCTTGTCAAGGCTTAAAGGTGAATGGCCTCAAGACAAATACGAGCTTCAGATCATTCAAAACAATGGGGATCCTAAATGGGTACAAATCCATATGAATCGAATCGAACTGAAAGAAAAACCGGCAATCATTGTGGGGGCAATTGACATCGATTCAAAAAAGAAAAACGAACTGGATCTGATCAGAAGCCGTGAACGGTATAAAATTCTCACAAACAATCTGGTTGAAGGTATTATACTGTTAGATGAAGATTACAAGGTGGAGTTTTCAAATCCCTCTGTCAACCGTACCTTCAAGAAGACAAAGGAAGTCATTATCGGGAAAAAAATTACTCAAATTTGTTATTATGAGCATAGATTTCATTTCATCGAATTGTTAAAAAACGCAAAAAAAGATGGTTTTTGTGTTGATGAATTTGATTTTAATTATGAAAGCACTTTGATGCTATTCGAAATGCACGCAAAATACATTGAAAACGAAAGAAAGTTTCTGGTGGTCATGCACAATATCACCGATCGTGAGATGGCCAACAAAACTGAAAAAAAACTGGTGACACTTCAGAATACCTTTCTTAAACTGGTATCTGAAATCGTTAAAACGGGTATGGACGAGGAAACATACTTTAGGGTCTTAAAGATGGCCATAGACATCGTTCCGGGTGTGCAAGCCGGCAGTGTTTTGCTCAGGGTTGGAAATGAATTCAGGTTTGCAGCCACCATTGGCTATGACTTTTCTGTATTAAAGAAAATATCATTAAAAGAAGAGGAGTTGCTTCAAACACAAGATAACGAAATCGGCGTGATCAGGAACTTAAAGCAAAGAAACGAAGAAAAAATTGGCAACGATAAAGCATACGCCTTGAATACATCCGGAAGGACTGAAGAAATAAAAGAAACGCTTTCAATCCCCATAAAAATCGAGTCAAAAGTGGTGGCTTTTTTTAACTTGGACAATTTAGAAGAAGAAGCTGCAATCACGAATGATTCCATCAAAATCGCCAGACTTTTCTCTGATGTGATGACCGCCATCATGCAAAAAAGCCAATACGAAAAGACCCTTTTAAAAAAGAATGAGGAATTAAAAAAAATGTCAAATTATGATCCATTGACAAATTTATCAAATCGGAGATTTCTTTCTGAAAACATTTCAAGACTTTTCCAAGAGGTTCGGGAAGCCGGTACAATCCTTTATATGCTCTATATCGACTTAAATAATTTTAGGAGCATCAACGACAATTACGGACATGAAATGGGCGATCTCCTGTTGGCTGAATTTGGCAAACGAATTAAAGAAAGAGTAAGAACAATGGATATGGTATCAAGAATCGGTGGAGATGAATTCTTATTGATCATGACTTCACTGAATAAAGACGATTTGGAAAAATTCCTCATCAGGTTTATCAAAGAACTCAAAGAACCCTATTTCATCAACTCAAAAAAGTTCTGCATCTCATCTAGCATTGGTATTTCAAGGTTTCCTGCAGACGGGGGCACCTTTCAAGAGTTGTTAAAAAAGGCGGATATGGCTATGTATAAGGCGAAGAAAGAAAAATTATCCTTTACCTTTTATCAGGAAAATTAAGAAATCGGATTGATATTTTGATTTTTAATGATATTTTAACTTTACGCTACTTGATAGCTTGTGTTATAATGAAACAATGGTTTTTTAGCGATTTTTTTTAAAGAGATGATTTAAAATGGTTCGCGAAGAGTATTTGGATTCATTTAAACATCATTATCAAAATATTCAAAGCAGTTCTTTGATGGTTTTTTTGAAAGACTTAACGGGCAAAATTGTTTATTGCTCGGATTCTTTTGCGAATTTTTTTCAGAGTATGGCACCCATACATGGGGGAAAAACAAGTGAATTATTTAAAAAAGACGCTGACCTGATTAACAAAACAGACCGTCAGATTATTGAATCCAAAGAAAGCGTTACACTTGAAGTCCTTTTTGAGGTGAAAGAGTCCCAAAAACATATCAAACTGGAGAAAATGCCGTATTTTGACGCTCAAAAAAACCTCTCCGGAATCTTAGTCTTTGCATCGGATATCACCCAGGAATCTTTCATAAAACTTCAGGCCAAACAACTGTACATCATAATGAATGCCCATTTGAAAGCCGAGGAGACATTAAAAAACACCTCCGAAGTATCCGATTTTCCCCAACTACTGGCTGAAAACCTGTCAAGTGATGAGCTTTTTAAAGCTGTGATGATAGAACGTATTTTAAATTCAGACGACAATCAGACCATAGGATTTGCCTCATGGTATTTATCAGATGGCTCTCATCAAGCAAAAAAAACAATAAACAGTCTGTGTAATCAATGTCGCGATTTGATTGAAAAAGATGAAGATAATAATTTTTTCATCAAAGAAAATGACTCCCAATGCCCTTGGTCCAACCACTTTGAGAAATCAAAGGTATTTGTTTCAAAAATACAGTACGGTTCAAAATTATACGGAAGTCTCTGTATTAGGCTTGACGAATCTTGGCAGGTAGAAAAACGCGCCAATGATTTGTTAAACCAGTTAGCCGGTAAGATCGCATTTGGCTTTTACTCATTGGAAACACAAGCTCAGATCGCAGAAATTCAAAATGAAATGGAAAGCAGACTAAAGATTTATAAAATCGCCCTTGATTCCATCAATGACGGTGTATGGGAATGGGATATTGAAACCAACAAGGCTTTTTTCAGTGACAAATATTACACCATGTTGGGCTACATCCCCGGTGAGTTTGAACCCTCTTTAGAATCCTGGGAAAAATTAGTGCATCCGGAAGACGTTATAGAAGCCAAGCGAATCATTCAACTGCATTTCGAAAGTAAACAGGAAGCCTATGAAATTGAATTTCGGATGAAAACAAAATCCGGAGATTATAAATGGATCCTGGGTAGGGGTAAA
>JAYEGQ010000141.1:0-15150 GCA_034659095.1 Thermotogota bacterium
GTGAAGTCAACGTTTTAAACGACTCCCAAGAGGTCAAGATTAAAGAAGGTCTTCTAATTGTCAAAGCTACAAATACTACAGATGCTTCATTTACAATTTTGATTGAATTGGAAAATGAACATGGGGAATTTACTGAGAAAAACGGAGAAAATCCCTTTACTTTTCAAGGTGCCACAAGTGGACAGGAATTCAATATTAATTTAACACCCAATTCCACTTTAACTGAAAAAGCGACTATCACAATCATAGCAACCGCTTTAAATTTACCATTGAGTGGTGGAGAATTAGATTTTTCAATTGCCATGTCTGCTACCACAACAAATAATACTGCTATTTCGAAAGATCCCATTTTTACTGAGAATTTTGTGTTTGATAAAATAGAAAACAGGGAGTTTAAACAAGGTTTCGAAATTAGTGAACTAAAGGAAGGAAGCGGGAAGCTTAGAATCAACCCTGCAACGCTCACTTTAGACATTAAACCTGACAATACATTAGTGGGTCTGAACTTGGATCTTCAAATACTTATAAACAATAAGACTTACCCGGAACTTTCAGTATCTCTAAGCAACAATGAAACAAAAAAGATCGATATTTCTGATACTATTCTCACTCATAATAGTACCCTGACTGTTCGTACAACACCCACCCTATCTGAAGAAAATACACGGGAATTCTTCCAAGGGGATATTGATTTTACCCCCGATCTTGATTTTGAACTGGCTTTTGCCACAGATGTAAAGCTAACAACACAAATCAGCTCTGAAGCATCAAAAACCATTAAAACCGGATTAGCCGATTCAACGGATTTTACATTTGATAAAGTAACACTCAATGGAGATATCCGACTGCAAAAACACATCCCTGCTCTCGACTCACAGTATTACAACGCTACACTTACAGTAAGTGAAAAAGACGGACCAACGATAGTGAGTACAGCATTAACAAATGATGATCAATCTATTTCGCTTAATGGCAAAGAATTACACGCTACTGATATTACAGTAGATTTTGCCTTTGAAACCATAGATGACTATATAACCGTTGATTTCACTTATGATAAAGATTATGATGCATCAACAACATTTACTCCAAATATTGGTATCAGTAAAATCGCCAGCTTGACGTTAAGCCAGGATAAAGCTCAACAAGGTTTAACCTTCCCAGATATCATAGAATCCGCAAAGGTTTCTGAAGGAATCATTCAACTGAAAATTGATGTAGGGCAAGTAGCAGTATTCCAAAGGTTGTTTAGGGGCGTTGACTTGGATACGTTTAAAGCCACATTAAGCACCACTGAAAAAGACTTTCCACTAACTTTTAAAACGAATAATGATTTACTTGAAGCGGACTTGAAAAACCTGGAATTATCAGGAAAACAGGCAACTTTAACATTGGGAACTTTGTCTGTCAACTTTACAGGTCAGGATGTAGAGGATTTACCAAACCAAATAGATATATCAGCCAGTGTTACTAATTTAAAGTTTAGTGAGTTAATGATTAATGTTGAAGATTTCTATAACGATCTTGTTATAGAGGAATTTGAAGAATTTGAAATACCTGAAGATGCACGAAAATATTTGAAAGCCATTATCCTTTCAGGTGACCCTAAGATAAAAATTGAATGGGATAATAATACACCTTTGGGATTAAATTTTCATGTCACGGTTTCTAATGACATTCTCAATGAGAAAAGAACCCTCGGCAAAACTCAAGGAGCGAGTCAGACTGTTATTGAGGTACCTAATAATATCAATATAGAAGGGTTAGAAAAACTACAGTTTAATTTTCAGGCATCTCCCACCGGACTTGATTCAACTAATAAAACTTTAACCTTATCAGACTTTTCCGTTGATGAATTGGAAAACTATAATATTTCTGCAACCGTTACCTTTAAAGACTTTTCAGAAGGCATTGACAACAGAGGTGACAATATTACTATAGAAAAAGTAGTTCTTTTTGGTGAAATCAGAGAACAGTTGTTTGAATTACTCCAAGATTCTCTTCCAAACTTCTGGATGGATTATTCTGGCCAGATAGGAATTGATGAAGCATTAACCGTAGCTTGGGTAGAACTTGATGAGAATGTCTCTAATGATAATCCTGATTTATCTGCATCTTTAACAGTTACTGCCAAAGACTCAGGACAAACAATAACGGAAATACCTATCAGTCTCACCGATAAAACGGATTTTTCCGCAAATATCAATGAATTCCTGTCAAAACCCAGTACGGATTTATCTTTTGAAATTGCAGCAAACGTAGATGAAGCAACTGTCAGCCTTGACAACATCACAGTAGACGCAACAGACTTATTCAGCGCCTCCGTAACAGTCAATATCCCAGTCCGGTTCAAAGTGACTAAAGATATTAATCTATTGAACGAAACGATCAACTTGGGAGAAACTTTGAACATCAAACTGGATAATATGGACGCAATTTTAAAACTAATAGAGTCTGCGACTGCCGTTGTGAATGCTCAGAATAACTCCGGAGTCAGTGTAGAATTACAGTTGAAATGGGATGGTCCGAATGGAGAGCCCATTATCAAAAACAATCAGGGTGGAGACACAGTTGTTTTGAACAATACAGAGGCGGTAGAATTCGTTGTGGGTATAGGCGAAGGATCGGACGCAAAAGACCTATTGGAAAAAGATGTTTATGCCCATGTCACTTTACCTGATTCGCAAGGGAATTATTATACAGTTGAGGGGGATTCTGCAGTAGAATTTTCAATTTACCTGGATATCATTGTAAAAGTAGAAATACCACTTAGCTAATGCTTATATGGATAAATGGGGGGGAAAACATGAAAAACAAAATGATTAGCAAAAAACTGTTGTGTGTTTTAATAATTATGATAGGTGCCTTATCAATACACGCAGCCTCGTATGGCTGGGGCATTGAGCCTTTTGATGATTTTAACAACGATAACACCTTTAATTATGGGATGCAGAATGCTCAAACCTTTTTTATCAATGCTGGAGCAGATGCACTCAGTTATCAGAATATGTTTCCCATAGCTGATTTTTTAGAAGTCATGAAATCAGATACCCTTGATTTGGCAAAATACTCAGATACCGTGATGGGAAATATTGGAGAAGGAGATGCCAAGTTCAATATCTTTGGTCGTGGTCTGGCTTCGTTTGGGTTGAACATCACTCCAACATACACCATAGGAGGGTATATTGACTTAAAAGCGGATAGCGGTTTTACCATTCCAAATTGGATTATGGAAATCGTCTTTAAAGGCAATCAGCTAACCCAGTATCCCACCTATGAAGAAAAAGGACCTGTTTTAGATGCTATGATCAGTGCTGGGGGAGTTTTAGGCATGAAAACCGATTGGGGAATGGTATCTGTTGGAATCGGAGCTTATGGTCCCGCAATGTATGCCACATTGGACAGATATGCTGAAGTCCATGCAACCCCAACGGCTGCGGGAACCGTCAGCCTTGATGCTAAAGTTTACTCAGCGGTTGATCTTGACTTTGCTAATTTTAACCTTCAAGAATTGGATTACGGGGGTTTACTTAAGGGGATCAAAACAGATATTGGTGTAGTCATCGGAAGATATAATCCCATTTGTGGAATCGCTGTGAGAGATATCCCGATTACTTCCGCACAGTTGAATTACGAAGCAAATTTATTAGATATCGAAGCCAGTTTTACCAGCGACCCCGTTAATTTTAGTACCAACACAAATATTCCAGATAAAATTGTCTTTGATAAAATGTCAGAACCCGTGGAATATCGTGCCAAACCAACAATATCCGGCTTTTTTAACCTTCCATTCTCAGATACCCTTTCAATGGTCCTACATGCAAATACTTCCGGGCTTTCGGGAACTTATATTGGGGGGACTTTATCCACTAAACTAGGAATGAACCTTCTTGTTTCTGCTGACATAACAGGCTCATTTAATGGTGCCATGATGTATTCAGCAGGTTTGGGTTTTCATAGCGGCTTTTACAAGCTTAAAATCAACGCCGGCGTTGGGACAATCAAACCATTTGATTTTAAGACTATTGGCTCTCCACGCCTAAGTGTTTCCACTTCACTTTTTTTCTAACACCTTAAGTTAAATAACAAAAACCTGTGATTTTTGTCGGTTTTTGTTTTATTGCTTTTTTCATTTTCCTTTTCACCTCATCTTTCTTTCTACGAAACAAATAATGTTATGATATATTAGGTTATAAACAATCAGTATTGGAAGGTGATGGCAGGAAAACCGCTCGGTTTACAGTAAGCCAAAAATATCTGAACGCTATAGGTTAACACTTTTAAATTACGCGAGGTGTCTATGACAAAAATAATTCTATCCTTATGTGCCATATTGACTGTTTTTCTAACCTTTTTTCTTTTCAATTTTCAGGGCTATGTCAACGGATTGATCGTTGCCGGAGCAGCATTAGCCATCTTTGCTTCCCTCAGAAGTGAAGATATGTCTCGAACCTCTTTAATCGCATTGGACTTGCTGTTCATGCTACTGATCATGGTGGTTTACAGGAACACATTGGCTCTGGAAACCATGGAGTTCTATATCTTTTTTATCGGTATTTCCTTGTTAATAGGCAGTGTTGAGATGATCCTGTTTGCAAACCGAAAAATGCACCCGGCTTTGGGTTTGTTATTTACCGTTCTTTTTTGGGCTCCTTTGGCCGTTCCAATCTTTTTCATCGTTGAAAACAAACTTGGAACTATCGGTGGTATAGCGGTTGTCGCTGTCCTCTTTTTAATTGCCGTTCGAGATATTTTCAGAAGGAAGAAGGAAAATTTGACTGAATAACATTTTTATTTCCAGCAAGTTTTTATCTTTAATTATTCATGGAGTAAAATTCTGCGATTCGGAAATCCCCATAAGTCAATTTGTTGGGACTGTTTTTTAGATTATAGAAGGCGATATGTCCGTAGAATTTTCTTTTTGATGCAACATGTGGACCATAACCTTGAACAATGGGCTTTACCAATTTATCGGATAATTTCAGTATAATTTTTTTGCCCCTAAATAGTTATAGTAGATTAAAAACTAAGACTTTGAAAAAGGGGAGGGGTTTTCAACATTTTCAGCTTCAAATGATCGATATTCATCAACAAACAAATCTTCCAATGTTGATTTTAATTTATTTTCAACTTCTAAAAAAGCATCTTTCAGTTCCCGTTGATACGCTTCACATTCAAGAACCGGTTGCCAGCAGGGTTGGAATGTGATAAAATCAGAGGGAATTCGGTATGAAAGGAGTCAAACATGATAAACGGAAAAAGAGAGAAAATCTCTGAAATATTGAAAAAACAGGAAATCGGGAAAAAGTGCAATCTGTACGGTTGGATTAAAACTGCGCGTTTCTCAAAGAACGTGTACTTTCTTTCCATTAGCGATGGATCCTGTTTTGATAAGATACAAGTGGTTGTTGATGACACCGAGAGTGTGGACAAGTCTCAGCTGTTAACCGGTGCTTGTGTGAAAATTGAAGGAACGGTTGTTGAATCACCAGGAAAAAATCAGTCCTGTGAAATTCTGGCATCCGGTGTTGAAGTCATCGGTGCCAGTGATGACAAATATCCATTACAGAAAAAGAGACATACGTTGGAATTTCTGAGAACTATGCCCCATTTAAGACCCAGAACCAATACCTTGTCAGCCACCTTCAACGTCAGAAGCAAATTGGCCATGGCCATTCACGAATATTTTCAAAATAAAGGCTTTTTTTACATCCACCCCCCCATATTGACCAACAGCGATTGTGAAGGTGCGGGAGAAACCTTCCAGGTTACTAACCTGGATTTGGATGCTCTGGCTGCTTCGGGTAAAAAGGTGGATTATTCCATGGATTTCTTCGGTGAACCCGTGAGTTTGACCGTTAGTGGGCAGCTTGAAGCGGAAGCCTTTGCCATGTCTCACGGTGAAGTTTACACATTCGCCCCGGCATTCCGTGCAGACCCATCTACCACCCAGATTCACGCGGCGGAATTTTGGATGATCGAACCGGAGATGGCATTCTACGATTTTGAAGATATGCTGATCCTCATTGAAGATTTTGTCAAGTCCATCACCCAACGGATCAAGGAAACATGCCAGACGGAGATTGAATTCTTTGCCAAATTCATCAACAAAGAATTGATGGCAAGATACGATGCCATTTTAACAAATAAATTTGAGAGAATCAGCTACACCGATGCCATAGAAATCCTGAGAAAGAACCTGGACAAATTTGAAAACGAACCCGTTTGGGGTGAAGACCTGTTTAAAGAACATGAACGATTCCTGACAGATACACACTTCAAAAAGCCGGTATTCATCACGGATTATCCCGCTTCCTTTAAGTCCTTCTACATGCGACAGAACGATGACGGCAAAACGGTAGCCTGCACAGATTTACTGGTACCAAAAGTAGGCGAAATCGTAGGCGGAAGCCAGCGTGAAGAACGCTTTGACGTGCTCATGAGCAAGATAGAAGAAAAAGATATGGATTATGAAACCTACAAATGGTACCTGGAACTAAGAAAATGGGGAAGTGCCCCCCATTCCGGTTTTGGCCTTGGATTTGAACGCATGCTCATGTACCTGACGGGTATCGAAAACATTAGAGATTCAATCCCATTCCCAAGAACGAAAGGGCAAATTTACGGATGATTTTGCAATAACAAATAGAAAGAAAAAACTTACGTATAAATCCCCTCACACAGTGGAGGGGATTTTGTATTTAGAACTCTTTTTGAATGACCTTTTCACCTCTCTAAGCTATTCCTAATAGCTTTTTCTTCAGAATTTACGGAATTAAAGAAAGAAAGAGAAAAAAACTCTTAGCTGTTGACAAATCTAATCCTATTTGATATAATTTTATCGATTGGAGGTGAAGCATGGAAAATAGAACCTGTTCGCTTCAAACGTTAAGACGATTACCCTATTATCTGTACTATCTTCGCAACAGCAACGAAGAATACTGTTCGGCAACAACGATTGCCAGAGATTTTCGATTAAATGAAGTGCAAGTCAGAAAAGATTTGGCTATTGTCAGTAAAACAGGTGGAAGCCCCCGAAAGGGTTTCAATGTGCAAGAACTTATCAGTGACCTGGAGGATTTTTTGGGCTATAACAACATGAATGATGCCATCATCGTTGGGGTTGGACATTTAGGAAAGGCTCTGATTAATTACAAAGGATTCCAGGATTACGGTATCAACATCGTCATGGGCTTTGACCGGGCCATCAAAACGGAAATGCTCATCGGTTCAACTGCCATCTTCCCCATGGAACGTATGAAGAATCTTGTTCAGCGGCTGAAGATAAAACTTGGCATCATCACGGTTAATCAAGGAAGTGCTCAAAGGGTTTGTAACCAAATGATCGATGCCGGAATCAAGGCAATTTGGAATTTTTCTCCATATATGCTGAGAGTACCGGAAGATGTGTTGGTTCAAAATGAAAACATGGCCATGTCCCTGGCGATTTTGAGTAAACATTTGAATGAAGAGATCGACCATGAACACCAACCGATAATCATGAACGCAGAAGATTAAGCTTTTATAAGGTATTTTGAAAAGGACTATATTTTTTTACTCTATATCAGTATAAAATTATCGATAAAATAAGAGAGAATCATGAAAGGAGACCCATATGACAAACGTGTTGAACCATCAATTTAATCAAGTTTGTGAAATTTTGAACAAGCATGACAACAACCATTACAAATTAATTCCTATCCTGCAAGAGATTCAGGAAATCTACCAGTATTTACCTGAGGAAATAATGACCTATATTTCAACCGCCTTAGGCATATCCCCCTCACAGATTTATGGCGTGGCTACGTTTTACTCTCATTTCACACTGGAGCCAAAAGGCAAGCACATCATCAAGGTTTGTGACGGAACGGCCTGTCATGTAAAAAAATCGGGTAAAATTTTGGAAACCATCAAAAAGGAACTGAATCTGTCGGATAAAAAACCAAATTCTGATGATGGCCTGTTCACATTGGAAACCGTGGCCTGTTTGGGAGCCTGTGGTTTGGCACCGGTTGTTGTTATCGATGAAACGGTTTATGGCAGTGTGACTCCCGAAAAAATGACCAGTTTGATCAACAATATTCGAGAACTGGAATCCTCAAACGCAATGCCTCAGGAGGTCAACCATGAATAACGTTAATCTCAATACAATTACAGAAAACTACAACGCATCCACCAAACCCTTTAAACATTCCGTGGTTGTGTGCGCCGGAACCGGTTGTATCGCCAACGGATCCATGGACATTTACCATAAATTCTTAAGTCTTTCCAAGGAAAAGGGATACAAAATCACAGTTGCCTTGAATCGCGAAGACGGTGGAGACAGTCTGTTAAAACACAGTGGATGTCAGGGATTTTGTCAAATGGGACCTCTTGTAACCATTAACCCGGAAGGCATCTTTTATACCCACGTGAAGGTAGATGACGTGGAAGAAATCATAGAAAAGACATTGAAAAAAGGTGAGATCATTGATAGGCTGCTCTTCGAAAACCAGGAAAAAGGAAAAATCGCCCATCAAAATGAAATCCCCTTTTACGCCCAACAACAGCGAACCACTCTCAAACTTTGTGGTATGTTAGATGCTGAAGATATTGAAGAATATATTTCCCATAACGGATACAAGATGGCTGAAAAAGCTGTCCTGGAAATGAACGGGGTACAAATCTGTGATGAGATCACAAAATCCGGCCTCCGGGGTCGTGGTGGCGGTGGGTTCCCCACAGGTTTTAAATGGAGCTTAGCGAGAAAACAGGAAAGTGATAAGAAATTTATTATTTGTAATGGTGACGAGGGTGATCCAGGAGCCTTTATGGATCGCTGTCTCATGGAAGGGAATCCCCACAGTGTCTTAGAGGGAATGTTGATCGCCGGACTGGCCATCGGGGCGGATGAAGGCTATATTTACGTGAGAACCGAATATCCCCTGGCAGTCAAACGACTGAGAAAAGCTGTAGCAGATGCCAATGCATATGGATTTTTGGGAGAGAATGTTTTCGGATCGGACAAATCATTCCGGATTAATGTTTTTGAAGGTGCCGGGGCATTTGTTTGCGGAGAAGAAACTGCTTTGATCGCCTCTATCGAAGGGCGAAGGGGAATGCCCATGCCCAAACCACCGTATCCTGCACAAAAGGGATTATATGGAAAACCTACCATTATCAATAATGTAGAGACTCTATCTTCCATCCCGGTCATTCTGGACATGGGAACAGCTAAATATGCCTCCCTTGGAACAAAAAGAGCAAGTGGTACCAAAACCTTTGCGCTGACGGGACATGTTGCCAACACCGGATTGATTGAAGTTCCATTCGGTACAACGCTCAGGCAAATCATTACCGAAATTGGCGGCGGTGTCATCAACGATGACGGAACCAATGCGGGAGCTGATTTCAAGGCCGTTCAGATTGGAGGTCCTTCCGGTGGCTGTCTCATTCAGGAGCACATGGATATGCCTTTGGACTATGATAATTTGATTGAAGTGGGGGCCATGGTGGGTTCCGGTGGTTTAGTCGTCATGAATCATCAAACCTGTATGGTTCAAATCGCCAAATTTTTCATGCAGTTTACTCAGAATGAATCCTGCGGAAAATGTGTGGTCTGCCGAGAGGGAACGAAACAGTTGTTGAACCTGTTGGATGACATTACCGAGGGGCGGGCCACTATGGAAACTTTGGACCTGATTGAAGAACTGGCAAAGACCGTTCAAATTGGTTCTTTATGCGGACTGGGGAAAACAGCGCCCAACCCGGTTTTATCCACTTTGGAACATTTCCGGGATGAATACATCGAACACATTGTCAATAAACGATGTCCCACGGGTCAATGTAGTGCCCTCAGGAATTTTGAGATTGATCAGGCACTGTGTAAAAGGTGCAGCCTATGTATGCGAAAGTGCCCTGTAGGAGCTATTAGCGGTTCCAGAGAAAAAGGCTATGTCATCGACAAGAATAAGTGTATCAAATGTGGAGCCTGTATGGAAGCCTGTAAATTCAATGCGATTAAAATTGCGTGAGGTGAATGATGAATACATTTAATATAACCATCGACAATATAGAAGTCCCTTACGAGGGTGAAAAAAACTTGCTGGAAGTGATCAGAAAGGCCAACATTGACCTGCCCACCTTCTGTTATCACTCAGATATCAGTGTATACGGTGCCTGTAGAATGTGTATGGTTGAAGTGAATGGCAAGAATACCGTTCCCGCCTGTTCTACACCGGTTACGGAAGGCATGGTTGTCAAAACGAATACCAAACAACTGAGAAATATGCGAAAGGTGATTGTGGAACTGATGTTGGCCAGTCATGATCAGCATTGTACGACTTGTGCCAAAAGCAACGATTGTAAATTACAACAAATCTCCAAACAGTTGGGGGTAGAAAAAGTCAGATTCAAACAGAAAGTGGACTTTGAACCCGTTGATTACACTAGTGATGCCATTGTCAGAGACCCAAGTAAATGTGTGCTTTGCGGTGATTGTGTTCGGGTATGTAAAGAAATCCAATCCGTGGGCGTCCTGGATTTTGCCAACAGAGGAGCGGACTCCAAGATCGTAGCATGTTTCAACAAAGGAATGGGAGAAATTGAATGCGTCAACTGCGGACAATGTGTAAAGGCATGTCCCGTTGGAGCCTTAACCGTCAAATCGCAGGTTGATAGGGTTTGGGAAGCCATTCATGATGAAAGCAAAACCGTCATCGTTCAAATTGCCCCGGCCATCCGTGTGGCTATGGGAGAGGCCTTCGGTTTCCAACCGGGAACCACCACCACCGGACAGATCATCTCCGCCTTAAGAATCATGGGTTTTGACAAAATATTTGACACTTCTTTCGGTGCCGATTTCACAGTGATTGAAGAGGGGAATGAATTCATCAAGCGTTATCAGAAAGGCGAGCATTTGCCCCAATTCACATCCTGCTGTCCAGCATGGGTGAAATTCGCTGAACAGTATTATCCCGATTTATTAACCAATCTGTCCAGTTGTAAATCCCCACAACAGATGTTTGGTTCTCTGAGTAAGGAAATACTCTCAAAAGAAATGGGCATTGCCAGAGAAGACATGGTGGTCGTTTCCATCATGCCCTGTACCGCCAAAAAATCCGAGGCGAAAAGAACAGAGTTTAGCAAAGACGGCAACCCGGATGTGGACTTTGTATTATCCACACAAGAAGCAGCCCTGATGGTGAAAGAATCGGGGATTAACTTCTCCCAACTGCGCCCAGGATCCTTTGACATGCCCTTTGGATTTAAAACAGGTGCCGGTGTCATATTCGGCACATCAGGTGGAGTCTCCGAAGCGGTATTAAGGTATGCCGCAGCTAAACTAACCAATGACAATGATGCTGAATTCACACAGTTTAGAGGTGGAGAAGGTGTTAAAATAGGAAAGGTTAAAGTGGGTGACATTACTTTAAAGATGGCCGTTGTCAGTGGATTGGCCAATGCCCGAAAGTTGATCGACAAAGTCAGAACCCGAGAAGTCCAATTCGACCTGATTGAAGTTATGGCTTGTCCAGGAGGTTGCGTTAACGGAGGAGGACAACCAGTCAACGCCAATAGAAACAGTATCAAAGACAGAAGCAAGGGATTATACGATAATGATAAGATGCTCCAGCTTCATTGTTCCAATGAAAATCCATACTTACAGAAAATGTACTCTCAGGATTTAAACGAGCATAACATTCATGAACTGCTCCACACGAGTTACATCAACAGAAAAAGGATCGAACACGAAGATGTCATGCTCTCGGATGCCGCTGATGACAAACCTATCAACATCAACATCTGTTTTGGAACCAGCTGTTATGTGAGAGGTGCTCAGGATTTGTATAATCAATTGATGGTTTATTTAAAAGAAAACAACCTAATGGAACAAACGGCTATCACCGCTTCATTCTGCACGGAAAAATGCGAGAGAGGTCCGGTGTTAAAAGTCAACGACACCATTTTGGAACATTGCACCATTGAAAAAGCAATTGAAGAGATTAATCAAGTTACGGTTTCATTATAAAGGTTGATTTTTAAATGTAGGGGCAGTCAATGTTTTTTTTGACCCCGTATCGTCGCGGGCCTGTCCCCCAGAAATGAGTTTGAAAACATCATCCTAAAGGAGGCCATATGCAAACAACAAGGGAAAAGGAAGAAGGATTTAGCAACGTCATCAAAACGGACCTGGCCAATTGTATGGACTGCTACCGATGTGTCCGGGCATGTCCTGTGAAAGCCATCAGCGTTCACGAAGGTCAAGCTCATGTCATGGACTCGCTCTGTATCCAATGTGGGACCTGTGTCCACGAATGTCCTCAACATGCCAAATTGATCGTCTCGGAATTGGACACCGTTAAGGCATTAATCGCATCGGGCAGAAAGGTTGTTTGCAGTATCGCCCCTTCTTTTCCCGCTGTTTTTCCCGGTTGGCAGGCCAAGCGTCTGCCCTCCGCCCTGAGACGGCTTGGCTTTTCCAATGTGGGAGAAACCGCCGAAGGGGCGGATGAGATTTCAAAGGTGAGTCTTCAAAATCTTGATAAAGGTAAAATTTTCACCTCCTGCCCGGCTGTGGTCAATTACGTGGAGCAGTACAAGCCTGAATACCTGGAGTATCTAGTCCCTGTTACCTCCCCTATGATTGCCCACGCAAAAATTCTGCTGGAACAGTTGGGAGAAGATATCGACGTGGTGTTTATCGGACCGTGTGCTGCCAAAAAGGGGGAGGCAAGAAGGGAAAACAACAAGGGAGTGGTACAGGCTGTTCTAACCTTTGCTGAACTGAAACAATGGTTGGAAGAAGAAAAAATCGACCTGGCAACATGTACCGAAAGTGATTTCCAAAGAACATCCCAATATCATAATGCTAGACTTTTTCCCATTCAGGGTGGTATGCTTAAAACCTGCGGCATTGAAGA
This sequence comes from Thermotogota bacterium, assembly GCA_034659095.1. GTDB lineage: Bacteria > Thermotogota > Thermotogae > MWEM01 > MWEM01 > JASUTC01. The sequence goes on from JAYEGQ010000141.1 coordinate 12,903, forward strand.
TGACATCAAATCCTCCGACGTGATTCATCTCAGCGGCTATAAAGCCGTCATGGAATTGTTTGCCATGCCGCCCTCCGAATGGGATTTTAAAGCTGTAGAACCGCTGTTTTGTGAAGGCGGCTGCATTGGTGGACCCGGTTTCCCAACGGATGAGAGCCTCTTTAAACGAAAGAAACGAGTAAAAGAATATGTTGAATCCTACTCCTCAAAGGATGACAAACAACTCAAAACAACCGTCGAATTAACGACTCATTTCATACCAAGACAAAGAAGCCTTATCCTGGAACAAGTCAGTGACGAAGAGATCGAGAGAATACTGATGGAAACCGGCAAAGCCAATCCGGAAGATCGACTCAACTGCGGCGCCTGCGGCTACAACAATTGCCGGGAAAAGGCGGCAGCTGTTGCCCTTGGAATGGCAGAAGCTTCCATGTGCATGCCTCAAATGCGGCGAATGGCCCAGCAGCGAATGGATAAGATTATTGAAAACTCCCCTAATGGGGTGGTCATTTTGGATGAGGATTTGAGAATCGTTCACATGAATTCCGCCTTCAGAAAGATGTTTATGTGCAACAATCACGTTTTGGGAAGGGAAATCTCTTATTTGATTAACTCAGAGGGCTATGAAAAGCTGGCTTGTGGAGAAACTGAATCTTTTGAAGCCGTCCGCTCTAAATACGGTATTCGCTACCATGAAATGCTGTACGTTTTCACCAACGACAAACAATACGTGGGTTTTTACGCCAATCTATCCCGAATGAAGTTGGACGGCAGTGAAATTAACCTGATCAAAAAACAAACCATGGAACAGGCAAAAAAAATCCTGGATCATCAGGTAAAATTCGCACAGGATCTGGTTCATTATCTTGGAACCAGTACAGCAGAAAGCGAAGCCATGGTCAAACGCATGATGGACCTTTACGAGGATGAAGGTGAATAGATGTATTTTTACGAAAGTGTGGTTAAACAAGCGATCAAGCACAATCAAATGGTTTGTGGCGATTACATCAGTTGTACCCGACTGAAAACAGGCAGTTATTTTGGCATTTTTGACGGCATCGGTTCGGGTATATATGCCAATATCACTGCAACAGAATGTGCCACACGCTGGTCTACCATGATTGAAAAAGGACTCTCTTTCAGTGAAACCTGTGAAAAAATAGCAGCCGGCATGCATGAAGCACGCACAAAAGCCTTCCCCTTTACTGCTTTCAACAGCGCAAAATTGACCCCAAAAGGACATGTTCAAGTATTCACCTATGAGGCACCAAAGCCCATCATGATCCGAAATGGTGTGATTCATATCATCGAACCCCATTACTATACCGTCGGCTATGAAATAATCGGTGAATCCAGAGCAACTGTTGAACCGGGAGATCAACTGTTGATGTTCAGTGACGGCATCAGTCAAGCGGGTCTTGGTAACGGGTATGCACTGGGTTGGGGAGAACAGGGAGTATTGGAATTCTACTCTAAAAACCGCTTCTTTATAAAAGAGGAAGGAAAAATGTTGGAAACTCTTTTGGAGCACTGCAAAAAGCTATCAGGGGATAAACACTGTGATGACACCTCCATAATGATTATCAACTGTAAACCTCCCAGGCATCTAAATTTGTTTACCGGACCACCTTCCACAAAAGATAAGGATAAAATTTTTGCAGAAGCCTATAAAAAAGCCAAAGGCAACAAATTGATTTGTGGTTCCACAACGGCTGATATCTTATCCAGAGAATTGAATGAACCGATTAAATTGAGAGAGCAGGGCATGGGTTTTAATTCTCCCCCAGAATATGCTATGAAAGGTGCAGATATGGTGACAGAAGGTGCCATGGTCTTGAACCAAGTATCAAACATATTAGATGCCGACCCCATCGAAGTCACGGAAGAAACCTCCCCGGAACGGATCTCAGGCATGTTTTACAATGCAGATGTCATTCACTTCCACGTGGGAAACGCTAAAAACAAAAGCCATCAACTGTTGCCGTTTAGGCAGTTGGGCCTGAAAGTGAGATATGACGTTTTGAAAGATATTGAACAGAAATTGAAGCAAAAAGGGAAGACGGTTTATTTTGATTTTTATTGAATGGGATTAACAAAGGGCAACCACGAAGGTTGCCCCTAGTTTGCCGGGCATGTCTATTGAGCCAGAATGTTGGAAGAAACATTTACCACCGATCCGATTAGGAAGGGAAGCCGAAGGCAAGGGCGCTGTCGGTGACGACAGGGTCTGAAGGAAGCCAAGAGGTGG
>JAYEGQ010000142.1:0-2970 GCA_034659095.1 Thermotogota bacterium
AAGGGGTTACAAATTAATTTGTTCTTGGGTTTGTTTCTTTGTTTGTGGGGATTTTGTTGGATTTATATTTATTTTATTTTATTTACTCTTTGATATTTGGTTGAAAAACAGGGGATTTTTTTGTGTTGGGGGTGTTAGTGTGTTTGAACCCCCCCCACCCCTTTCAGGGGCACCCCCCCCGTGGGGGGGGTTGGGGTTCTTGTTTTTTGGGTTGAGGATTTGTGGGAGGGTTCAAGGTTGTAGACTTGAAACCTGCCTGTCAATTCCTCCTCCTCCGTTGATGATTCGTTGAAGAAATGCCTGGAGGAGGAGTTGAGGTCCTGCCTCTTCATATTTGAATCGACTTAACCAGCTTTCGCTGTGCTCCCGGAAGAATTGCTGGAAATTTGTTAGAAGTTTTTGCATGTTCAGTTTTCCATCCGGTTCCACATACCATTTTGTCTTTTCAATGATGGCGTATTGTGATGGGATGGGTTCTATCTTTTCCCACTTTGTTTCGGAAACACATCTCGCAGGCAAGTGCATTCACTAACCACGGTTGTCCGGCTGTGTATTCCCACGCCAAGTCATAGACTTCTTCCACAAAGATTTGACCGGTTTCTTTGGTGTGCTCTTCATATAATATGTTGATCTTTATCTGAGAAGATACGATAATCTCTTACATCCCTGACACCGCACAGAATAATTGACTGGGGAAATCGCTGAGGTCTCGCTGTATATCCGGCCCTCAACTGTCTCAATACTGCAATTAGTGTATCACCAATCAACGAGTCTATCTCATCTATCAGAAGCATAACCGGTTTATCACTCTCCTGACACCATCTTGCGAGAGCTGTTTTTAAAGCATTATATCCACCAAGATCGGTAAAAGTGTTAATATCCAAGGGGACGTTGCTTTTGGTTAGGGGGTAGTGTAAGTAAGAATAACTACTTCTTTGAGGAAAACGTCAAGATAGGGTATAATAGAAAAGAGGTGAGAGAAATGTTCAAAATGCCTGACAAGATAGAATATGCCTTACCGGAAAAAATCGGTAATCCGGGACTATTTACCGGGAGGAAAGAAGAATTCGACTTTTTTTTTGGGGATTGGTACATGAACCTTGAAGGGCATTTCCCACAGAATCAAGCGATTCTTTCCAGAAGAAAGAAGGGGAAAAGTTCATTCATGCAACGATTGTTCAACATCCTTTGGAGTGCCGGTGCGGAAAAGAAGCCGGGAGAGTTGCAGGTGATTCCCTTTTATTATTCGATAAGAGACAGTGATCAAAGTTTAAAGCATTTTGCTTTGGATTTTTTTACCAGTTTTGTTAAGCAATACATGTCCTATAAAGTAAGAAAAAAAGAATATCTTAGAGGAATATATACTTTTGAAGAATTATCTGAAATAATCAATGATAAAGAAATTGAAAAAATCTATCGTTCCATGGAAATAAAAATAAAAAATGATGACTGGGCCGGCATGTGGTCTGTTGCAAGTGAAACACCAGCCGTTATCGGCCAGCTCAAGGGTGAAAAAATTATACAAATCATCGATGAATTCCAATACATCAACGAATATATCTACGACAAAGACGGCGAGAAATTGGACCGGTTAAGCGGGACGTATATGTATGTATCCGAAATGAGAGAAGCCCCCATGATCGTCTCAGGAAGTGAAGTCCACTGGCTGCTGAGAATTGTGAGTAGTTTGACCGGAAGATTTCAAACCTATCCATTGGAAAATCTTCCCGAAGATGAAGCAAAAGATGCGATAGAACGCTATGCGACATTTACACGAACGACCATAGACAAACAAGCAAAAGAAAAGATCTGGCAATTGACACGAGGCGATCCGCTGTATATCAAAGCATTATTCATAAGTCGTTTCAATCGAAAAAAAGATTATACCGTTGATGATAACATCATCCAAGTGTATGAAAAGGAGATTCAACAAGGAGAAATCTACGGCACCTGGATGGAATACATGATTAAAACGTTCCACAGCGTCAACAAAGCCAACTCCAAACGCATCATGCTTTATTTGTTCCAGGAAGGTGAAGAGCGGACACGAGCGCAGATTAAAAAGGATTTGAATTTACCTTATACGGATGAAGAATTGGAAAATCGACTGGAGGCACTTGTCAAAGGAGATTTAATTTCACATGGGGAGAGTCATTTTGACTATAAAATCACAACAGATAAAACTTATGAGCTTTTTTTCAGGAACATTTATCAAAAAGAAATAGAACACTTTGTCCCAGACATCGAAAAAGAATTACGACAAATCTTAGGAAAAAAGAATTACATGCAAGGAAAATACACAGAATTTTTGATCAAAGAAAAATTGAAAAAGCCATTCAACCTAAAAGACATATGTGAAAACGGAAAGGACTTGAGAATTGTTCCGCAAGTAATTGAGGAGAGAAAAGTCATCCCCACGGGCGTTGGAAAAAGTGAAATCGACGTGTTTATAAAAGCTCAAAAGGGATACAAAATCTACATCGATATCAAAAACACCAAACAAAAATACGGAAAAAAACAAGCTGACAGATGGATCAAAATAGCAGAGTATATCAGAGAAAACGAAAAAAAGGCAGTTTTGATGGTGTATTCTGAAAAAGGTTATACTGCAGGAACAAAAGAGAAGTTATTGGAAAATGGTATTTTCATTATTATCTGATTCCGCTGTAAAAATCAATTTCGTTTCCATGGGCGTTTCCAGGGGGACGTTGCTTTTGGTTAGGCGATTTTGTTTTTTTTGAGAAAGGGCACCCACAAGGGATGCCTCTACGATGGGTGGACGGGTTGGTTATAGCGGTATTGCAAGTAAGAATAACTACTTCTTTGAGTAAAACTTCAAGAAAGGTATAATAGAAAAGAGGTGAGAGAAATGTTCAAAATGCCTGACAAGATAGAATATGCCTTACCGGAAAAAATCGGTAATCCGGGACTATTTACCGGGAGGAAAGAAGAATTCGACTTTTTTTTTGG
>JAYEGQ010000143.1:0-15098 GCA_034659095.1 Thermotogota bacterium
CCAGTATCATCATTGGTTATCTTATCGGCAGAAGTCTTGCGATTAAAGAGGGGATAGATGACGAACATGTTGCTGAAGCATTAATAGTTGGTGTGATAACTGGAATTGTTGGAGCCAGATTGTATTATGTTTTCTCCAGATGGGACATCTATTCCCAAGTACCAGGAGAAATCTTTAAAACATGGCATGGTGGGATGGCTATTCATGGTGGGGTTATTGGTGCAATGATTGGGGTTTTTATTTACACAAAACTCAGAAAAAAATGCACTTTTACTTTTTTACAAGGGTTTGATATTGCCGCCCTGATGCTTCCCTTGGCACAAGCTATAGGAAGATGGGGAAACTTTTGTAACCACGAGGCATACGGCAAACCCACAGATTTACCTTGGAAAATGTACATACCCCTCAGATTCAGAATGCCTGGGTATGAGTCTTTTGAATTCTTTCACCCGACTTTTTTATATGAATCTCTCTGGAATATCGGATTGTTTATCTTCCTTTTCTGGTTTTATAAAAATAAAAGAAAAAAATTCGGAGAAATTCTCGCATTGTATATGATTATGTATTCTATTGCAAGATTCTTCATAGAAGGGTTGAGATTGGACAGTCTTTATTGGGGGGAATATCGTGCAGCCCAAATAACAAGTATTCTGTTGATTGTTTTGGGTATTATTTTATTTGTATTAGTGAGAAAATTTGGAAAAGACAATCACTCTAAAAAGTTGCAGTCATAATAACTGAAAGGAAGCAATGAGTATATGCAAGAAATTAAGCGAATTCCACCAAATGATTCGGAGGCTGAAAGGGCAGTGCTCGGTTCGATTTTATTAGACCCTGAAGTAGCAGGAGATGTGTTTGAAATACTGAGACATGAAGATTTTTACAATCATTCTCATCAATTAATCTATAATTGCATGGAATTATTATACGATGATGCTGAAGCGATTGATCCTTTAACCGTTTCCGATTTATTAAGAAAACAAAAGCATCTGGAGACTGTGGGGGGAGAATTGGCCATAGCACAATTGGCGGATAGTGTTCCAACTTCTGCTCATGCTACACATTACGCAAAGGTTGTTAGAGAAAAGTCAATCTTAAGAAACCTGATTAATTCCGGCGGAAAAATTGTAGAGAGTGCGTTTAGCTTAGATGATGTAGACAACATTTTGGATCAAGCAGAAAGAAGCATCTTAAGTATTGGAGAAAGGTATATTGAAAAATCTTATGCCCCCATTGGAAAAATTGTTCACGATGCCTTTGATAAGCTGGATCAAATAAAAGTACGACATGATTCTCCTGAAGGATCACTTCTTGTTACGGGTCTTGCTACCGGTTTTAAATCCTTGGATGAAATGACTACGGGTTTTCATCGTTCTGATTTAGTTATTGTTGCCGCTAGACCTTCCATGGGGAAATCGGCTTTAGCCCTTCAATTAGCAAGAAACATGGCAGTAGATTACGGTTATAAAGTGGGGATATTTAGCCTTGAAATGTCTTCAGAACAGATTGCTTTAAGATTGCTCAGTCTTGAATCAAAGGTAAATTTCGAAAAACTCAGAAAAGCAGATATTTCAGCAGATGAGTGGAACAGACTGACTGCTGCAGCGAGTAAATTTATGAAGGCCTCTATCATCATCGATGATGACTCTATGCTTGAGCCCAGAGGATTAAGAGCAAAAGTCAGAAGGATAAAGAAAGAATATGGATTAGACGCTATCGTAATCGATTATCTTCAACTGATGAACAGCGGGAGAAATCGTGAAAACCGTCAACAAGAAATCTCAGAAATTTCTAGAAGCCTTAAAATACTTGGCAGGGAAATGGATATTGCCGTAATCTCTGCCTCTCAACTTTCTCGTTCCGTGGAGCAACGAGAAGATAAAAGACCGAGATTGTCGGATTTAAGAGAATCAGGTGCCATTGAGCAAGATGCTGACACAGTCATTTTTATTCATAGAGAGTCTTATTATAAACGAGCAAAGTTTGAAGAGGAAGAAGATGTAGGAGAAGTACAAATGCTCAATCACCCTCATCCTGCTGAGATTATTATTGGGAAACAACGAAACGGGCCTGTTGGGAGCATTAACCTTATCTTTGATCCAACTGTTGTTGGCTTCTTCTCCATGGAAAAATCCTTTTCACAAAAATTATAAGGACATTAGATTTATGAAAATTCTTCTTATCAATCCTTGGATTTACGATGTCGCTTCTTTTGATTACTGGTTAAAACCCTTAGGATTATTGATTTTGGCCAGAAAACTTCATGAAAGCGGTCATGACTTGAAATTGATCGATTGTTTAGATAGATACGATCCGGATCTGATTCAATACACCGGAAAATCAACTAAAAGTAAATGGAATGGTACGGGAAAATTTTATTCAGAAAAAGTTAAAAAACCGCCTCAAATGGCACACATACCCAGATATTTTAAACGCTATGGTTTACCAAAAATCTTGTTTGAACAAAAACTAATAGATTTAGTCGAATCAGGATTTAACCCTGACTGTACTTTTGTTACTTCCGCAATGACTTATTGGTATCCGGGACCATTTGAAGCCATTAAAAGTGTAAAAAGAGTTATCCCCAGAACAAAGGTGTTTCTCGGTGGCAACTACGCTAATCTGATGATGGACCATTCAAAGCTTTCTGGTGCGGATTTTGTTTGTAAGAAAAGTAAAATGTCAGAAGTACTTGGCTTTCTCAATTCTCATGGAGTCAGCATCAAAGACAACTTTGAAAAAAAACAGGATTTGATTCCCCTATATGAATTATACAATCACCCAATGAGTCACTTGGTCTTTCTTAGTTCATTAGGGTGCCCTTACAGATGCACTTATTGTGCAACTCCCTTTTTACAGGATTTTATACAGGAAGAACCAACTCGATTAGTAGAAGCTATCGAGCGTTACGCCTCAATGTTTAAGGTCCAAAACATCGCCTTTTTTGATGATGCCATATTGATTAACCATCAAAATCATTTTGATCTAATTCTACAGAAATTGATGAATAAGGGGATAAAACAACGTGGTATAATGATTCACATCCCGAACGGAATTCACGCCAAATTGTTGCATAAAAGAACTGCTAAGCTGATGATGGAGGCAAATGTAAAAACAATCAAGGTTGCATTAGAAACCATTAACCCAAAACTTCAAGCTTCCACAGGTGGGAAAGTAACGAATGAAGATTTTTACCGTGCCATCAGTCTATTAAAAGAAGTAGGATTCACCAAAGATGAAATTGCTGCATTTATCATGATTAACCTTCCCGGACAAGGGTTTAAAGAAGCAATTGAGGCACATGATATTTGTCGGGATTTGAATATACTCCCTGAAATCAACGAATACACTCCAATTCCAGGTACCATCGATTTTCAAAGGGTCTTTGGTGACAATCAACTACCAATTGGATTTGATCCCCTTTTATTGAATAACACTATTCTCAGCTTTTCTTGGGATAAAGGACTAACGATTGAAGAGATAGAACTTATTAAAAATTACAATAAAAAGGTGATCAGCGAAATAAAAAACGGAGGGTTTGACAGATGAAAAGAAAATTGATTGAGAAAGCCTTGGCAGTTATGAAAAAAGGCGGGGCCGATTTTGCGGAACTATTTTTAGAAAAACGAACCAGCAACAACATGGAGATGAACAACGGGAAATTGGAACAGGTTAACTCCGGACTCATTCACGGTGTGGGGTTACGTGGAATAGCAGGTAAAAAGGCAATATACGCCTATACAAATGATTTATCCGAAGAAGCTGTACTTAACGCATCACAAAGAATCTCCCAAGTAATTGAGGATGAGGGAAAAGATGATGTAGAGATGAATCTGACAAAACAAAAAATGGATAATTTAAGCCCCATTCTATTGTTTCCGGATAAAATCAAAAAAGAAGAAAAACACCATGTTATGAAGCTCGCCAATGAAGGTGCAGCTTCATACTCAAAACAAATCAGCGAAGTTCGGATTAATTATTTTGACTATCGACAAAATATCCTCATTGCTAATTCTGATGGGTTACTAACCGAAGATGAAAGAATAAGAACGCGTTTGATGGTATTTGCAGTGGCTACTAAAGGCAGCGAAAAAGAAACTGGTTTTGTTGGCCCCGGAGCAGGTATGGGTTTTGAATTCTTCAACACATTCGATGCTGAAGAATCAGGAAAAGAAGCTGCAAGAATTGCAGTGAAAATGATCAACGCAGAATTTGCCCCTGCAGGTAAAATGCCGGTCATTATTTCAAACAAATTCGGAGGTGTGATTTTCCATGAAGCATGTGGACATGCACTTGAAGCAACCTCAGTTGCCAAAGGCGCTTCAGTTTTTGCCGATAAGTTAGGACAAAATATTGCCAATGAATGTGTTTCCGCTGTAGATGATGCCACGATACCCAATGCATGGGGCTCTGCCAACATAGATGATGAAGGAACACCGACACAAAGAACCCTTTTAATCGAAAAAGGCATATTAAAAAGTTATCTCATCGATAAACTGGGAGGCATTCGTATGAACATGCAATCTACAGGAAGTGGCAGAAGACAAAATTATACTTATGCCCCAACATCGCGAATGTCCAACACATTCATCCTCCCCGGCGATTTCCTCCCGGAAGAAATTATTGCCAACACATCAAAGGCTTTATACGCAAAAAAAATGGGTGGTGGATCGGTCAATCCCTCTACGGGGGAATTCAATTTTTCCGTTAGAGAGGGTTATTTAGTCGAAAACGGTAAAATAGCCAGGCCTGTTCGAGGGGCTACATTAATCGGAAAAGGTTTTGAAATACTCAATAAGATTGATATGGTCGGTAACGATTTAGCCCGAGATGAGGGTATGTGTGGGTCATTATCCGGATCGATTCCTGCAGATGTGGGGCAACCAACTATTAGGGTATCTGAACTGTTAGTAGGGGGGAGAAACTGATGAAGATAAGAGAGTTCAAAAAACTGGTATTTAAAAATGCCAAGAAAAAAGGAATTGACAATTTTGAGTTATATCACATCAGTTCTCATGAATTTGAATGCTCGATCAATAAAGGAGAAATTCAGAGTTATAAGGATGCAGAAAATGGCGGTGCCAGTTTTAAAGCCTTGAAATACGGTAAAGCCGGATACAGTTTCACAGAGGATTATACAGAAGATGAAGCAGCAAGAATCGTAACCGATGCACTGGAAAATCTAGAGTTGATCGACTCTGATGATGTGGAAGTCATTGGGACAACCAAATTTGAAATTGAAAACTGGAAAGATTATGATATGCGTTTTGATGAAATATCCACAAAGCAAAAAATAGATGATACAAGACAATTGGAAAAAAAGATTTTGGAAAAAGATCAACGAATCGTTATGGTACCTTACTGCTTCTACAACGATATGTACAATGAGATTTACTTTGCAAATTCCAATGATGTAGAATATTCATATAAAAATGGTGGCGGTGGTATGTATGCCGGCGCAATGGCAACCAATGGTAAACAAAACAAATTCGGAATGGATTTTATGTTTACAACTGATCCCAAACAAATTGATATTGAAAAACTTGCTTCATCCGTTGCCGAAAAATCCATCGGTTTACTGGATGCCAAAAGTATCAAAAGCGGAAAATACCCGGTGGTCTTAAGTTACAATGTACTTGGTAATATTCTCGGTCTGTTGGTTCAGATGATATCAGCAGAAAATGTGCAAAAAGGTTTTTCACTGTTAAAAAATAAACTCGGGGAAAAAATCGTTTCAGAAAAGATTACCATTACGGACAGAAGATTTTATCAAGATAGCATTTTCAACTGTCCTGCTGATTCTCAAGGCACTTTGACAAAAGATAAAGAGATCATCTCAGGTGGTGTCCTCACCACTTATCTTCACAGTCTAAAGACAGCTCTTAAAGATGGTGTTTCTTCAACTGGAAACGCATTTAGAAGCAGTTATAAAGGTGTTGAGTCAATCCTACCTGTAAACATAGATTTTACCATTGGAGATGTGAGTCTTGATGGACTTTTTGAACAAATGGGTTCAGGTTTATACATTACAGGTGTCCACGGAATGCATTCAGGAGCAAATCCTGTATCGGGTGAATTTTCTCTTGGCGCTGATGGATATAAAATTGAAGATGGGAAAAAGGCATACCCTATTGAACAAATCACATTATCCGGCAATCTCCTTAAAATGCTTCAAAGTGTCAAATTAATTGGATCAGACAAACAGATGGCAATGGTTATGTTTCATGGGATGTATACGCCTTCAATTTTAATCAGTGAAATGGATATAGCAGGAAACGAATAAGATGCTTACATCAATCCACATCAGTGTGGGTTTAACCGGTTTAATGGGATCGGGTAAAAGTGAAGTAGCCAATTATTTAAAAAGGACCGGTTTTCCGGTCCTTTTTATGGATCAGGTCGGACATGATTGTCTTCAAGACGATGAAGTTATCCAAACACTTGTTAACTCTTTTAGTGTAAAAGTATTGGATGAAAGCAACAAAATCAACCGAAAAAAATTATCCGCAATCGTTTTTAACGATCCAAAAGAACTTAAAAAATTAAACGCCATTTTACATCCAAAGATGAATGAAAATGCAAAAGGTTGGATAAAAAAGCAATTTAAAAAGGGACAAAAAATTGTTTTTATCGAAGCAGCTATTTTATTTGAGATGCAAATGAACAAATTTCTTGATTATATAGTCTTAATTAAAGCTTCGGAGAAAAATATGATTGATCGAATTATCAAACGGGATCAAAAATCAGAAGTTGAAATTCAGCAAATTCTTCAAGCTCAGAAAACAAATGAAGATCGGTTTGATTACGTCATAATTAATGATGGTTCTTTGGAAGAGCTACACAAAAATTGTGTCCATCTAATCAACGGATTAAAACTTAAGCTATAGTTTGCAAAAAAAGTTTATTTGTGGTAGAATATTCTTCTGTAAAAGGATTTAAAACCCCTATAGGGGGCGATCAGGGTTCGACGGAAGTTGACGGATCTAAGGAAGCGTGCCGAGTTTTCATCAGACTCGTTAAACGGGTGAACAATCAAATTAATTGACGAAACAGAATTTGCTTTAGCGGCCTAAAAAAGGCTGCCGTTCTTCTGACTGTTTAGCTCGAGACGGGCTGAAAGAACGACGATAATTCGAGCTTACTCCCATTCATTTCCGTGATGTTTTGGAGGACATTTTAGCGGATAGGATGAGCAAGGTTTGCTTTTGTACCAGGTGAATCCGAAATTTAAACAAAAGCTACGCACGTAGAGGCCTTTTATACGCTGCTTTCGGACGGGGGTTCAATTCCCCCCGCCTCCACCATTCTTTTTAATTGTCTAAAGTTTTTAAGAAAGGCTTCAAATCTATTTCCTTTGGTTTGAAATCCATCAATTTTGATTTGATTTCCTTCAAATAATCTTCTGCTGTTTTTTTCCACGTATATTTTTCCAATACCCTCAACACTGAAAGATCTGAGAATTTCTTATAAATCTTGTCAGGCATTAGAGACTTTTTTAATGTAACAATAATAGAATCCACATCCTCAGGATCAAAGAGGAAACCGTATTTGAATCCATTTTCTCTTAATATTTCACTTGGGCCTCCATTTCGCGTTGCTGTTACCGGTAAACCACATGACATGGCTTCAATAACCGTTAACCCAAAGGGTTCATACACAGCAGGATTACAAAATATCGAATGCTTAACTTTTGCCGATCTATAAAGTGCTGCTAAATCATATTGATTTTCAGCATTGTAGAAAGAAATATGATTTTTGAGTTTAAACTCTTTAGTATAAGCAAGCCATTCTTTGACGATTTTTCTTTCACTGTCTTTTAATACATCAATACCTTTACAGGCATCTTGAATTCCCCTGACAACTATGAGTAAATGTGCTTTTTCTCTTAATTCTTTGTTCTTTGCAAAGGCTTTGATCACACCTATGTGGTTCTTTTTTGCATCAATTCTACTGGAGAGAATAATTAAAGGTTTTTCATAATCTTTGATAAAATCATAGGTTATTTGGTCATCTTCAGATTTAAACTCGTTAAAGATTTTCCTGTTTACACCGGGGGGAACAATTTTGAAATGAGAATCATCTTTAACATCGATCCAATTCTCGTATTTTTGATGGCCATATTGCTCAAATCTTTCCATTTCAGTACTGACAAAATTAACACAAGAATACTTCATGGATATCCTTTCAGCAGCTAATCGCTTGCTGAAATGAAAGATACGCTCAAAATCGTTGATATTTTCTCGGTTAATACCCAATTTATCCATTTTTAAAGCTCCCAAAGAATGCGCGGTAAAAGAATAGGGGGTTTTTTCCTTCTCTGAAATCATGGCACAGACTATACCCCCATCTCCATAATGTCCCGTTAGAAAATCGGGAAAATTTCCCTCTTTTTTATAAAATTCTATGATATTATCAGACCATTCATCTAAATAAGGCCATAAGTCTTCTTTCCTAAGGAAATGATCAGGCCCACAGGGAATTCGAAGGATACGTAAATTATCAATGCCTTCATATACATCTTGCTCACGTTCAAACTCCGTCCATTTGGAATCAATTATCTTTCTGGTCAAAATATCTGTTTTAATCCCCATATCCGCCATTGCTGAAGCTAATTCTTTGACGTAAACCAACTGTCCTCCAAAATCCGGATGCTCGGTCCAATAACTATTTTCAGAGTCAAAATTACCTTGTGGATTTAAAAAAGCAATTCTCATTTTTTCACTCCCTTTTGGGCTTATAACTGTTACTTTTTATTACATTAAAAATTCAGACTTGATAACTTCCATGGTAGGCAAGGGAAGATCTGAACCAATGGTTCTTAATCTGAAAGCTGCCACGGCACTTCCCCATTTCGCTGCAGTAAATATATCTTGATCATTTAATATACCACTATAAACACCTGACCAAAATCCATCACCGGCTCCTGTTGCGTCCACAACAATTTGACTGACAGATTTTTGATGAATTGTCTTTCTCCCATTTGAAACAAGCGCTCCGTCTTTTCCCATGGTCAGAATAACATTCTGTGCTCCTAACTTATGAAATGCTTCGATATAATCCTCATGATGCATTCTTCCAAAAATGTGAAAAGCATCATCATCAGAAGGCTTACAAAGATAAGTTTTTTTTAATACTTCTTTTATTGTTTGCATGGGATCTCCTTTCCTTTCCCATAATATCTTTCTAAAATTCGGATCAAAACACAATTTCGTATTAGTACCCTCAATATCCTCCATGATACTGAACACCGTTTTACGAGATGGATTATGTGAAATGCTCCAGGAACTGATATGGAAAAAATGAGTTTCTTTTAGTAGCTGAGCAATGTCCTTAGGTTTCTCTATACAGTAATCAGCTGATCTAAATGGCAAGAATTTGGGACTCCCTTTGGATTTTGCAACAAAAACCATTGATGTGTTCTTTTCCCTATCCACTTGTACATAAGTTGTATCAATTCCCTTTTCTTTAAATGTTTTTCTTAGATATTCTCCAAAAGGGTCATCTCCTATTCTGGTTATTAATATCGCCTTTTCGCCTAAATTCAGCAGATTTGCCGTAATGTTCGCCGGAGAACCTCCTGCATGCCTTATGAAGTTATGGACTTGGGATAGACTTTCAGAATACTCGTCTGAAAGAAAATCAATGAGTGCTTCTCCAAGTAATAATACCCTTTTCATTGTGATCCCTCCATTTTTAAAACTCAAGATTTAAAAACAGCTTTTACTGCGTTGGCAATATGCTGAGCAATTCCTTTTTCAAAAGGATAAGGCAGGATTTTATTCACGGTTAATTGATCCTCAGGTATGAAGGATGCCAGAGCTTGGGCGGCTTTCATCTTTACTTCATCTGTGATTTGCTTTCTAACTTCAACAGCCGCTTTCATGATTCCTGGGAACGCTAATACGTTGTTCACTTGATTGTGAAAATCGGATCTTCCGGTCCCAACAATCGCAGCACCAGCTTTTAAAGCCTCTTCAGGGGATATTTCCGGAACAGGATTTGCCATTGCAAATACAACAGCATCTCGGTTCATACTGCTAATCATCTTTCCATCTACGATATCCGGAGCTGATACTCCAATAAATATATCCGAATTAACAATAATTTTCCTCAAATCACCTTTTTCATTTTGAGGGTTCGTTATCATTGCCATTAAAACTTGTTCCTCATTTAAATCATGTGCCCCTTCGTAAATTGCACCGTTGATATCACATAAAATAACCAATTCAAAGCCATAACCAACCAACAATTTTGCTATTGCAATTCCGGCTGCACCTGCTCCATTAATGATGACTTTACATTCTTTGACAGGCTTACCGAGAAGCTTAAGAGAATTAATGATTGCAGCAAGTACGACTACCGCTGTCCCATGTTGATCATCATGAAACACAGGAATGTCGAGAACTTCCTTCAATCTTTTTTCAATATAAAAACACCTTGGAGCTGAAATATCTTCCAAATTAATCCCACCGAAAACAGGAGAAATATTGACCACCGTCTGAATAATCTCATCACTATCTTGCGTTTCCAAACAAATGGGAAATGCGTTGAGATCGGCAAATTCTTTGAAAAGAACTGCTTTCCCCTCCATAACAGGTAAAGCTGCTTTAGGACCAATGTTTCCCAATCCCAATACAGCAGAACCATCACTGACTATGGCAATTGTGTTGCCTTTTATTGTATAATCATATAGGTTGTCAGGATTCTTTACAATTTTTTTGCAGGGAGCAGCGACTCCGGGGGTGTAAGCTAAACTAAGATCTTCCTTGTTTTGAACGATTGATTTCACATGGGTGGAAATCTTTCCTTGCCACTTTTTGTGGTGTTCAAGAGATTTTTTATAAATATCCAAATTCTTCCTCCCCGTTAGTTTTTTTTATTATATATTAAATTTCCCAAAATGCAAAGAATCAAAGGGGGTATTAACATGAAGAGATTTATTTTGATTATTATAGTCCTTTTACCTGGTATATGTTCCTTCTCTCAACAGTATTATCATTTTCCAACAGAACATTTTGATGTATACTATCAAAAGGCTTCTAGAGAATCAGCCGTTCAATTGATACAAGAGGGAAAGACTATATTTGAAACTTTAACAGATTTTTATGGAATTCAACCCAAAAAGAAGTTAAAAGTTTATTTGCTGGATACCGTTGATTTTTCCAATGCCTATGCCGACATCTTTTCTAATGCCATCATTATTTACATCAACCGAAATGGTTCTGATTATTACAACAACTCATATAAATGGTGGGTCCCTTTTGTCTTTTCCCATGAATTAACCCATATTTTAGTAGCCAACAAATCGGATTGGACGAAAGATCTCCTGGGAATTTTCGGTCATCCTGTTTCCATTTTTTATGATACCGCCTTCACACCTTCTCATTTTCACGAAGGAGTATCCATCTATTCAGAATCCCTGCTTTTCGAAGAAGGAAGACTCAATGATCATAGGTATCTCTCATATCTGAAAGCTGAAATTCAGGATAATGGCTTCAAGGGATTATCTTTAGCCGGTGGGATGACATCTCCTGAGTTTACTCCAACGGGATTTAATTATCTTTACGGATCCTATTTTATTCAATATATAGAAGAGAAATTTGGTCCTCAGGCAGTTTCAACTATTGTGAATCAATATGGCAAAGATTACAGATTCAACTTTATTCATATCATGGAGGAAATCAGTCAAAAACCTTATCCTGAATTAATTGCACATTGGAAATCATGGCTGTATGAGATAACTGCCAAGCAACCATCTTCTAACAACTATCAATTTGAAAACATCACTAATTCAGGTTATTATTCAGGAATCAGCGATGTTTCAAATCATTACCTTTATTATTTTTCACAAGCTAAAGGAAACCAAACTTCACTGTATCGGAAAGACGATTCTGAGATTTCACCAATGATTTTACCCATACCAACAGATTTTGCCGTCTCGCCATCGGATCATATCGCCCTTATTTACGCAAATTCTAACGGCTATGAACAATATGACCTTAACCTATATACCGGAAGGTTTATGGGGTCATTTAAACGGTTAGAAGGGATAAAAAGACCCGTATCTGTTGAATGGTTGGATGATGAAACATTAGTTTATTGTTTTTTAGAAAGTGGAGGCACTGGGCTGGCCACTTACAATTTGTTAGAGAAAAAAACAACCTATCTTCTGTCGCCAAGTCCGGATTTTTACATCAACGATATCAGTTGCTATCAAGGGCGGCTCATTTTATCCATTACTTATAACGGAACCGCTGACATTTATGAGTTAGTTATCGAAGAAAATAAACTTCGGGTTTTATTTCAAACAGAATCCGATGAAATAGATGTTTTTCTATGTTCAAAAGGTATCTTATTTGCCAGCGATCAAGAGGATGAATTTGACATTTATCTCTATGATGAATCAGATTCTTCTAAGAAAAAGTTAACTGATTCACAGTATGGAGCTTATAATCCAATCTATTTCAACGATACGGTTTATTTTAGGACTTATTCTGGAATGGGGTTTGATTTTATTCGACTGATCCAAGGGGTTGATAAACCCGTTGTTTTTAAAGGTCAATCATATGATTATCCTGAAATAAATATAAAAGAAGATCCCGTAATCAAAAATGTTCTTGAAAAATGGAATTATAAACATACACCGTTACCAACCCTTCGGTTCGGAATCCCCGCACTTTTCATTCTAAATAATCAACTTACAGGCATTGTCGGTTTTGCTGGATGGGATGACTTAAAAGAGTGGATTTGGTATGGATATTTTGGGGGAATAGGAGAATATTTTGCGTGGGATTATTCTCTCATGCACAGAGGATTTCCCGATTTTCAATTGACTTGGAACGGAAACCCTAAATACGAAGAATTACGGGCTGCTTTTCATTTTCCTTTTACCTTAAGAGAAGATGAAAGGGCTGCTTACATCGAACCTGCCATCAATTTGGGAGTCAATCACACACGAGATGATTTGCCATGGAAAGTAATCACAGACTTTTATTTACATCAAGCTTTTAACCCTATTGTATATCCGGATAATCCTGTTTCTGTACCTCAATTCCTTCAAGTTATTCAGTTGGGAACATCGGGGTTTTTATCCCAGACGGGTATTGGACTGGCACTTCCTTATTCTATGACAGGAATGATCAGCCAGAGAACGGCATATTCAAACACCTCATTACAAGCAGAAACATGGTATCCTATGAATTTTATACAATCTGTGGGTACATCTGAAGGGAAATTCAGATTATCATCTCCAATTCTTCATCTGGGTATGAATACTGATTTATCAAAAAAAATGCCCTTTGCTGGGATTATAGGTATTTGGATTGATGTTGGATTTCAATATTGGCTGGATTTCAGATTAACAATTGATTTCTACATTGGAGAAGAAATACAACCAAAAATCGGAATACAAAATACTCTTTTGGGAATGATCTAAAAAGGTATTTGTTTAAACCGTTCTGAATAAACTCTCATAATAAGGAGCAAAGATGATAAAAATTAATAACCTGACATTTTCATACGATGTAAAAGCAAAACCCGTTTTAAAAGACCTGTCTCTTGAAATCAAACAAGGAGAATTTTTTGGAATAATCGGTCCTAACGGAGCAGGTAAAACAACCCTTTTCAAACTTTTATTGGGTTTTTTATCACCATCAAAAGGGTTTATTGAACTACTTGGTAAACCATTAAACAAAATGAAAAGGAAAGAAATAGCAAAAAAACTTTCAGCAGTTATGCAAGAATTCTACCCTGCTTATGATTTTACCGTTGAAGAAATTGTTCATTTAGGAAGAACACCTTACTTAAATATGTTTTCGGATGAATCAAAAGATGACTGTATGATGGTTAAAAAAGCAATAATAGAAACCGAACTGGAAGGTTTTGAAGAAAAATTGTTTAATCATCTGAGTGGCGGTGAAAAACAACGTGTCTTAATTGCAAAATGCTTTGCCCAAAATACACCCATTATTTTACTGGATGAATTTGTTGCGCATCTTGATATTGGACATGTACAACAACTAATTAAACGTGTCTACAAAAAAAACAGAGATGATAGCATCACAGTAGTTGGTATCTTTCATGACATCAACATAGCCTCTCTTTACTGTGATAGGATAGCCGTGTTAAATGACGCGAGTCTAGAAACGGTTGGCCCACCATCGGAAGTTATTAATAATAAATTGTTAGAAATTGTCTATCATGCGGATTCATATATCATTGAACATCAAGATAATCACAAACCACAGATTGTTTTAAGGAAGTAAAGGTATGTTTGTTCTGACAAAACTGATTTTAACGATACGAATAAATCAAGTATTTTCACTTAAACAAAAAAGGTCCATTATTAAAAAAATAAAAACACATGTACTAAATACTTATAACGCTTGCATCGCAGAAAGTCATCAACAAAATAACCTTAGATACTTGGGAATTACTATTGGAATATTATCAAACAAGAAAAACGGACTGCAATCACGTTTAGAAAAGCTGATGGAAGAGATGGAAATCATCAGTGAAGGTTTTATCGAAAAAGAGGAAGTTGACAATATTTAAACGGGCGAAAAGATCTCACCCGTTTATTTCATGCTTTTATTTCTGCTTTTTTATACAATTCGCACATTTACCGTAAAATTTTATGTTGTGGTCTTCCGGTTCAAAACCCATTTCCTGTTTTACCATTTCTTCGATCTTTTCAACCAGATGATCCGGTATTAACATTGTTTCACCACAATCGGTACAAATAAGATGATGCTTCCCATGTTTGTTGCTATCGGCTAATTCGAATCGAACAATTCCTTCGTCAATCTCGATTTTTCTTAATAAGCCGAGATCACTTAGCAACTCAACCGTTCTGTACACCGTTGCCTTACTAATTCTTGATCGCTTATCAAGCAATTTCCTGTAAACTTCTTCAACACTATGATGATCTTCAGGAGATTCAGCAAAAATTCTCATAATAAGCTCTCTTTGAGCTGTAATTCGGAAATTTCTATCCTTTAATTCTTTTCTCAAAATGTCATTAACCATTTTTTTCTCAGCACCTCCCATATGCTATATCTTAATCGTTTATGATTTTAACAGTTTTATGTTGAAAATAT
>JAYEGQ010000144.1:0-15074 GCA_034659095.1 Thermotogota bacterium
AAACAGAGTGTGTGGATGATAAAAATGTATACAATATCGGTAATGGGGCTTTGTTCATTTGTCTAAATAAAAACATCACTAAAGATGTGGCCACCTTCATCGCTTCCAAAAAAGATGAAATCAACCCAGAGGTCACCCGTGTGGTCTTTCGAGATAACGGATTTGCTTCAGATGCGGATAAAACCAATATCGTGCATATCCTTAAACATGCTGGTATTAAAGAAATTATGAGTGTGTAGGTGATGATGTATGAAAAAAGGTATAAAAACAGGTGATTGAAATGTCCGAATTTAACAAGAAAATACGAGTTGAAACAACTGATTATGAGTTTAAGAGATCACTTGAAACAAAAAAGGCAAAAAGCTGGTTGAAAAGCGTCAGTGCATTTTCAAATGGAAATGGTGGGATATTATATTTTGGTATTGATGATGAGGGCTCTATTGTTGGAATCAATAATCCACAAACAGTTATCGAAAAGATTAGTGAAATTGTCAACAGTAGAATTGATCCCAAACCAGCTATACATGTAACTTCTGAAGACCAGGAGGGGAAGTCAGTTGTTGTTTTAAGGATTGAAAAGGGGCATGCAACACCCTATTATTATTTTAATGGCAATAAACGCGAGGCGTTTCTCAGAGTAGGAAATGAAAGTGTTCCGGTTACTTCAGAGCAGTTGAACGAACTAATTTTAAAGGGTAAGAATCAGACATACGATTTGTTACCATCAAAGTATTATCTGAAGGATTTTAGTTTTTCTTTATTAAAGGCAACGTATAAGGACAAAACGGGTTTAGAATTTGAAGAAAGTGATTTTTTGTCTTTTGAATTAGTTGAACCTGACGGAAGGCTTACAAATGCTGGCTTGCTTTTTGCAGACAAGGTTCCTCTGAGACATTCAAGAGTTTTTTGTACAAGGTGGAATGGAGTTGAAAAGTCATCTATACATGACGATGCGGTGGATGACAAGGAATTTTCAGGTAATTTGATTTATCTTCTAAATTCAACGACTAATTTTATCAGGAACAATTCGCATATGGCATGGAAAAAGACAGATGCAGGTAGAATAGAGAAGTATGATTATGCACCTAGAGCTTATTTTGAGGCGATTGTTAATGCCCTGATTCACAGAGATTATTTGATTGTTGGAAGCGAGATACATGTGGATATGTATGATGACCGAATGACAATATGGTCTCCCGGAGGGATGTTTGGCGGAGGTACCGTTGATGAAAAAGATATAGGCTCTATGGAATCCAGGAGAAGAAACCCCATTCTTGCTGATTTGTTTTCAAGGCTGTTAGTGATGGAAAGAAGAGGAAGTGGATTAAGAAAAATGATAGCAGAAACTGAGAAATTATTTGGATACAAAGAGCAATTTAAGCCTGTTTTTCATTCCACAAGAGATGAATTCAGGGTAACTTTCTGGAATTTGAACCATGTGCCTTCTGATATGTTGGAAGACACCGACCATGTTACCGACCATGTTACCGACCATGTCACCGACTATGTTGAGATAAAAAAGAAAGAGATATTAGCTTTCTGTTCTTCTCCCAAAAGTAGGAAGGAGATTATGAGTTATTTAAATTTATCACATCCCGATAATTTTAGAAAGCTTTATTTAAAACCATTACTGGAATCCGGGAAACTGAAAAGAACGATACCAGAAAAGCCAAGAAGTGTGAACCAAAAATACATAGCAAATCTATAAGTTTTAGAAGCATTTGAAAAAGATAAGGATGAGCATAACTGGCTGTATAAAAAAAGTATAGGTTTATGATGAGATTTTATGAACTACTGAAAGACTTAAGATAAAATGTGTAGAGAGGCATTTCTTGTCTCTTCAAACAGTTGCCAAGTTTGAAAAAGCAGATGATTATGATGAATTTGTTGTGAGGTTGTAACGGAATCATAATATGAGTATTGCCGAGTGCCTTCTGATATTCCAGAAGTCACCGCCCATGTTGAGATAAAAAAAGAAAGAGATTAATGTTTAAAGCAGGTGATGATCAATGAAAATAAAATTTAACCCCGATTTGGATTTTCAAAGAGAAGCGATTGATGCCATTATAGAACTCTTTGAAGGCAATCCCCTCTGTCAGTCGAATTTTACCGTTTCAGTCCTTTATGGTCAACGTGGGACTTTTGATTCAGCCTTAGGAATAGGAAATCGTCTTGATGCCAGTTTCGATGAAACAGATATCCTGAACAATCTCCAGGATATACAGTTGCGAAATGGGTTGCCACAGTCATTGAACATAAAGCGGGATCAATACTATTTCACAGTTGAAATGGAAACGGGAACGGGAAAAACCTATGTTTATTTGCGAACAGCCTTTGAGCTGAACAAAAAGTATGGGTTTACCAAGTTTATCGTCGTGGTGCCATCTGTCGCCATTAAAGAAGGTGTGGTTAAATCCGTGGAGATGATGCGAGAGCATTTTAAGCTTCTGTATAATAACGTTCCTTTCACTGCCTTTGAATACCAGTCCAAGAATATCGAACAGATCCGGGCCTTTGCCACCGCCGATACGATTCAGCTTATGATTATGACGGTTCAATCCTTTAATAAGGATACGAATATCATCAACCGGGAACATGAGAAAACGGACGGATTCAAACCTCTGGAGTTCATCAAAGAGACTCGTCCCATTGTCATTGTAGATGAACCTCAGTCCACCATGAGCACCAAAAAGGCCAAAGATGCGGTGGATTCGCTCAATCCTCTCTGTTCCATCGGGTACTCCGCCACCCATCGGGATAAACAAAACATGGTCTTTCGTCTGGATGCCGTGGATGCCTATCAGCGCCAATTGGTCAAGCAGATTGAAGTGCAAAGTGTCAGCGCTGAAGATAATCACAATCAGGCTTACATGGTTCTTGAGAAGGTCAAGAGTACCAAGACCAACCTATCCGCAAAAATGAAAATCGATGTGCTCGAAAGAGGAAAGATCAAACGTAAGAGTGTGGATTTGAGAAAGGGAACAGACTTGTTTGAACTTTCCGGAGGCCGAGAAGTATACAGTGGGTATATCGTACAGGAGATTTATGCCGGTAAAGGGGAAGAATATGTGGATTTCACTAACGGAAAGTTCATTCGTTTGGGACAAACTATCGGGGATATAGACGATGATGCCCGAAAACGCTTGCAAATAAGCAAAACCATCGAAGAGCATCTGGATAAAGAATTAAGGCTCAACCCCAAGGGCATTAAAGTTCTCTCGTTGTTTTTTATTGACCGAGTCGAAAATTACCGGACTTATGATGAAGACGGCAATCCAGGTAAAGGCAAATACGCCCGGTGGTTTGAAGAGACATTTAAACAGTTGATGAAAAAGCCCAAATACCAATCGCTTTTAAAAGATCAAAATGTCGATATGCTGGCTGAGTCGGTCCATAACGGGTATTTCGCCAAAGATAAAAAAGGAAAACTGAAGGATACCAGAGGGAATACACTGGCAGATGAAGATGCCTACAACATGATAATGAAAGACAAAGAGAAATTGTTGAGCTTCTCCTCTCATTTAAAATTCATCTTTTCCCACTCCGCCCTGAAAGAGGGCTGGGATAATCCTAATGTCTTTCAAATCTGTACGTTGAACGAAACCAATTCTGAAATCAAAAAGCGGCAGGAAATCGGACGTGGTTTGCGAATTGCAGTGGATCAGAATGGCCAGCGACGGCACGGGTTTGAGATCAACACCCTTACAGTCATGGCCAATGAATCCTATGAGGACTTTGCCAAAAAACTCCAGAATGAATTAGAAGAAGAAGAGGGGATTCGTTTTGGTGTGGTTGAGGCCCATTCATTTGCCAATATCACACGAAAGGATACAAATGGTAAACCTGTTTATCTCAATCAGAAGAAATCGGAGGAAATATTGGAACATCTCAAAGATAACGCTTATGTGGATGACTCCGGAAAGGTCACTGATAAGCTCAAGGTGGATTTAAAAACAGGTGACGTGTCTTTGCCGTATGGATTGGAGGACTGCAAACCACAAATCTTGAAAACGCTGAAACGCATTGCCGGAGATTTGAATATCAAAAATGCAGAAACTCGTTTAGAAGTGAAACTCAACAAAAAGCGCTATTTAAGTCCTGAATTTAAAGCTCTTTGGGAAAAGATCAAACACAAGACCACTTATTCTGTGGACTATAATAGCCAAAAGTTGATTGAGCAGTGTGTAAAAAAAATTGATGAAGAACTGATAGTAGATCACGAAAAGCTTATATTCAGTAAAGCAACGGTTAAAATCAACGAAGGAGGAAGTGTTGCGGAGGAAACGGAGAGGTATGGGATAACTGTAGACTCTCATTACGAACTCCCGGATATTCTGACTTTTTTACAGGATGAAACCAATCTCACCAGAAGAACCCTGGTGGCTATTTTAACAAATTGCACTAAATTAAATGCTTTTAAAGCAAACCCTCAAAAATTCATGGATGATGCCGCTCGGATTATTAAAACGGTGTTGAATCAATTCATCGTGGATGGTGTCAAATACGAAAAGATCGGAGATACCTACGCCCAAGAGCTGTTTGAAAACGAGGAATTGTTTGGGTATTTAAAACGCAATATGATTGAAAGCGATAAGTCAGTGTATGATCATGTGATATATGATTCAGACAACGAAGCCGCCTTTGCTGCCGGTTTGGAATCCAACAACCGAGTCAAAGTCTATGCCAAACTCCCCGACTGGTTCAAAATTGAAACTCCCATTGGTACATATAATCCCGATTGGGCGGTGCTGTTTGAAAAAGACGGGGAAGAACACTTGTATCTCGTGGTAGAAACCAAAGGCAATATTCATGATGAAGCTTTGAGACCAACTGAAAAAATGAAGATAAAATGTGGAGAAAAACATTTTGAAGCGATTCAAACGGGTGTTCGCTTTGAAAAAGCGGATGATTATAATGATTTTGTAGTGAGGTTGTGAGGGAAGTGGTTTTATGAAAGAATATCAATTAAAATTTATACCTCCTGATTTTGATTTTGAAACAAGGACAATTTTAAAGAAAACAATTTCAGCAAATAAGTATCTTGCTGAATTAAAAGGTGTTTGCGAGACAATTCCCAACAAGAATATTATTATCAATACTTTATCTTTGCAGGAAGCAAAGGATAGTTCTGCTATTGAAAACATCATAACAACTCATGATGAAATCTATAAGGAAGAGCTTTTTTCAGAGTATTTGGATAATGCGGCTGCGAAAGAAGTTAGAAATTATAACATTGCACTGAGGAAAGGTGTTGATCTGTTAAAAGAAAATAATCTTCTTACTGTCAATAAGATCATTAAAATTCAAGAGGAGTTAGATAAAAGGAAAACGGGGTTTAGAAAAATACCTGGTACAGAGTTAAAGAATTCGTTGAATGGAGAAACTGTGTATGTCCCTCCTCAAAATCATGAACGGGTCAAAGAGTTGATGTATAACCTGGAGGAATTCATCAACAAGGATGAATTAATGGGTGTTGATCCTTTGATTAAAATGGCAATCATTCATTATCAATTCGAGAGTATTCATCCATTTTATGATGGGAATGGAAGAACGGGAAGAATTATCAATATTTTGTATTTGATACAGCAGAATCTTTTAAATATACCGGTTTTGTATCTTTCGAGATACATCATTAGAACAAAGGATAAATACTATCATCTTCTCCAGACTGTAAGGACTGACAATGCTTGGGAAGAATGGGTGCTCTATATGCTTAATGGAATAGAAGAGATTTCACAAGAAACAATTGGTCTAATAAAAGCGATTAAAACACTCATGATGGAGTACAAACACATTATCCGTGAAAATTACAGATTTTATAGTCAGGACCTTTTAAACACGCTTTTTTATCATCCATATACAAAAATAGAGTTTTTAACCAAGGAACTAACGATAACGAGAAAAACGGCTTCGAGATACCTTGAACAATTGACCAAAGATGGACTGTTAAGAAAAGAAAAAATCGGAAAGTATAATTTCTTTGTTAATGAGCCGTTATTTAACATACTTAATACCCCTTAAATTTCTTATGGGAAGAAATTTGCTTTTTTTACCCACGTTGTTTTTTCGTGGGTAAAAAATCGGGAATTTTACCCATGTGATCATCAGCGATGTTAGAACCAGTATTACTACATTTGTATAGCGAGAAAAGAGGGTGTATACTATATAACCATAGGGACTGACCCTGTGGTTCTACAATTTGGATGTTATAAAAGAATCCATCGAAGATCACGAGATCAACCGGACAAGATTTTTGATTTTGACGAAAGAAGAAAACAAAGAGAATGGGAATAAGTGTTCTATCGTATTTTCGACAGCTCATAAATCAGGAACCTTATTTAACGTATTAGAGAAATTTGCCAATGCAGGCCTCAATTTGTCAAGAATTGAGTCCATCCCTAACGAAAAAGGAACTTACGCCTTCTTTCTTGATTTTCTCGGAGAAAGGGATGATGAGAAAGTTCAGGCAGTTCTTGAATCCGTGGAAAAAGTAACAGAACATTTTAGAGTTCTGGGATTTTATGAGGAGATCAAGATTTAATTGTCTTTTAGGGGCTCTACGTTACTATAGGGGCATCCCTTGTGGGTGCCTTAAAACCTGTAAAACAAACCCTCAACGATAAGCCTGTTCGTCAAGAGGCTTTCCAACCTCTTTTTCCAATTTCTTCACATTCCTGTTGATAAACCACATGACAGGTCGTCTTAAAATCCCCGGGATATTCATGGCAAGCAGTTCCTGGGATTTCTTGGGAACCTTCCCGGTGTCGACAATACCTTCAACCGCCAGTTCCAGGGCTTGTATCATCTTTTGCCCTTTTTTGCCCATTTCTTCTAAAGCCTCACAATCCATCAAACCTGCTCCACCATACATGAGGCCGCCGGTCCAATTCATTCTCTCTTTCTTAGCGAACAATTCCATGGACTTGATGGAGCATTCGTTTAACCGGTAGAACGGAAAGGCACACTGGCTAAATCCGAATATTTTTTTACTTGCTAAATCCAAATTCGGCTGCGCTTCAATGAGTTCCATTACTTTTACAAGATGGTAAGGCAAAAAATCGGCGTAAAGTGGGCTGAGGATACAGACAATTTAGGATTGTTGTATCCCATGGATGAATGAATCTTTTAACCCTTGATAATTGTCAATGCTGTAGAGAATTTGTACATACCGGATTAATTTTTTAATAGAACCATAAAAAAAGGAGTTGATTGAATGCTTAATTTTATCTATGGGAATGAGTTAAAGTCGCGTGTTCTGTTCATGACGATATATGGGTCATCCCTTACATATCTCATATAAATCATTATAGTTTTTTTAGCACTTTCGAGAAAGGTCGGCTATACGAAACAAAAAAAAGGGCACGAAAGGAATGCCCTTTTTGGAAGTGTTTTTATGTGTTTTTGCTCGTCGCTGTTTTTCAGGAAAGGATGTGTAATTTTCCGGTTTTGATTAGATCCAAGGTTGAGATGATCATCTCTCCCTCTCCGATTTTCTTTCTGATTAAATAGGAACAATTTGCCAGATTCCACCCCAGCGTTTTTCCAATCAGACTTTCGTATTCATCTGAATGGAGAATAGTGAACCCCGTGAAAGTACCCAATAGTTCTTCAGCCCCGGATTCGTAGTTCAGTTTCCCCATCATATCCGGATGATAATGATAAAACCCACTGATCCAGTCTCCGGCCCAAGTGAGTCCACTGTCCGGGTTTACTTTTTCTGGTGTCGGAATGACTTCAAAACCTTTGGTCTTTTGAGGAGAATTCAGCTGAATATATACACGCTCACCCTTTTCTGCGGCTTGTTCCGCCTCTTCATTGTAGGCGCGAAAGATTTTTAAATCAGTTGATTCTTTATCAAAGATATGAAGTTCATAGGAATTTGCTGAAACGATTTGTCCTTCTACCAACATTTGAATGATGAGAACTCCTTTTTCCTGGGGGACTTCTATGTCAGTAATGCGCTGTGTTTTCATGGGTTGTGAAACAAAGTCATTGCTTGTCAGGTGTTTGTCGTTAAAAGTAATATGTAAACTTCCTTTGACCTGTCGATTTGTTATATTGGAACAAAAGACAGTGCCATTATCATCCATTATGGGTAACAATTCCTGATTCAGCCCCTTTAAATAATCCGTAAAGGGTTTGTCGTTGCGATTATAGTCCAATATACCGTTGGCTTCCCAGGCTATATCCGACAATTCTGTCAACACGAAACCGCTGATAGTATCATGAAGTCTCATTTGTTCAATTTGATGTTTTAAGGCGTAATAACCCTGCCATTGAACGCCTTTAAAGAAAGCAGAAGCGTTTTGACCGGATATCTTTAATGTTTCTGGGATAAAATCTCTAATTCTTTTAATCCCCAACACCGAATAATTCATCCATTCTCCCACCCATAGAGCAGGATCGGACAGACTCCACACACCAAATTCCGAGACGATCATAGGCAGCTCCTTCGGGTCTTTTTCAGTTAATCCGTCAACTCCTTGCCGGTTAAAGGGTAAAAAATCATGTTGGGCAAAGTCACGGATATGCTTATCCCATAGCTGTTTATTTTCCGGGTAAGAAAAATAGAAATGATAATCGTTGATATCACTTTGAACATGGTGATTATCACGGCATGCTGAATTGTCAACGATCAATCTGTCTTTTACCCGATGTTTTGATTCACGCCAGAAATCATCAAGCCACCGGTTTTCCTCTTCAGAATACAAATCCAACCCCCAGCTTTCATTAACTAAGGTCATGATACAAAACGAGGGACTGTAGGCGTAGCGTGTCATAAGATCATCCCTAAGTTGCGCCAGATAACCTTTTGAATCTTCGTCAAAGGCCTTTGCATAGGGAAGGTCGATCCACATTAACAACCCCAATTCATCCGCCAAATCAACGTATTCAACCGGAGGTGTTTTCACATGGTAACGGATAGTGTTGTAGCCCAGCGCCTTAACCCGTTGAAGCTCTTTTAACAAGAATTCAGGGGAAGGGTAGACATAATCCGTTTCAGGGTAATAATCCTGGTCCAATAGTCCTTTCATGTAGAAAGGTTCTCCGTTGAGATATATTTTGCCGTTATTTTGTGTGATTTCACGGAAGCCGATGGATTTCTCCAGCTTGTCCATAACGGATCCATTTTGAATGACTTCTATGTTTAAGTCGTATCGGTTGGGCTGATCCGGTGACCAACATTTTAAATCATCCCGCAGTATAACCATTTTTGAATCCTTAGTATTCCCTTCTTTCAAGACCTTTCCTTTTTCTGACAACGCATATTGAATGGCTTCGTATGCTCCGTGAATGGTCAATTGAACGGAGACGTCATCCTGATGAATTTCAAAATCAGCAGAGCCTATAAATATTTCTTCCAGTATTTCCAAATCCACCGGCTGCCACATACCCGTGATATTGCCGTACCAGTCCTGCTTTCCGATAATTTCATGTTTCAAATCTTCAATCTTTTTATCCTCAATTACCACCAGGATTTCATTCTCGCCCTTTTTCATCTGCTCGGATACATCAAAGGAAAAGGCATCGAATCCACCCCGATGGCTCCCCACGTCTTTGCCGTTGATTTTGACACGAGTGATTAAATCGGAACCGTAAAAACAGAGGCGTTTGTGTTTTCCCATCTGTGATTCATCCAAATAAACCGTTTTTTTAAAATACGCCGTAAGTGATTCCGGATCGGGATAACTATCCTCTGTTATGGGAATGGATCCGGGGATGTGGATTTGTTTATCATAGATTATGCCATCGTAACTCATCTCCCAGACCCCTGTTAAGGATATTGTTTGCCTCATTTCACACCACTTCCCGCTGAAACACCCTGCATGAGGTTTTTCTGGAATATGATGAACAGCACGATAACCGGTATGGAAGCCATGATGTTGGCTGCCATAATTGGCCCGTATCGGATGTTTGTTTCAGAACCGGCAAGTGTCGCCAATCCCACAGGCAGGGTATACATGGTGTCGGTTGTGGCTATAATCAAAGGCCACAAATAGTAATTCCAAGTCCAGGTAAAATTCAAAATGGCGATGGATGCCACGGCAGGTAATGACATAGGCGTGATGATTTTCCACATAATCGTCAGGTGAGAGGCCCCATCTATTCTCGCTGCCTCATCGTAGGCATTGGGGATTTCCCGAAAGAAATTAGCCAGGATAAAGACGCACATGGGCGCAAACGGTGCCGGTAAAATTAGTCCCCAGTAGGTATTGATGAACCCAAAATCCTTCATCTGCAAAAAGAGCGGTATCATGATGGCCTGTATTGGGATGGTAATCCCCGTCAGTACAACGATGTTCAAAAGCTTTCTTCCCGGAAACATCATCCTCCCCAATGAATAAGCAGCGAAAACACTCATAATAATCACCATAACGGTTGCCGAGACACTTACCACCACGCTGTTGATGAACCACCTTCCGATTTGTCCCTGTTCAAGAATCTTCCCGTAATTACTGATCAAAATCTCCGAGGGGATGATTTTTGAAGCTACGATATCCTTTTCAGGCTGGATAGAATTGACCAGCATCATGAGAAAGGGGAAAATATAAATCGCCAGAAGAATGAACGCTAGTATGGTTAAACCTTTATTTATCTTCAATAGCCTTCACCTCTTTTCGACATGAGTTTAACCTGTGCAATCGCTACTCCCAGCATAATAAGGAAGAATATGGCAGCGTTTGCCTGGGCGTATCCCATTTTAAAGTATTTAAATCCGTTTTCATAGATATATTGCACAAGTGTGCGTGTTGTTCCTCCCGGACCCCCGCCGGTCATGATGTAAACCTGTCCGAAAATTTGCAAAGAGTAGATGATCTGAAGGATGATGACCAGTACATGTGTGGACTTGATCAGGGGAACGGTGATATGAATCAACCTTTGCCAAGAGTTGGCGCCGTCAAGGGTGGCCGCTTCATAATAGGAATCGGGTATTTGCTGGATGGCAGAAAGATACAAAATGATGTTGAACCCCAATGTCCACCAAATGGTTGCAAAAGCCACAGCAGGCATGGCATAGGATGGATCATTCAGCCAATTGATGCTTTCAATACCAAAGATAGACGTGATTTTATTCACAATCCCAAATGTTTCGTTGAACATCAGCTTCCACATCAAACTGATAACCGTGATGGATAAAATATAGGGAATATAAAAACCGGCTCGAAAAAACCCTACAAATTTGATCTTTGAATTAAGTAAAATGGCGATTAGGAATCCGAGAATCACTAATGGGGGCACTGTTAATATGGTGAAATAAAGCGTGTGCCAGAGTGCTTCCCAAAATTTATCCGTACCGAACAACGTATAAAAATTTTCCAAGCCTATAAATTCAGGCGATCCAAATATATCCCATTTAAAAAAGCCCAGATACAGGGAGCGAATAAAAGGATATATCTTAAAGAGCACAAAGAAAAGGCCAAAAGGAAGGAAAAACAGATAAGCCAGCGTGTTGTTACGCTTCTTGTTTGTAACGATCATGGCAATCCCTTCTTTAAGTTTTAAGTTTTTAAATGAAAAATATAGCCCGTAAAAAACGGGCTATATCGTAATATTATTGGAGAATACTATTGGCTTTATTGACCAGTTCCTGAGCCGCTTCTTCTTCTGTAAATTCACCAATAACCAGCTTCTGGCAGATTTCCCACATCTCTTCTCTAAACTCTAACCAGCCAATAACTGATGGCGCAAGCACGGCATTTGCCGCAGCGTCTAAGTAGTCTTCCCTCATAGGCAATGCCAAGAATTCCTCTGATTCCAATACATCCGTTAAAACGGGAAGATGACCGGCATTTGCCCATTCGTAGGAATGCTCCACAACCCATTTGGCAAAGGTAACTGCCGCTTCAAGTTTGTCCTTGCTCTGGTTTGGAGATCTTGGGAAGATAATAGAATGACTGTCACCCCAAGTATAGGGTTTTGATCCTTCAATTGCCGGAACCTGGGTTACGCCAAAGTCCAATCCCTCAGTATCAGGATATACTGCCATTGCCCAGACACCATTCAAATGGTAAGCGGCTTTGTCGTTGATGAAAAGGGCTTCGCCACCATCATAATCCGTAACAGGTGTCATTTCACCGGCAAAGGATACGTTAATAATCTCATAGACCTCTTCAGCCAAGTCCGGGTCGATGATGACCTTTCCAGCTTCCTCATTGTAGAAAGAACCTCCAAGCTGGTTGTAAAGGGCGATAAACCATCTTTCACCCAACATACCAAATTTGTCTATGGATGCCCCATAATCACCTGTGGCACTTTGTACGTCTTGACCCCATGCAATATACTCATCCCAGGTCTGCGGAACCTTCGGATTGCCATTGGCATCAACAAGGCCTGCAGATTCGAGGACTTTTTTGTTATAATAGAAAACCAAGGGATGTGTATCCAACGGCAGGGCAACTAATTCACCATCATAATGTGCTCTCTCGATAATATTGGGCAGATATTCATCGAGAAATGCCTTTGGTACATAATCCTTGACAGGAGTTAAAACTCCTTTTGAAGCATAGTCCGGAAGAACAGACAGGTGCATGATTGCTACATCCGGTGGCTGACCTGAAATAAGGCCTGTCAGCAATTTGTTGTAGTACTCAAGCCAGTCAATCTTCTGGGCTTTTACTGTTATTTCAGGATGTGCTGCGTTAAAATCCTCCACAAACTGAGTCATAATATGACCCTCTCCACCGCTAAACAATGTCCAGAATGTAATTTCCACATTCTTCGCGGACAAAGTTCCCAAGAACATAACACTTAAAATAACGAACAAAACAACGAACTTTTTCATTTTGATTCCTCCTTCTATGATTTTGGGGTAGCCCCCAATGATGTACTTTCTCGCTGGATCAATTCCACATCCAGTTTTTCCAACCTTTGTGTTGTTCTTTTTTTGGTAATCCTGTCCATAATCATTTGAAACGCCTTGATTCCGAGCGTATGTTTTTTTATTCTCAAGGTGGTCAACGATGGTGTGGATAATGAAGCAAAGAAGATATCGTCAAAACCAATGACACTAACATCCTCGGGGCATCTTATATGATGCTTTTTCAAAGCCTTTAAAACACCTAAGGCCATCATATCGTTGAAGCAAAAGATGGCATCAAATTCCTTCCCCCCCTTAATCATTGTTTCAACGGTATTGAACGCATATTGTAGACTGATATCACTGTCTGAAATATAATAGTCCGTTTCAGCGGCCTTTTCTAATAAAAATTTCTTAT
This sequence comes from Thermotogota bacterium, assembly GCA_034659095.1. Taxonomy (GTDB): domain Bacteria; phylum Thermotogota; class Thermotogae; order MWEM01; family MWEM01; genus JASUTC01. The sequence goes on from JAYEGQ010000144.1 coordinate 13,218, forward strand.
GTTCTTTGTTCAGTTCAAGGCCTTCCTCTTTCACGCCGTCTTCAAAACCTTTTAATCTGTATTGCGAAGTGGAATTGGTTTTGTTGATCATCAGGGCAAGGGGATTAGTTCTGTCCTGCTGTGCAAAATGCTTGGCAGCCAAATATCCTCCCTTATAATCATCACTGTAAATCTGATCACTCTTTTTTAGTTCTTTGATATATCTTCCAATAATGAGCATGGGGAAATTGGTTTCTTCAAGCCTTTTCAAATCATCATAATTCTTTTCCACAGGAGAGATGATGAGTCCATCTACCCGTCTTGAAAGTAAAATTTCAATGGCGGTACGCTCTGTCTTATAATTCTCTTTTGAATTCATCAAGATCAGTTGATAATTCTGCTTCTGAGCGGCCTCCTCTATTCCTTTGAAAACTTCAGAGAAGAATGGGTTGGAACTATCCTCTAGGATAACCCCGATGATATTGGTCTGATTCGTCCGAAGACTGCTGGCAAAAGTATTCCGGATAAAGCCCATCTCCTTCGCCCGCTCCTCGATCCTTTTTCTCATGGCCTCGCTGATATCGTCTTTTCCTCTCAGCGCCCTGGAAACCGTGTTCACAGAAACTCCCATATCCCTGGCAATATCCGACATAGTCACGTACTGTTTTTTTCTACCCATGATAGACTCCTAACATTATCGTTCACTTTATCGTTAATGTAACACTTTCATTGTATACCTTATAAAGAGATAATACAAATCCAATGATTCGTCCATAATCCCAATTATTTGGCTTTATTTGTGATTAAAGACTGGGAACTTTCTTTTTTGAGGAATTTTGTTGCGCGCCCGGCATGAACAAGAACTAGACGGTGAAAGACCGTTGTGGGCATGGTAGTGGGAACCACTAGCCGAAGGCAAGGGTGCCCTTGGCGACAAGGAATCTGAAGGAAGCTGGAAGCAAAATCCCGATCCGATGAACAAGAATCGTATCAGGCTGAGCAGGACGGACGAGCTTGCAACACAAAGCGAAGCCAACAAACTAAATGTCTTTTCCAATACAGGGTATCAACATGGGTTAACTCCGATAGGAAAACAACAGGCCTTTTCTGTTTTAAACCAGCTTCAGAGTATGGGAATCCAGCCAAAAGCCATCTATTCCAGCCCTCTTAAAAGAGCGGTGGAAACGGCAGAAATTATTGCTAAAGGTTTTGAACTCCCGTATGAAAAAACCCCCGAATTGATAGAATTTAGTGTAGGTTTCCTTGAAGGGAAATCTTCAGACGAAGATTGGTATCAGTTTAAACTCCTTTGGGATGAATGGTTTTTGAACAATAACAACTCTTACCAGATTGAAGGAGGCGAAAGCCTAACAGATGTTGTTACCAGGGTCAACTCTTTTTTAAATCGTTTAAAGGAAGTCTATCAACCTGAGGATATCCTGTTTTTGATCGGTCATGGCGGAACATTTAAAGCCATTTTGCTTTTCCTGGATGAGTCAGTGTCCAGAAAAAGCCTGAGAGATACGTGGTTGAAGCATACGAATATTGTTAAAATTGAAATGAGCAAGGTAATTAGAAGTGTTATAATTTATCACACTGAAAATAAGAAAGAAAGTGATGTTTTTGATACTCAATGAGATAAAAAAAGGTGAAAGTAAAATACTTGAATTTAAGAAAGAACTCCCTCGAAAGGACCATTTGATCAAAACCGTCATTGCATTTTCAAATACAAGTGGCGGAAAATTAATCATTGGTGTTGATGATAAAGGAACTATTGTCGGCCTACCAACTTCTGCAGACATCATCAAAATGATGGAGTATCTTTCATCACTAATATCGGACAGCTGTTATCCCAACATTATTCCGGAAATTTCTACC
>JAYEGQ010000145.1:0-2957 GCA_034659095.1 Thermotogota bacterium
CAAAGAATTTACCAATTCCCAAAAAGAGGGGGGGTTTTTTAGTTTCGCATGAAAAATACAGATCAACATGGAAAAATAATAAATGAAGAAGAAATCAACGAAGCAGCTGCGCTAAAATATGATCCTGAAGATGGGCCGGTGCCAAGAATTGTGGCACAGGCAAAGGGCGAATTAGCAAAAAGGATCGTTGAAATAGCATTAGAAAATGATATTCCTATTTACAAAGATGAAAAATTAGTAGAAAAATTACTTGAATTGGATTATTATTCTGAAATACCCCCTGAGTTGTATAAAGCGGTAGCTGAAGTAATCGTTTATGTTTATCAACTTGGTGGGTTTAAATAAAAAAGAGGGAACAGATTGAAGACAAAACTATTTACAAACTATCAAGAAACTTTAGATTATTTTTTTCATTCAAGACCACACGGAACTATCAAATTAGGATTAAGTCGTATTATCAAATTGCTTGAATTAATCGGCAATCCACAAACCGAATTTCAAGCACTTCAGGTTGCAGGCACAAACGGAAAAGGTTCCGTAACACGCTTGTTGTCAACCATCTTCACAGAATTATCATACAAAACAGGTGCTAATTATTCACCACATTTGACACGCTTTAACGAGCGAATTACGTTCAATAATCAATTAATTACCGATGAAGAAATAATCGAATTAGCAAATAACATTTATGATGCAGTTAACACAATGGATCAAATATCAGAGGAGATGAAACCAAGTTTTTTTGAATGTACTACTGCAATGGCATTTAAGTACTTTGAAAAAAAGTCCTGTGAAATTGCTGCTGTAGAAGTGGGGTTAGGGGGAAGACTAGATGCCACCACTTCTTTAAATCCAGCTGTTTCTGCTATAACCTCTATAGGATTGGATCATGTGAAAACCTTGGGAGATACTATAGAAAAAATAGCTTATGAAAAAGCGGGTATTATCAAAGAACGAACACCAATTGTTTCTGGAACGGATAGACCAGAAGCTATTTCGATTATAAAAAAAGTTGCTGATGAAAAAAAGGCACCAATCTATCTGTTTTCAAAGGATTACGATTATGAAATGGTAAAGAGTAGTATTGATGACAATAAATTCAATTTTTACAGCAAAGAAAAAAACATTAAAAATATAAGCTTAAAAATGAACGGTATTCATCAGATGAAAAATGCATCAACCGCCATAATGGTATATTTATTGTATTGTGAAAAAAAAGGAATTAAAGTAGTTGAGGATAGCCTTAAAAATGCCCTTTGGCAGGCCAACTGGCCTGGGAGATTTGAAAAAATTTCAGATAATCCCTTGATAATAGTTGACGGAGCACACAATCCGGAGGGGATAGATGCGTTGATAGCGAACTGGAAAATCTATTTTGGAAATATAAAACCCGTCTTACTGACTGGTATGCTAAGTGGGAAAGATTATACTCATATTGTTAAAGAATTATCAGAGATCTCATCTTTTGTTATTATAACTGAACCAAATTCACCCAGAGATACGGATACTTCAATCATAGTAAAAGAGTATAAAAAACAAAAAAAAGAAAACGAAGTTAGTTATATTCCCGATCATCAAGCGGCATGCAAAAAAGCATTGGAACTGTCTGAACAAAAAAGGCTGCCGATTCTTATTACCGGATCACTTTATGTTATAGGTTATTTAAAGGAAATCATGAAAACCCTTCATTAGCAGAAATTCGCCACTTATGATAAAATCTTAATATGATTAAAAGAGGAGATTGTATGAAAGAAGGCTGGCGAAAAGCGAATTTTGATTCCTATCTGTATGATTCTGTTCAAGAGGCCATAAATGACCCTAATTGGAAGGAACAAATACTATATTCATTAAAAGCTGGTGGCAAGCGCTTTAGACCTGCTTTATCGTATTTGTGTGGTGAAACGCTGTTGATAAAACAAGAGCCTTTGTATTTGATTGGTTCAGCGGTTGAGCTGTTACATACGGCTTCTTTAATACACGATGATTTACCGGAAATTGATAATGATGACTATCGAAGAGGACTATTGTCACATCATAAAAAATATGATCATGGTACTGCTGTTGTTGCGGGAGATTATATTTTTTTCCTTGCCTTTGATTTCATCACAAACCTTAATCATTCGAAATTAACAAAATACTTTATTCAATCTTCTAAAGATCTCGCTTACGGAGAATATCTTGATATTATAATGGAAGACAAATCAAGTATCTCTCCAAAAGCCCTTTTAGAAATGTATGAATTTAAGACCGCCAAGCTTATTGAATTTTCAATGACCGCACCATCGGTTCTAAAAAATCAAACACAACAGCATATTCAAAAATTGAAGCGTGCCGGTCAGATGATGGGCATCGCCTTTCAAATTTTGGATGATCTAAAAGGAATAGAAGGGACTTTTGCGGAAATAGGAAAAACCCCTGGAAAGGATCTTGTAAACGGGAAAAAAACAATTCCATCCTTGTTAGGTATAGAAGCTTCAAGAAAGATCGTCAACGAAAAAAAAGATGAATGTATGTTTGAGTTGGAATCGATAAAAGACATTGATGGTACTGACTATTGCAATGTCATTAATTATTTGCAATCAGTATGGAAGAAAATCGTTACTGTATAATAAAAAAACGAAAGGATGGTACTGATTGGATTTTCTAAAAAAAATCTTTGCCAAAATTAAAACGTTTCCGAAAGTTTTTAAAGCGTTTAGCTTAAAAAATATCATAGATTACTTCAAATCACATCGATTACTTGCTATCATATATTTGGTAGTAGTGATTGCTGTCATTTTCATCCTGTTTTTGTTAATCAATTACTTCCGAAATCAACAAACTGAAATTGCTGTCTCAAAAACTGATGAAAAGTCTGCCACTGCAGATGTACAAGATTTATCTTTAACCATACCTGAAAATGCTTATCCGTATCCAAAAAGTTTTACAATTAATAAAATTTCAAGAGATGCGGCATA
>JAYEGQ010000146.1:0-2931 GCA_034659095.1 Thermotogota bacterium
CTCAAATCTCTCCTCTGAATAGTCTATAGGGCTTCTGAATTGAGTGGAAAACAGGAACATTCTCACAGCGTCACGACCGTATTTCTTCAAGGCTTTACGTACTGAAATGATATTGCCCACTGATTTTGCCATCTTGGCACCGTTCATCTGCAGCATACCGTTGTGAAGCCAATAACGCGCAAAAATTTTACCGGTACATGACTCGCTTTGTGCCCGTTCGTTCTCATGATGAGGGAATATCAGATCATTACCTCCCGCGTGAATATCAAAGGTCTCACCCAGAATACTGGTAGCCATGACTGAACATTCTATATGCCATCCGGGTCTTCCTTTTCCCCATGGACTCTCCCAACTGGGTTCCCCCGGTTTAGCAGGTTTCCACAACGAGAAATCCCCAGGGTTTCTCTTTCTTTGATCTATTTCGATTCTAGCACCGGACATCATGTCTTCAAGTTTTCTGTGAGATAACTGACCGTAGCCTTCATATAACGTTACATCATAAAAAACCTCACTATCAACTACATAGGCAACGCCTTTGTTGAGAAGGTTTTCGATGAAAGCAATGGTTTCTCCCACATAATTAGATGTTCTTGGATGGATATTTGCATCTCTGACTCCAAGATGTCTCATATCCCTCAAGTATTCTCGTATGAACGTTCTGGTAATCAAGTCAAAATCCCAGCCTTCTTCATTGATTCGATTGATAATCTTGTCGTCTATATCGGTAAAATTCATAACATAAGTCACTTTAAACCCCTTGTACTCAAAATAGCGACGGAGGGCATCAAAAACAACCGCTGGTCTGGCATTTCCGATATGAACTGTATTGTAGACAGTTGGGCCGCAAACGTACATACTAACTTGATTTTCTTTAAGAGGTACAAATTCCAACTTTTCTTTGGCCAAAGTATCAGTTAGTCTGATCATATAACATCCACTACTCTTTCCAAGCGTTTTAACATCTGATTTCTACCAATTAGATGAATAACATTAACAAGCTCTGGCCCGTATTCTTCACCGGTTAAAACAACTCTTAGCATATGGTAAAACTTTTTTGAGTTGACCTTCACTAGTTTGGATACCTCTTTGAAAAGCTGATAAATATCGGGGATATTCCAAGAATCTGCAGATTTTACTTGATGATATAGTTCGATAAAAGCGGGATCAGTGTCATCGTCTTTGATCTGCTGAGCCCACTCCTTTTTGAAAATCGGTTCTTTGAAGAACACTTCCAACTTTTCTGGAATTTCGTCAAACTGGTGGATCTTCTTTTTCAAGGATCCCACAGCCTCTCTAATCCATTTATAATTGGACTTAAAGTGCGTCTCGTCCATCAATCCTGAAGCTATAATATATTTTTTGGCATATCCGGTTAATTCATCGTCATTCAATTCCCTAATATAAACACCGTTCATCCACCGGAGTTTTTGGTCGTCATAGATTGCCGCACTGGAATTTACCCGTTCAATGGTAAATTCCTTTACCATCTCCTCCATGGACATAATCTCCTTTTCGTCAGGATGTGACCAACTCAAAAGAGCCAGATAATTCATAACACTCTGGGGTAGATAGCCCATCTCCTGGTATTTTTCAACAGAAGTAGCCCCGTGACGCTTACTCAATCTGGCACCATCCGGCCCAAGAATCATTGAAACATGTGCAAATTTTGGCAGGGGATATTCCATCCCTTCAAATACAGCCAACTGTCTAAGTGTATTGGAGAGATGATCGTCACCTCGAATCACATGACTGATTTTCATCAGGGCATCATCCACCACAACGGCAAAATTATAGGTTGGTAAACCGGTACTTCTTAATATAACAAAATCACCCACCGTACCTTTTTTAAAGGTGACCTCCCCCTTAATCAAATCATGAATGGTGTAGTCCTTAAAGGGCATCTTAAAATAGATAACCGGCTCAATACCTTTCGCTTTGTATTCCTCTCTTCTTTCAGGGGTATCAAATTGGCTTAACATTTCTTCGTTGTAATGAGGAGATTTCTTTTGAGCCAGCAATTCCTCTCTAATCTTCTCCAACTCTTCCGGATAAACATAGGCTTCATAGGCTTTGTCTTGTTCCACCAATTGATGAGCCATCTTTTTATAGATATCCATTCTCTCTGATTGTCTATAGGGACCGTATTCTCCACCAACACCGGGGCCTTCATCCCATTTGAATCCAAGCCATTCCATGGTGTTCAACAAGGATTGTTCCGACTCAGCGGTAGAACGCTCCAAATCCGTATCCTCTATCCGTAATATAAATTTTCCGTTATTGTGTTTTGCAAACAGGTAATTAAACAAAGCGGTTCTCGCACCGCCAACATGTAAATAGCCCGTAGGGCTGGGAGCAAATCTTACCCTGATCATTTCTCTACCTCCAAATCGATATAAACTGTTGTGTTATAGTATAACATAGTGAACCATTGCCATCTTCTTTATAATTCCAATAACCTGACCATGCCGACCATCATACCCACGATTTTTGTCCCATTTTCCGGAACTCTCTTTTTCTTTATTGAAGGATTGAGAAATGCCACTTCGTAAACATCAGCCAGCTTGGAAACCCTACCAATATAAACTTCTCTGTTATGCAGCAACACCGTAATATTTCCCTTGATGGAATTGACAGATGAAAATATAAGCACGTCATCCATGAGATAAAATGGATACATGTATCGGGAAAGAAGTGGTCCCAACTTAATAGCAAGGTCCCCTTTTTGAAAAAGGACATGTCTTTCAGTAGAAACCAAAGACGGGTCGTTTTCAGGATTATATTCAAAAACCGTTAGTGTCTTATCCGCTTTAGGATTAGGATCATCACTGAATCCAAAAAGATAATCGTATGAACAACCAAAAAAGCCTTTAATTCTTTCTAAAATATCTTCCCTAGGCATTCTTTTTCCCGTTTCATACATACCAACAGCAT
>JAYEGQ010000147.1:0-14935 GCA_034659095.1 Thermotogota bacterium
TGACTTTGACGGATATCTTCTTCCCCCGTTGACCTTCAAGGTTCTTAATCCATTCATCATCCAAAGAATAGTATAGAACCGAATAACCCACACAATACATTTCTTTCCCGTCCGTTTCAAGAGAATCAATGGATTTATTAATAGCTTCCATTTCAAGGATTCTTATCGTGTCCTTTGCGATGGCATGTTCATTGGATACATCCATCCATGATTCTCCTATTGATGTTTTCAGGAACCTTCCTGCAAGGGCTACAGATGCTTTATCAATGGTTATATCGTTCTTTTCCTTAAGGGTTTTCGTTATTTGTTGGACAATTTTTGCTACTTTATTCACATCATGAATTGCACCATCCAACATGGCCCTTTCCTCGTGCTCTTTAATGAGGGTATCATATATGGTTATCGTTGACTCATACTTTTCGGCCAAAACGCCTATAACGGTTCTCGTGCCTATATCAAGTGCATATATCAAATTATAACACCTCTAAATCCAGATATTTTCCTGTCAATTATACATCATTCATTTGTCATTTAATAAAAAAAAAGATAAAATTCGAAGTCCATTCCGTTCGAGGAAATTATACCATAGAGTTAATCGAACATTTCGCGAATGTTTTCTGCAGAAATCTGTTTTTCCGTGTCGGTTGTATCTTCCACTACATCATTTACGATGGCCATTTTTTTTCGCTGCAGTTCCAATACTTTTTCTTCAATGGTGGAGGAACTAATCATACGATAAACCATAACCGGCATGGTTTGCCCGATTCGATGTGTGCGGTCAATAGCCTGCATCTCGACAGCGGGATTCCACCAAGGATCCAATATGATGACGTAATTCGCTTCTGTAAGATTTAAACCCACGCCGCCAACTTTTAAAGTCATTAACAGGATTTTTTGTTCTTCTTCTTCTTTGAATTTGTTTAAAATCTGTTCTCTGTTTCTTGTATTACCATCGATAATGAGGCCATGCATCTCGCGGATATTCAGTTCCTTTCTAACAATTTCCAGCATGGTGGAAAATTGGGAGAAAACGATTGTTTTATGCCCTTCAGATGTGATTTCTTCCAAGAGTTCTATCAGGGAGTCCAATTTACCGGAGCCGATTTTCTGATCTTTTATAAACATTTCAGGGTGGGTCGCGATCTGTCTTAACCTCAAAATGTGTTTTAGGATTTGAAATCGGTTTGTATTCCATTCTTCCTGCGTTTGAGTCATTTCTTTGACCTCGTTCTTGACTCGCATGTAGTAATTGATGTAGAGTTCTTCTTGGTGTTCTGTCATGTCTACATAGAAATTCTTGATGCTTTTCGGGGGCAGATCCTTTAATACCTCTTCTTTTTTTCTCCTGAGCATCAATGGTTTGATCTTTTTCTGTAAGTTTTTGTAATCATGTTCATAATTACGTTTGTATTCTTTATTTGAGCCAAAAAAGCCAGGAATTAGAAAATCAAACAAACTTTTCAAATCACTAATTGAATTTTCAATGGGTGTTCCCGTCAGGGCAATTTTGTGCCTGGCAGTAAGCTTCTTCATCTCTTTAAAGGTTTTTGTCTGATTGTTTTTCAGGTTTTGCGCTTCGTCTACGATACAATAATCAAATACTTCCTTGTTAAAGAACACCGAGTCGTTTCTAAAGGTACCGTATGTCGTGATCCAGATATGGCAATTCTTTTCCCTTATTTCCTTTCTTTCGTTTTTAGTCCCGTGATAGATTTCGCTTTTTAAAAGGGGTGCAAACCTTTCAATTTCTTTTTTCCAGTTTTTAAGCAACGATTTCGGGCAAATGATGATTCCATTTAATTCAAAATTTCTTTCAAAAAATGAAAGGAGTAGACAAATCGTTTGCACGGTTTTTCCCAGTCCCATATCATCTGCCAAAACTCCATTTAAGTTAAATTCCTCGAGAAATCTCAGCCAATTATAACCGTTGATTTGATATTCTCTCAATGTTCCCTTAAAGCTTTTAGGAATCATGTATTCCTTTATTCCCGAAAAATCTTCAGTCATTCTCAAAATATTGGTTACCTTTTCATCCAGTTCGGTGGAATCATATTCATCAATTTCCTGTAAGATATCAAAACGATGCCACCCTTCCTTTAGATTCTTTTTTAAATTTTTAATTTTTCCACTGAGTTTTTTCAGTTTGTTCAATTCGCGTTTGTCTAATCGGTAGAATTGTCCATCGATCTCAATGAATTCATTATTTTCACTTACTGTTTGTAAAATTCTGTCAAAGGGCAGTTCTTTTCCATCGGCTGTGACGTTAAAGTTCATTTCAAACCAATCTATCCCGGATTTGACGTCAACGTTAACCACAGTCTTGGGATGCTGTATTTTGGTGAGTTTTTTGTCACAATCAAGGATGGTGGTATCGGAGTGTTGCACAAACAATTCATCGATGATCTTTAACACATCTTCAAGACTTAGTTCCCAAGAATATGCATAATTTTCTTCTTTTACCATTGAAAGATTATTCCTCAGTATTTCCATTTGTTTTTCTTCAAATTCATAATCTCTGATATACATATTGCTGCTTTTTGCATCAACAATTTCATTTTTTTGTTCATCAGGCTTTATTCTGATTCCTGAGTACGAATATTCGAGTTTTAGAAGAAAAACATCTCCCATTCTTTCAATAATCCAAACGGCCTTTTTTTCAGCTTCTTGTATCTGAAGGGGGATATGAACATTTAGTTCGTTGTCAAAATTCACACCCATTGTGATCAGGGGTGCAATGACATCCTTTTTGATCACTTCTTTTTGCATTTCCTCAGGGTTGAATAAAACCGTTTCTAAATTTGATTTCCCGTTATAAAGATGGCGTATTTGTGTGTGATTCAAGGGTGAAATAACGGGGAAAATAGTATCATTTACAAGAAGACCCGTTTGATTGGATTCACCGTATACAGGTATATATTTTCCATAGCTGTAGTTTGAAGATTCGATGATCGTATCTCCATCGATGGTTATCTCTTCCTTTTCATTGATAAATGCCAATTTGATTTGATTGTTTTTTTTCTTTAAGATCAACGACAACTCAGGCCCGAATTCAACCTTTCTTTTTTTATGCTCTAAGAAAATGTATGGATACCCGGAAAAGACTTTCTTGAATTTATGAAAATTTTTGACACTAAAGTGATCATGATTGAATTTGATAAAAGTGAGAAACTCGGAAAACCTTGGATCGTAAAAGCTAGTTAATTCATTTAATGTTAATTCACGTCTGCCCGTTTTTACAGGAGTCCCTTTGACTCCAAGCCTTTGCTCATAAACAATGCCTTCCAATTCATTCGCTTTTTTATGAAGTTCAAGCACCAATGTTTTGGCTTCATACTCATTGAGCATATCCATTAATTGGTTTGATTTTTTTGACTCCAATTCTTGTATAAAATTCTTAACACCGCTTTTGGTTTTATATTCCTTGTGTTTTCTTCTTAAGAGGTTTAAACGATTAGTTGATCGGTATTCATCTATTAAGTGCTCCTTATCTTCTAACGCCTTTATGATAAGGGCTCCGATATGCTTACAAACGCTACCCCCGCGAAAATGTGGACAGGTACAATAAAAATCTATGTTCTTATTGCTTAATTCTATTTCGGTAAAATAATCTTCGGTTCCCCTGATAAGAGCTTGGATTTTTATTCTACCCGTTTCAACATAAGTCGAATAGTTCAGTATTCGACCGATGTTGTAATAGATATTTGCCTTCTCTTTGATAGAAGTAGGTAATTTTTTGAAGGTATCGTATAAAAGATCTGTTTTTTCCCCCAACCAATCTTTTTTTTCTTCTCTCTCAATATTTTTTTTGATGCGAATTCCTCCAATTATAAATTTACAACTATATATTTTAACATTTTTTTGTGTTTTGAAAAAATACCTCAGTTTGTTATAATACCATATATTTAATAAACATATATCTGGAGGTTTGCAATGAAAATAGGAATTCCCGTAGTAAACGAACAAGGACTTGATTCAATTTTAGGTGAACATTTTGGCAGAACACCATTTTATCTATTTGCGGAGGTTGAAAACAACAAAATCGACAAATATGAATTGGTCAGAAATCCCTTTGAACAGCATGGTCCCGGACAAATACCCGTTTGGGTAAAAGAAAATGGTGTAGATACAATGATTGTAAAGAACATAGGTTCAAGAGCAACTAGCTTTTTCTCAAATTTTGGAATAAAGGTTGTGAATGCAACGGGAGATAACGCAAAAGTTTGCATAGAAGATTATTTATCCGGAAAGAGGGCTGAAACAGATCCGGGTTGTAATCACAATCATTCACATGATCACCATCATGGATCAGATGACGAATGCAAGAAGCAGTATGGTGTGGTGGCACTGACCTTAAAAGACAACTCGTTGGATGCTCCTGTCGACGAAAGATTTGCACGGGGCAAAACCATCTGCATCATCAACGGAGAAAACGGATCCATTGAATTTATAGACAATAATCCCGAGGAGGAACATGGTGTGGGTCCTAAGATGATTGGTTTCCTATCAAGTAAAGGTGTGAACACAATCATAGCCAAATCCCTTGGACAAAACGCAACCACCGCCGCAAATGAGACGGGTATGGAAACATATGAAGCTGTTGATGGAACCGGTAATGATAATCTTCAAAAATTATGGAGCGGTGAGCTTAAAGCCCTATAAAAAAGCTCAGCGAAGCAAGGAATGTTAGTCACTGAAGACTAATCTGATTGATGTCAAAATTAATAATCATTCTAAGAGAGAGGATAAAATAACCCTCTCTCTATTTTTATCCCGAAATAAATCTCAATAAGTTTTCGTTATAGTGACATCTTGATTAATTTATAAGTTATCTTTGACAAATATAGGCTAGTGTATTATAATGAAGCTGATGTATCATTTTTCGGAGAAGAGGAGGTAGTGATATGCCATTAACATTTGCCGGAAAAGGTAAGTTTAAAGTGGATCGAATTAGCGGTGGGAATACCGTTAAGAATAGACTTGCAAAAATGGGTATTATTGAAGGCAGTACGATACAGGTATCGAATGCACATTACGGAGGCCCGGTGGTCATACAATTACAGGATGCGCAATACGGAATAGGAATTGGTGTGGCATCAAAGATAGATGTAACACCTCTTGCTTGAATAAGGGGGTTATGGTGTACGTTAGCGAGATGAAGGTTGGTACTTCTGGTAAGGTAACAGCCATTAAAGCAACTTCTATGATAAAGAAAAGACTTTTGGCGATGGGATTGACACCTGGTACGGAGTTTAAGATTGCAAAAGTTGCGCCCATGGGTGATCCAATCGAGTTGAAAGTAAGAGGGTATCGTTTATCGTTAAGAAAAAGTGAGGCGTCCTGTCTGGAGGCTGACACAGTTGGGAATGATTAAATGCATAAGATAGCCCTGGGAGGAAATCCGAATAGCGGTAAGACTTCTGTTTTTAACGCATTGACGGGTTCACATCAGCATGTGGGAAATTGGCCCGGCGTAACGGTAGAAAGAAAGGAAGGAGAACTGAAGATTGATTCTGAAAGGTTTACCTTAATAGACCTTCCAGGAACATACAGCCTTTCCGCCAATTCTTTAGATGAAAAAATCGCAAGAGATTTTATCATTGACAAAAAACCTGAACTAACCGTGATTGTAATTGACCAAACGAATATTGAAAGAAATTTTTATTTGGTTTTGGAAATCATTGAAATGGGAAGGCCGGTACTCCTGGTTTTGAACATGGATGATGAAGCGAAAAAAATGGGAATCAATGTTGATATAGATGGTTTGTCAAAATATTTGAATGTTCATGTGTGTAAAACAGTAGCCAATAGACGTGTTGGAATAGATGCGTTAAAGGAGCAAATTCTTTTAGCCGTTCAAGGACAAAACAAACCGAAGGTTTTAAAGTTTTCAGAGAAAACTGAAAAAATCATTCAAGAGATCGAACCTTTTTTTAAAGACCATGACCAAGATTTGAGAAGATGGTTTGCCATTAAGGCTCTGGAAAAAGATGATTTTCTCCAAGAGCTTGTCGGTGAAAAAGCCTATGAACAGCTTAATCAAAAGATAGAGTTGATAGAAAAATCCATTGCCAACGAAACGGATATACTATTGGCAGAAGAAAGATATGCTGTCATTCACGGTATTGCAAAGGAATTTATCAAGCGTGTATTAACTGAAGAGGATAGAGAACGTTTTTCGACAAAAATTGATCATGTGGTGACTCATCGAATTTGGGGTATTCCCATTTTTGCCGGGATCATGTGGCTCATGTTTCAACTTGCCTTTTATGTTGGTGGATATTTTGTAGAAGTTGTAGACTATTGGTTCAGCCTTTTTGCTAATTATCTTGCCTCTGTGATGGGAGATTCATTGTTCTCTGCTTTTATTACGGATGCCGTCATCGGTGGACTTGGGGCATTTACTGTTTTCTTGCCACAACTTTTTGTCCTGTTTCTGTTCATTTCTTTTCTCGGAGATATTGGATACATGTCCCGTGCGGCGTTTGTGATGGACAAATTTATGCATGCATTGGGTTTGCACGGTAAATCCTTTATTCCCATGATTTTGGGATTTGGGTGTACGGTTCCTGGTGTCATGGCAGCTCGAACGCTGGAGTCTAAAAAAGACAGAGTTATTACCATTCTTGTTACACCCCTCATGTCATGTGGAGCCAGATTACCGGTTTATGCCCTGCTGGGAAGCATATTTTTTGCCGGTCATGAGGGATCCATTACTTTCCTGCTTTACATGATCGGTGTTGTATTGGCCATTATCATGGCGCGCGTTTTTAAAAGTACCTTTTTCAAAAAAGAGGAAACTTTGTTTATCATGGAATTACCCCCTTACAGATGGCCAAGTGCCAGAGAAACCTTTGGTCAAGCTTTTCGTAACAGTTGGCTATTTTTAAAGAAGGCTGGAACGATTATCTTTGCCGCCGTTATTATCATCTGGTTTTTGTCCGTATTTCCTGCCGGTATCGATGCACCACCACAAGATAACTATATCGGTGATATTGGCAGAACTCTTGAGCCGGTATTTAAGCCTTTGGGATTTGAAGGTTGGGAAGCGGGTGTTGCCCTCACCTTCGGGATTTTGGCGAAAGAAATTGTAGTGGGCACTTTTGGAACCCTTTTTACGGGGCAAGATTTTGGTGAACTGGCAGAATTTGCAGAATCCGGTTTGAAGGGGAATTTGATGCAAGGACTTCAAACAGTCTTTCCAAATGGCATTGCCGCCTTTTCATTCCTGCTGTTTGTATTGATTTATACACCCTGTGCAGCAGCTTTGGCTACGATCAAACAGGAAATAGGCTGGAAATGGATGTGGTTCACCGCCATTTATTTGTTTGTGTTAGCTTATAGCGTTTCTTTGCTTTTTTACAATATCGGAATACTTTTTATATGATAAAAAAAACACAAGGCCTTTTTTCTGACCTTGTGTTTTTTAAGATTGACTATTCAACTTCTATTTCAATGGGACAATGATCCGAACCCATGACTTGATCATGGATTTTTGCGCCTTTCACTCGATCCGCCATGTTTTCACTGACGAAGAAATAATCTATTCTCCAGCCTACGTTTCTTTCTCTTGCCCTTGTTTTGTAATCCCACCATGTGTAGAGTTCCGGTTCTTCGTGAAGCATCCTGAGTGAATCTTTGAATCCTGCTTGTAAAAATCGATCGATCCATTCTCTTTCTATGGGTAAAAATCCGGATGTATCACTGTTTTCTTTGGGATGCGCCAAGTCAATTTCCTTATGAGCTGTATTTACATCACCACATACAATGACGTTTTTGCCTTCATCAGCAAGCGCTTTCGTCTTTTTGAGAAATTCATCATAGAATGCCATTTTAAAATCAAGCCGTATCTTGGAGGCCTTTCCGTTAGGAAAATATACGTTGAAAAGACTGAAATCATCGTATATTAATTCCAGGGTTCTCCCCTCTTCGTCAAATTCTTCATGTCCCAAACCATGAATGATTTCCTTTGGTTCATCTTTTGTGAAAACCATTACTCCGCTGTATCCTTTTCTTTGGGCAGACTCAAAATAAGAATGATAGCCCTCAATATGCTTTTGGGGGTTGGATAATTGTTCCGGATGTGCCTTTGTCTCTTGAATGCAAATGATATCGGGGTTGTATTCCTTAAACCATTCGTATTTTGATTTTCTGTAAATTGCCCTCATTCCGTTTACATTCCATGAAACAATCTTTTTCATGCCTTTCCTCCTTTTTCTGGACGTTAGTCCATCTTTTTTTGATTATTTTCAATATCTTTGCCATTATACTACTTGACTTGGAGTGCACTCAAAATATCAAAATTCCTTTGAAAATGATAATCTTTCTTTTAAAATGGTGGAAGGGTGAAAATGAAACGATTAGTGAAAGCGGATAAAATGAAAGAAGTCTTGTTTGAAACGAATACGACAAACAGAGCAGATGACTTGATTGACAGATTAAGGCTTTGAGTTTATACTACAATTTGTTTATATTTTGAAACAATCCCAAAAGACTTGATTTTTTTAAGCTCGTGATGTATAATACATCGCGCTTTGAAACACAAGTATTTGGGCTCTTAGCTCATCTGGTAGAGCTCTCGGCTCATAACCGAGTGGTGGGAGGTTCGAGTCCTCCAGAGCCCACCATTGTAACAACCGGGGTGTGGCGCAGATTGGGAGCGTGTCAGCATGGGGCGTTGAAGGTCGCTGGTTCAAGTCCAGTCACCCCGACCAAAAAACCCTCTTCTTAGAAGAGGGTTTTTTTAATGCATGTCGCTTTTCTTAACAACTACTTTGAAAGGCTTTCCGGGTTTTTCCAAATCAATAAATACAATATGATCTTTTGTATTCTTCTTATCGTTCAATAATCTTTTCAGCATATCATCATTCCAAAGAATGTTTAAAGCATCCAGTTGTTTTTCGACAATCCGTTCAAAAAAATCGCAATAAGCTCGAATCATCGGATCCTTTTTCTCTCTGAGCATTTTCAGCATGCCAAGGGCAACGGCTTTACCATGGGAGATATTAAAAGTTGATTCATAAACATGTCCGTATGAATGTCCCAAGTTTAAGAATTTTCTTCGAGATTTTTCAAAAGGGTCAGAATTAACAATTTTCATTTTATCTTGGACAGCCCGCTGGATAAATCGGTTCATAGCGTGTAGATTGGGTTTTTCAAGGATGGTTTGAGCCAATTTTAATTGGGAGTCCAGGGTATCAGCATCCTCATGGACTAATAAAGCAACCTTTAAACCTTCTATCAAACCGTTTTCTATTTCACTTTTTTCGGTGGAAAAAACGATGAGTGGGTCTATATAGACGCACTTTGGAAAGGCAAAGCTCCCACAAACGTTTTTGATGCCTGATACATTAATGGCGTTTTTTCCTCCCAATGCAGCATCTACTTGAGCAAGCAGTGTGGTTGGAACAAAATTGAAAACTGTCCCCCTTTTATAGGTGGATGAGGCAAATCCGGTGATGTCTGTTATGGTCCCTCCTCCAAACCCTGTAATCACTTCTTCTCTGGACACTGCTTTGTTGATTAAAAATTGCCATACTTTTTTTAGGTTGTCATGGCTCTTGGACAACTCACCATCAGGGAGGATCAAATTATTACCTTCTTTAAAAAAGGATGTGTAAATAGCCTGAACTGTTTCAGAGGTGATAACATATTCGCTGTCTTGTAATTGTTTTTTTGCGATAAGCGGTTTGATCACAACGGGATGCATCCCTTCTATTGTTTTTTCTTGCATTTGATGATCTAATGTTGTTTTCTCAGTAATTTCGTATAAAAGACGGGTAATATCTTTAAATTTTAATCTTCCCTGAGGGATCTTTATAGAAGGAAAGGTTTCAAAATGCGTTTGTCTTCTTTGAAATAGTTTTTCCAAATTGTCCGCTGAATTCCCCTTTAACAATGGACGATTATCTTGATTTGATCGAAGATTTTCTAATAATTCATCCATTGTTTTTTTGATGTAGACCGCGGGAAATTTTTGTAAAACAACCCTGTTTTCATCCTTTTCCACTATCCCGCCGCCTGTGGAACAAATCATGTCTTCCTTCATGGAAACGCATTTCCATAAGGCCTCCTCTTCCAATTTTCTGAAATGGGGTTCGCCATATTTTTCAAAGATGTTTGGAATACTTTGACCCATCCTTTTTTCTACGATATCATCAGTGTCCATATGAACGCAGTTTAGAAATTCTGCCATAGCTTTTCCCAAATAACTTTTACCGGCTCCGGGCATCCCTACGATAAAGAGTTTTATCATCACAATTGCTCCTCTGCTGATTCATTTTCGTTTATTAGAAAATCCATTATTATAATGGCTGTCACCGCCTCAGAAACAATTGCTGCGGGAGCAATGGCCGTTACATCCGATCGAACATAATCAACGGTTTCAGGATTCAAGTTTTCCACGTTAACGGATTCAATTCCCATAGACAGAGAGGGGATCGGTTTGAAATACACTGTTATCACGATGGGGTTTCCGTTGGAGATTCCCCCTTCAAGTCCACCGGCGTTGTTGGAAGTTCGGATGATTCCCCCTTCTTTTACGGAAAATCTGTCATGGGCTTTCGATCCAAGCATTTTATAAGTATCTGTATTTCCGAAATAAATCCCTTTAACAGAGGGGATGGCGCAGATATTCCCTGCTAAAAGGGCATCCAGCCGAGTATTGGCTGAGGAAAAACTGCCGAATCCCGCTTTGATCCCTTTGACAAGGATTTTCACACTACCGCCAAGAGTTTCGCCATTTTGGGCACATTGATCGATCTCTCCCTTAATTTTTTCGTTGATTTCATTGTTTAATGAAAATGTCTCATAAGAATCTCTCCTTTGACGGAGTATGGATATT
Organism: Thermotogota bacterium; assembly: GCA_034659095.1. Lineage (GTDB taxonomy): Bacteria > Thermotogota > Thermotogae > MWEM01 > MWEM01 > JASUTC01. Next base: position 10,841 of record JAYEGQ010000147.1, read on the forward strand.
TCTTCGTTTTGGTAATCTGCTTTGTCATGTACTGTTCCACTGGATTGGACATATCCAAGGACTTTGACACCCCTTTTTGAAAGCCATTGCCGACAAAGGCTTCCTGCAGCTACTGTTGCTGCTGTTCTACGGGCACTGGAGCCTTCGGCGTAGATTCGCATATCCGGTTGGCCATATTTCATATAAGCAGCATAATCCGCATGTCCGGGTCGTGGGGTCCTTCTTTCTACTGAAGTTTCCGGATAGGTCCCTCTGTTTTTTATTCTCATAACCAAAGGCATGTTTGTGGTGGATCCTTTCCACAATCCTGATTCGATTTCAACTGCATCTTTTTCCTGTTTCATCCTTGCACCTCGTCCATATCCAATTTGTCTCAGTCGAAGGTCTTCGTTAACTGCCGCTATATCCGGATAAAACCCAAAGGGAAAGCCTTCAATAATCGCGTATACTGCCGGACCATGTGAATCCCCGGCTATTTGTACTTTCAGATTGTTTAAAATAAGCATTAATACCTCCTTCAACTGGTGATGGTTTGAAGAGTTTCAAAAAAGGAAGGGAAAGAGACTGAAACACATTCATGGTTTTTTATTTGAACACCCTCTTGAGAAAGGATTCCACAAGCAGCAGCAAGCATTGCCATACGATGGTCATGATGACTCTCTGCAACCCCACCATTTATGGTTTGAGGGCCATCTATCTCAAATCCATCCTCCAACTCCGTGATTGAAACGCCAAAATTTTTAAACATTTCACAAAGAATGGCAATTCGATCAGATTCTTTTACCCTTAATTCTGAAGCATTCCTCACCGTAGTCTTGCCTTTGGCATGGCATCCCAATAAAGCAATCAGTGGTAATTCATCAATCATATTGGGGACAAAATGGTCGGGAACTTGCATACCCGTCAAATGAGACGATTTTACAGTGATATCACCGTAAGGCTCAAGATCTTGGTGTTCATTGGAAAGAGTAACATCAGCTCCCATCTTCCTTAAAATCTCAAATAAGCCTGTTCTTGACGGGTTTGTTGAACAGTTTTTAATCTCAAGGGTTGCATTTTCATGGCAAGCGGCTAATGCCAGAAAAAAAGAGGCAGAGGAAAAATCTCCGGGTATGGTCATCTTTAACTCTTCGATTTCAGAAGCTTTAATCTCAATCTTACCATTACCTATCTTAATGTCTGCACCCATTTGTGAAAGCAATCTTTCCGTATGGTCTCTTGTTTTTGTTTTCTCATAAACGATAGTGGTTCCATCCGCCCTTAATCCGGCAAGCAATATGGCACTTTTAACTTGGGCACTTCTATTTACGTTGTCATAGGTAATACCTCTCAGTTGTCCACCTTTGATTGTGAAGGGGAGAAACCCGTCTTTGAATTGCCAAGTAAACTGACTGCCCATTTTTGTTAAAGGCTCGGATATTCTTTTCATGGGGCGTGCAGATAAGGAGTCATCTCCTGTGAATTCAAACATCCCTTCATAAGAAGAGACAACCCCTGAGATCAACCTTGTTGTTGTTCCCGAATTCCCGCAGTTCAATTGACTGCTGACAGGTTTTTTAAATGGAGTAATGGTCAGCTCCTTAAAATCTCCTGAAAAAGTTGCACCCAATTTTTGCATGGCTTTTAATGAACTTTTAATATCATCTGATTCCAAAATATTATTTATGATTGATCTCCCCTTTGACATTCCAGTTAGAATTATAGATCTGTGACTGATTGACTTGTCAGGGGGAATAGTGATGCTTCCCTTTATTCTTGTTGATGGATTGATTCTCAACTTTCAGCCTCCTCACAAAGATTTGAAACCTGTCTTGTTGTTTATTATACATGGTTAAAAAAAGTAAAAGTGCCTAAAAACAAACTCACTAAACCCAAATTGAATTTGCAAAGCACATCCCAAGGGGTATTCACTGAAACTCCAAGTGTCAAGCCAACCTTCTTTTTCCTAACACTTGAGTAACTTTTATTGACATTCGCTTATTCTTTCACGATTTTCAAGTGTCTGTATCTGTTAATGGCAGCTAAAATCTCCTGTTTTCTGACAAAGGCTAAATTTCCCGGATGTTTACCGTAGTATTTTGAGATTCCTTCAAGTCCCTCTCTTTGAAGGATATAATAAACGTTATCAATCAATTCAACGATGTTTTTCCTTTTACTTCGGTATTGTTTGTTTATCCATTCTATAACAGCTCCAATGGTGTTTAATTGGCTTCTTTCGACAAGTTGTTCAATGAAAGACAAATCAATTTCGGTTTTATTGACGGTGATTTTATCTTTTGAACGGGTTTTTACTTTCAAGCCTTTTCTTGTCTCTTCTATGGAATCAACAATCATGATTCGTGGGGATGATGACTGATAAGGCTCATTAGTATGCCAGGAAGGTTTAACCAATTTGAGAGCTGCATCTGTTACATCAATAGGTCTGTAGGCATCCATCATGATAACGCAATTCGCAATTTTAAAATATTCACCAGAACTCCCTGCAACCATGATCGTGGAAACATTGTTGTTTTGGTGAAGTGCTTTAGCTTTCTCAATAAAAGGAGAGATCGGTTCTCTTTCCTTTTGCACAAGTTGTTTCATGAGATGATCCCTGAACATGAAATTGGTGGCACAAGTATCTTCGTCGATCAACAAAAGACTCGTTTTATTGTCAAGCGCCTCAACGATATTGGCAGCCTGGGAAGTACTCCCGCTGGCGTTATCGGTTGAAAAAGCACTTGTATCTTTTCCTCCGGGGAGATTATCTATGAAATAAGAGATATCAACCTTTTCTACTCTTCTGCCGTCTTCTGCCCTTATTTTAACAGCGTCAGGTCGGGTTAGGACATATTCCCTGCCATCTGTTGGAATATGGTTGTAAATGCCTAATTCTATTGCATTTAGCAGGGTGGATTTGCCGTGAAATCCACCACCGACAATCAAGGTGATACCCTCTTTGATACCCATACCCTTTATGGTTGTTCCATCCGGTAAATTAAAAGAAACCTTTAATGAATCTGGACACTTAAAAGGTACTGCACCGGCTTTCATGGGTTTTGAAGAAATACCACTTTCTCTCGGTAAAATAGAATTGTCTGCAATGAATGAGCATAAACCTTCACCCTTCATCTTTTCTCTGATATATTCTTGATTTAGTACGGTTTGTATCTGATTTTTAAGGGTATTTTGATCGATGGAAGAATAAAACATAGAGTATTTCACAACTTTTGGAAGCTCTTCAAATAACATTTTTATGGCATTATTAGCCAATATTCTTCTTCCTGATGCCGGCAATCCTATTTCAAGTCGAGCTTCAAGTTGTTGTTCATCAACTTTAAAAGACGTTCTTTCTAAAACTTCTTGAGAAGGTGTATCAATATAAAGCATTCCACTCTTTCCGGTCCCACCTGGATTTTGGTAATATTGATAGATATTTTGTGAAAATACTCTGGTTAAAAAATCGCAAAAAGCAATCTTTTTTGTTTTATTGTCAAAATATTCGACTGGAAAACCGTTGATGCTATTAGGTACACATACTCTTATCCTGGAAGGCGATGCAAACGGATCTCCTTGTACGTAGTCAATAAAAAGTTTGTAATCGTTAAATTTATAATTTCCTGTAATCCCTTTATACGCCTTGTATCCTCTTCGATCAATGCTTAATAATTTCTTTTTCAGTTGTTCCATCATCATCCCTCCATTTTCTATCAGGATAACATAAAAAAAGGACATTTCCGAAAAGATCGAAAATGTCCTCTAAGATAACAATGCCAGGCGATACCTACTCTCACATGGCGTGATGACCATACTACCATCGGCTGCGGGAAGCTTAACTGCCGGGTTCGGGATGGAGCCGGGTGTTTCCTTTCCGCATAAGTTCACCTGACAATACCAAGCGGGCTCTTGTGAGTCCGCGAATAAAAATAAAACCAAAAGGCTTGACCAGCACAAAAAGGGGGTGGTTAAGACAAGCTTAACTGGTTAAGGCAAGCTTAACCTTGGAGTTTCCGCATAGCGTGGAAACTTCCACATTTTGTTCACTCTTTGAATGTCTCGCAACATTCATTGAGCCTGAAGAAATTTGTCTTTTAAATTTCTTCCAAGCTCAACGCT
>JAYEGQ010000148.1:0-2901 GCA_034659095.1 Thermotogota bacterium
TATACCGTTAACGTTTCCAATAAAATGTTGGTTGTTATTGAAATTTCAAAAGGGGGATTATTACCTTATTATGTTAAAAAAAAGGGTGTTAACGAAGCGACTTATATTCGAGTAGGTCCAACCAATCGTAAAGCTTCTAAGAATAATATAATTGAGCTTGAAAGGCAACGGCAAAACATCAGCTTTGATGAAGAGCCTGACTTTTTTACAAACTTTGATGAGTTGGATATTCAAGCATTAAAGAAAGAATTTGCCAATGTGGGCAAAAAACTGACAAAAGAGAAATTGAAAAGTTTAAAGTTGATTGTCGAGAAAAAGCATGTCATTCATCCCACAAAGGGCTTGTTAATCCTGTTGGGTATATATGAAAATTGTAAGTTTAAATGTGCCAGATTCAAAGGGACGAATATGAGCGTTTTTATTGATAAAAAAGAATATGAGGGAGACCTTTTTTCTCAATTAAGAAATACCGAAAACTTTATCAAAAACCATATAAATGTTGGAACCGAAATAACCAAATTGAACAATCCGGAAGTATCTGAAATCCCTTATGCCGCTATAAGAGAAGCCCTTATCAACACAGTTGTTCATCGAGATTATTCAAATATGGGAAGGGATATCAAAGTGGGGATTTATGATGACATACTGGATATTGTTTCCCCCGGTGGTTTTCCAAGCACTTTAACACAAGAAGATGTTCTAAACGGAAGATCGGAAATTCGTAATCGTGTGATTGCGAGGGTGTTTAAAGAATTGGGTTATATCGAACAATGGGGAAGTGGTATCAATAGGATCATCAATTCATGTAAACAGTATGAACTAAAAACGCCTTTAATAAAAGAAAATGGTGATTCGGTAGAAGTCAATATCTTTAGAAAAGCGAATAGTGCCGGAAAAGCATCGGAAACCGCCGGAAACCGCCGGAAAGCCACCGGAAAAATGCCGGAAACCGCCGGAAAACCGCCGGAAAAAGATGGAGTTGCAGCAAACGAAAAGGCAATTCTTGATTTTTTGGCCCGGCATGAAAAAATAACAAGAAAAGACGTGGAAGAACTTATTTCCGTCAAAGACAGACGTGCAAGAGAAATTCTTTCGGAAATGGTTAAAAATGGTGTGTTGAAGAAAGAAGGAAAATCAAGAAATATATATTATACGAAGAAATAGAACGTCTAAATAGAAAAAGCAAATCTAAAAAATGTAGTGGCAGCCTGGCATTTAGGAACATGCCTTGAAGTTTTTGAGGTGCAAAACTTCACAGTATATTGAAGTAAAAACGTAACTATTCAGGACCCCCTCTGGCATTCGTATAAATAACAAACAACATTAAAAAATAAAGGGGTAGAGAAGATTTTGAATGGCAAAAAAGAGGAAAAAACTAACGACTTCAGTATTTTCAAGACCATCTCCTCTTCCAAACGTCAATAATTTGTTTTGTTATTGCTTTTTTTGTAGGGATCCTGAATAGTTACATCTAAAGAAACTTCCACTTACAATAAATGAGGTGATTTTTTTGAAAAGGCTATTATTTGGTACTTTCATTTTTGTTTTAATCCTGTCTCTTTCAGGATGTTTTTGGTTTGAGATTCCTTATCAGCGGGGAGAACTGGTTAGCCAAACCGAGGAAATACTAATTGCTGATGCTTCAGAAATGGTGGCAATGCTTGATGACTATTTGGAAACTGCGCTCATTGAGGGGTCTATCACATTAGAATATCTTCAAACACTGGGATTGGAAGCGTTAAAATCCCAAGCAGTTAACGATGTTAAAGCGTACAAAATCACATTTAAAACGATTGGGTCTCACGATGAGAAATCCATTCAATCCGGTCTTGTCCTATTGCCCGTTCAAAATGAAGGTTCTATTTCACGTGAACCCCTGTCAGTTCCAATTCTTTCCATTCAGCATGGAACAATTTTCAGTCGTGAAAAATCACCTTCAAATATGGCTGAAAGTGGAAAAACGGAGAATATGGAAGTCTATAATGCAATAGTCGCAGCAACAATGGGCTATGCAGTGTTTATGCCTGATTTTAGTGGTTTTGGTATGGATGATCAAACGTTGCATCCCTTTTGTCATGCAAAATCCATTGCTTATTCAGTTGTGGATATGATTCGAGCGGGGAAACAGTTTTTGCTGGGCAAACAAAATGATTACACCTGGAATAACCAACTGTTCATTGCCGGTTACTCCGAAGGTGGATTTGCAACCATGGCTGCAGGTAAAGAGATTCAACAAAAGCACTCCAACGAATTCGAAATTACTGGATTAACACCTATGTCCGGACCGTATAATTTATCAACTGTTATGAAAAAGATCGTTACAGATGATCATGAATATACTCACCTTGATTTCCTCTCTTATATGATCTTTGCCTACAACACAGTCTATCCCATTTTCGATTCACCGGATGAATTGTTTAAGCAGCCCTACGCCACAACGATTCCGCCGTTATTTGATGGGGAACATTCTTCCGATGAGATCAGGGCAAGCCTTCCGAATAACGGTGTGGGAAAAGCAAGTGATATCTTTAAAGAAAAACTATTTACTGATTTGGCAAACGACCAATCCGAGGTTTCAAAAGCTTTGAAAGACAACGATCTTTACAACACATGGGTTCCGAATCTGGAAAATTTTCCCATGTTTATGTTCCACAGCTCAACAGATGAGGCGGTTCAGGTTGAAAACTCAAGAACGGCAAAAGACTATTACGATGCTCACAACACCGGAGAACGGGTATTTTATACGGAACTGTCAACAGGAAAACATGTCCAATCCTATCTCCCCGCTTATACGTTGGCGTATTTATGGATGAGCACTTTGAGAGAATAAAAAGGCAGGATCAATAATCCGGTCCTCCAACTTGGCTCCAGTTGGTGACCAAGTCGCCCCTGCTATACAGT
>JAYEGQ010000149.1:0-2898 GCA_034659095.1 Thermotogota bacterium
TAACAAATTCCTTTTGCTGAATTTAAGCAACTCCTTCAAAGCATAAGTTGTTGCTTATTGCAAGCAAAAAAAGGAGCTTTCACCATGGAGAAACAACTAAAAGACCCTCTTTTTTAAAGGGGGATTTAGGGGGATTTCGTGGCAGAGAAAGTTTGAGATAATGAGTCTGTAAATTTCTGGTAAATTGATTGTTTTTAACTCATAATTTAGTTGTTTTTATAAAATAATATCCCATAAGTAGCCTAATAATTAGTGCCTGTCCGAAAAATCCACTTTTTGTCGTTTCGACCAAAGGGAGAAATCTTGAATGTCAATATTATCAAAGAGATAAGATTTCTCGCTACGCTCGAAATGACAGTTTGACCTATTTTTCGGACAGGCGCTAATTAAGATGCGGCCCCCGAGACCCAAGATGTTCAGATGTTTCTTAAAAGTGTTAAAAAGGATATTTTAAGACGCCATAAACCAGACGCCAAAAGGGAAAAAGGGTAATGAAAGTAATGCAATAGTAATGAATAGTAAATTATCTGGAATAAATGATGTCAGGGGTAAACAAAAAAACCCTCGACAAATTAGACAAATACTGAACTCTACGGCTATCTCGCAGCGCAGGCGCTTGCGCAGCGTGTGGCAGTGAAAAAATTGCAAAAGAAAATCAATATTTACTTCTTGACGATATAAACTTATAAACTGAGGAGCGTCCCATAGATTCACCTAGATTCCAAATCTTTCATCATGATTGCTCGCCCTTCCTCGGAGTTTCGGCGAAGATTATGACGCAAATAGAATGAATGAGCTAACTGGTTTCGGATTTTCAGCGCTTCGCTTAACAGCTCTTCAAAGTGGGTGATAGAAGCGTTCTTTTTCCCCAGCTTTTTAATCAGTTGTCCAAGGGTGAGCTTATCAATCTGCTTATAAATCGCCATTGCCTTGTCTGAGTCAGGATTCTCGATGAGATCTGCTCCGATACATCCAACCCACAGAAGCATCGTTCCAAGTTCAGTTTCCAAGAGCTGTGCAGCCTCGGATGTTTCACCGAATTTTCTATATACGTCATCTAAGGTTGTCATGTACTCTCCAAGCCGCCCAACGATAGAGCTGAGACGCGGGAAACGCGCCAGCGTTTTCCCGTCGATTCTCCAGCGACTTGTTAGCTGGCATGTACAGTGTAATGCTTCTCTATGAACTTTATAGTATTTACAAATTTAACTTTTTCTCGGAGGTGCTTTCTGTAGCATTTCATTCAAAATTGGAAGTAAAGGACATTCATAATTGGTACTTCCATTGATAAATCGATATGCATAAACCTTATCTTCAAAGATTGAGAATTTTCTCATGGGTATATCGCGGTTTATAAATCCGTTCCTTGTCGGTAATAAATTATGATCTATCAACCGAGATGATGCAGACGGTGTAAGAATTAACCCTATCCAATTTTGATCTTCGCCGTAAACATAACTTTCGAGGAAAGCCGATCCAATTATGATCTTACGATTATGCCCAAAAATCATTTCGCCATATGAAATAGCACCTCTAACTGGTAACTTCTTGTAAATGCATTTGTTTATGAAGTTTTTACAAGCTCTAATCAGTAGTGGAAGATCATTTAATTTTTCTGTCTTTGAATAAATCATAAATGTGTCAGCATAAAACTGAAAATCAATATGCTCATCTTTCGATTCAATCTCACTTTTCAATTTTACTATTACAGCATCAAGTTTCCTTTTTAAAAGCTCTATAGCAAGAGATTGATCTTTATGTTCGATCATGGATTTAAAACCCAAAATATCAAAATGAGCTATCCATGCTTGATTTGTCTTCCACTGCTGTTCCTGCTTCATATTGCCCCATTTTTCTTTTTGGTGAAGATCCATTTTATACATACACACACAACTAACATTATCCCTCCAAATAATGTTCCCACAAGTAGTGCATCAATCTCTGTTGCTCCCTTTGTAGTGATAACCGCTCGATATAACGTCTTAAACACAAACCATGAAACAATAGCAATTATCAGTGTAAACTTGATACTCTGCTTTTCCTTGGGCTTTTTCCTTTCAAGAACAAGCCATCCGAAACTGGTAGCACAGAAAAGCCATATAATGTCCGCAATGAAAGGTGTCATTAAATATCCCCCACAAAAATTAGATTAATGCCTTGCTCCCTCATAGAATTTATATACAAAATCCTTTTTACCCTTGCAGCTAACGTTTTAGTTAAGGTGCAACGGGTTAAAAGTAAAAAGCTGTCTTAACCTTTACAGTGCTTGATTTATCATCTGAAAGACTTAAATGATTCTGATACCAGTTGTCAGCTTCAACGGTTTGTTGAACAGACCTGCGGGTCTTTTGTAATTAAAGCCGTATTCTGCTCGGGCTGCGCTATGGAGATTGTAAGATCGCTTCTATTTAGAATTATCGATTTAACTGGTAAAATAGCCGCAATCCACGGTCTATAATATTCATTCGATTGACTCTTAACTCTCTTTTGAAATGATTTGGGCGTGATTGTTACAAATTTTCAAAAAGCCTTTCGTCAATCTCTTTTAGTTTCCAGTTTTTCACAGTTTGTTACTGAAAAATTCATAGCGCTGATACATATAATAAATCTTTATGCCGCAAGAGGCAAGATTTTATCCTGCCAATATGGTAAACACGGGTCTTTTGAACGTTTCTGGCATGGAATTACTCCAAGAACAATCAGACGCTTGCCGCAGACAGGACAACGCTCAGGGTGTTTTTCGCCTTGGTGATCGCATAATGTCTGCCAGTCAAGGAACTCGGGCTCTTCAACCGGCAGTTGACCAAAAAACTGCCGGCATAGCGCAAGTTCTTCTTTATGGGTGTGGTGGTATAATCCATAAGAACGGACTCGGATAGACCCTAAGACCGGCACATG
>JAYEGQ010000150.1:0-2878 GCA_034659095.1 Thermotogota bacterium
TATTGTTGTTATGATTGGTTCCATATCATTCACTTCGTGGTTTAGTATTACTCAAAACATAAGCGGTGAAGGTACGCTCAATTATGTGGCGCAGGCATTGGAGAACCATTTGATTAAAGCCCGATATGACAGTTTTCAAAGAAAAGATGTTTATATTCTGTCGTTTTATAACGACAGATTGGAGATTTCCGATGGAACACTTTACACTTTTCCGGATGAAGTAACTGTCAAGAATCCTGTTCCTAATCCATATAAATACAATCGGGGATTTTTTACGAATGAGAGTGATCGAATTACACCTGATGCATCATTCACATTAGAATACAAAAAAGGAAGCATCACACAAGAAAAAGTGTTTTATATCATTGGCGGATTGCCTCAAACAGGTGATCAATGATGCTGCGTAAAAGAAAGGGAATGACTATTGCAGAGTTGCTGATCTCTATATTGATATTCAGTATTTTTTTGATTGTCCTGTTTGCATCTCTCGATATCGTTATTAAAGCTATGGAAACACAGGATATGATCGTTTCAAAACTCTATACGGCTTCTAAGATTAATTTCCTGTTTGGTATATTGGAAGATGAGTTTAAGTGGCTGGGGTCTTTTGGAAAAGGAGTCGAAAATCTCGGAGGTCCCTTTGACATTTCTAATCCAAAAGGGTTCCAAGCAACTTACAACGGGACGGATGTTACATTTGACTATCAATATGCAGTGATTGAAAATTTTGTGTTGCAAAAAAAAGATGCCAGTACATATGAAAAGGTATTTTCAGATGCTGTGATCACGAATAAAGTCGATTTTAACGGAGGGGAAAAATACCTTGTGATACTCTCCGATAATCATATGAGTGGTGTTGCAACTGCTACTGTTGATAATCTGATTTTTAATCCTTCTGCAGATGCAACGAATGCCACAATAACGTTGTCAAATCTATACAACCCCGAAAGTCATCCTGCTACCAAAATATATTTCGTCCGTATCAGAAAGGAGAATTCATCTGAGTTGGTCACCGATGAAAATGGGAATGATAATTACTATGAACAATTAGTAAGGGGAAGGCTCTTTTACAATGATAATGAATCGAAGATTTTTTTGAACACCAGAAAGGGGTTTTCATCCTTTAGTTCAACTATGACGATACTAGATGATGTGGAAAGTTTCGAAATGTCGTTTTATGATTCAGCTATAACTTCGTGGGTGCCGACTCGTTCTGATTATGAAAATGTGACCGCAATTAAAACTACTATCACCGTGAACATACCTGTGTCAAAGTCAATCGAAAAGAGATATGGTACTGACAATAAAGACTTGATACAACTCACAAAAGAAAGAGTGTTCTGGCTGCCGCCGGATGAGGAATTAAACTAGGAAGTGGAGAGATGAAAAGAAGAAATGGCGCTGTAGCCTTGGGTTTAGCCATCATATTCACGGTTTTTACCGTTATCATAATTTTTTTAGTTCAAAATGTTTCAGATAACTTTTATAAATCCAAATTACAGGTGATTGAAACCAAATCAGAGCAGTTCACAAAGGCTTTTTTAGTCTCGGCTGCCAATATCTGGACAGAGGTTGCAATGGAATCTCAAATTTCTCCGGAAAATCATTTCAACTTAAATCCCGGTGACTCAGCAAAATATTTTACCCTTATATTAAATAAAGGGCAGGATACCGAGGAACGGGTAGTCTATGAGTTAGATTCCCAAGCGGGACTTATATACCATACCGAATCAGGTTCAGAAACTATCAGCATTGACATTAACCTGACAATGACTTCCGATCTCCCGGGATTTGAGGATTCCCAGGAGAAGGGACTTGTTTTGGAGATGGAGAATTAAAGGATAGAAGAAGCTATTAAGGGGTGGGGTTTGTGAAAAAAACGTTGATTGTCATATTTCTAATGTTTTTTTATTTGAGTATTTCTTTTGGATATTTGTATTTCAAAGTTGATGCCTATGATCAAAGTCATAATCCGGTATCAAATATTCCTTTTGAATATGATCGAGGTGACATTGAATGGGGTTGGATTCTGTTTATTCCTTATCCAAAAGAAATTGTTTGGAACAATCAATGGCGCCGCTGGCAAGGTAATGAATATTTTCTTACACGTGTTCCGGGCAGAGATTTTATTAATTTAGAAACTTCTTATGATGCTCTTCGCACAAGAATCCCTACCGAGAATGAACCTTTTTACAACAATCAATCTGTATCTAGATCAAAATTTGATCGTTGGAGTAATCTAACATATCTTTTTGATATTGATAGTACAAACGATAATGTTAAAAATCTTTATACAGGTGTTGCTATCGATGATTTTATTTCAATAATGACAGAATTGCTTCAAGATACATGGCTTGGAGAATTATTGGGAATAGGAGATGAACAAAGCCTTAATCCTTTAACAAATATAAACCCTGATTCTTTTTCTGCAGAAACAGGACAAGGTGTTCTTTTTAAAATACAAGTCCCATCTGAAACAAACCGAATAGATATTGATTTAACATCGAATATAGACCCATATATTGGCAATGCCGATTTGTACGGAAGTTGGGATAATGAACCCCTTTATGATCCCGCCTATCTGTTAAGCAACCACCCCAATAATAATGAATCTTACTCTTTAAACTCAGGATTGACTGCCGGCAGGTATTATTATATGCTCGTTTGGGCTGAAGAAGCATTCGAAGATGTTAAATTAACAGTTAAAGCTCATACTGACGAATTTTTTGGGGATTATTTTTATGTAATCTCTCAACATAAACTAGGCACTCAAATCAAATTTGAAGATGGTACGATCTACGCCAGAAATACACTTAACATATCCGTGGAAGATGATGAATATGTATATGATTTTGAACCTAATCCTGCAGAGAGATGG
>JAYEGQ010000151.1:0-2863 GCA_034659095.1 Thermotogota bacterium
TTGTGAGAAAAGGAATCCTGTTCAAAACCCTGAAAGGCTCCTATCAATTTTCAGACACCTTCATGACATACTGGATTGGTTACCTGAGAAGAACAGAAAAATGAATGCCGTGAATGCCGGAAATTGAGAAGCAATTTAGACTATTTCTGGCAAAATTCAAAGGTCAAAAAAACAGGGGTCAGGAGTCAGGGAACAAAACGAAAGGATGGTTGGATGAGTTCCTGCGGAACGGATAAGTCCCTGCGGGACGGATGGGTGGATGGATTCCTTCGGAATCAGGGATGACTCCTTACAGGAGGGATGAATTCCCTGACGGGAATGGATGAAAACCTTACGGTTTTAGGATGATTAGGATGATTTAGATGGTTGGATGACTGGATAAAGAGGATGATCCCTGCGGGACGGATGATTAGGATGAATTCTCTTCGAGAATGGGATGACAAGCGGGATGAATGGATGAATTCTCTTCGAGAATGGATGATTAGGATGAAAAAATCTGGGACTGAATAACTTATGGGTGATGAGGTTTTGGGAAGAAATAAGAATTTGAATCGGGGGTTTAGGAAACTACGGGTATGGAGGGAGGAGATAGACCTTTATGTTTTTGAGCAGGTGGATCACAGGACAGAAGAAGTGATTAGATGGTGTGGGTCACAATCCTTTGTAGTTCTTCTACCATGTACAGGGGAAGAGAAAGCAACTTGAACATAATATGTTTTCCGAGTAGAGAAATGGAGATGTCACTGCAAGAAGGGATATCAGCATTAAAACGAACTCCATAATTAAGTTCTTTTTCCTTAATAAAGATATGTAATGACTTAAGGGTTCCGGTCTTTCCTGCTTTTACTTCCACCGGTATTATTTGGGGGCCATAGGACAGGATATAATCAATTTCTGAAGATGCCTGCCTTTTTTCTCTGCACCAATAAAAAAGCTCGGGTTCCTCATAGCAGGGTCTGGCATAAAGAAGGTGTTGGCCGACAAATTGCTCGCAGATAGGGCCTGAATTGATTAATGTAACTTTATCAGCCATTTCAATATCGGCATAGCTAACTCCACAAGCTTTGGTGAGCAACCCGACATCTAAAAACAAAGGTTTCTGCTTTTTTTCATTGCTTTGTGCTCTCAGCGGGATGCCATTTGCCGCTGTATGATAAACAGGATAGTAAACTCTGGCTAACGATAGAAGATGTAAGGCTTTTTTTAAATCAGAACTTTTTTCATTTCGATCCAGATTTACATATTTCATTTTTTGGCCGATCTGCAAAGGGAGTTTTTGAAAAACGTTTTGCAGCCTGACATGGTTAACCCGTCGTTTATATTTGCTGAAATCATCCCGATAGGTTAGTAAGATTGACTGTTTTATCGTGTCAACTTCCAGTAGTGAACTTGTATCGCTATACACCTGAATAGCTTCAGGCATGCCGCCTATGGCAAGGTAAAGTTTAAACATCTTCATTAACTCATCATGGACAACGACAGGAAATTCATTGGGGCATTGATATAGTTCAATAAATTCTCTGAGTTGATGTCTGCCAATACCATTTAGAAATTCTTTGAAGCTCATTGGCCCCAGGTGCATATATTCAATTCTGCCAACAGGCATTGAAAATGAGTGGTCTTCAAGAACAAACTCTAATAAAGAACCCGCGGCAATGACATGAAGCTGGGGTAATATTTCATAAAAATAACGCAGGGAAGCCAATACCTCTGGGGCCGCCTGGATTTCATCCAAGAAAAGAAGGGTCTTGCCTGGCGCCACTTTTTGTGAGGATTTCAGCTCAAGCAGGGTGATTATCTGTTTCGGATCCTTTGGCTTAAAGCATGGAATGTAATCGTTATTAAGTTCAAAGTTTATTTCAAGGAGGTCTAACGCATACTCTTTGGCAAACAAGCGGACAAGATAGGATTTGCCGACTTGTCTGGCTCCCCTGATAATAAGCGGTTTTCGTGTTTTTTTGTCTTTCCATTTTTTTAGATAATCCAGACCGGCTCTTTTCATCAATTACCCAACCTTTCGCATAAATCTGAATCCAGAGTGAACAGTTGCTTTTGAGACCTTTGAATTTTGTCATTTCGAGGAGTGTCAACGACGAGAAATCTTAATAATTCAAGCCCGTTAAGATTTCTCCCTCACGCGGCGCAAGCGCCTGCGCTGCACGTCGGTCGAAATGACAAATAACGATAGTTTTGCAAAGGTCTTGCATTGGATTCAGGATAAATTAGCGCCCTATCGGGCGAGCTCTTAGCTGATAGCTGATAAGCTTAACAACTACGAACAGTTCGTTATGTACTAATAGTTTTTAACATATTGATAAAATTGACCCAAAAATGGAAATTCTTATACTATTAAATTAAGGGGTTTTTAGGGTTCTATAAAATAAGATATACCCAGCGTTTATTTTTGTAAAGGTAACTATGTCTATTTGTGGTAAATTTGTAAAGGTGAAATGTTTCGCGGGGAAAAACCAACGGCTATTCTTTCCAAACTCTGCAAGGCTTTATCAAACAACCCGAGCCTCTGTCGAGACAATTTTGATGCTCTCGTAAAAAGTCGAACTTGGCGGATCTGTCATTTCGACCGCAAGGAGAAATCTTATCTTTTCAATAGGTTACAGAATAAAGATTTCTCGTTTCACTCGAAATGACAGGCCAGAGGGACTTTTTACGACGTCATCATCTTTTGTCTTGATATATTTATCTGACCGTGGTATTTATTTCATAAATAGTACAATAAACATACTAAAACTGGAATAAATATGGATTTTCAGGCAATTTTACCCCAATTAAAAGATCTTCCCTATATTACGAAAAACAATCTGAAACTGTTTCAGGACAGAAGTGATGATGCTTTTAATGCTAA
>JAYEGQ010000152.1:0-2847 GCA_034659095.1 Thermotogota bacterium
GGTTTTATGAGGCATGAAATGAACAAAGAAGAAAACAAGTACGATTCCAATTTATGGCTGTTGGATCCAGTGTCAAACACAACAAAGGCTTTTACGTCAGATGGTAAGACCGGAAATTTTTACTGGGAAGACGATGAAACAATCCTGTTTACATCAAGCAGAAACAAAGATGAAAAAAAGGACATTCCCTTTACCACAAAGGTATTCAGAATCAACATCAACGGTGGAGAGGCACGGGAAGTATTCACCTTACCGGTTCTGTTAACCGGGTTGGAAGTCATTCAACCGGATGAATTATACATTGTTCAAGGGATTTTCAAGGTGGGAAATGAACTTCCCCTGAATATGGATGAAGATAAAAGAAAAAAGGTAAAGAAAGAGTTCGAAGAAGAAAAAGATTATGAAGTCCTTACAGAGATTCCTTTCTGGAGTAATGGTAGTGGTTATACCGACCAAAAACGCAATGGACTGTTCTTATTCAATAAAAGAGAAAAAACCTTTAAGAGAATCACTGATGATTATATGTCTGTTATGAATTTTGATGTGGCAGATTCCAAGGATCAAATGATTTATACCGGCAGTCTGTTCAAAGACAAACGTGAACTAACGAATCACGTGTATTTATATGACTTTAAAAAAGAAGAATCCAAGCAGATATCTCCCGACACACCCATGAATTATGCGGATGCTATTTTCTACAACGAAGAACAAGTGATGGCCTTCGGGACTGACATGAAACGTTATGGTGTCAACGAAAACAGAAAATTCTACACGCTTACAATCAGTTCCGGTGAATTCACCTCTATCACACCGGATCTGGACATGAGTTTCTGGAATTCTGTAGGCTCCGATGCCAGATTTGGTTCCGGTTCACCCCATATTTTGGAGAAAAAGGATGATGCCGTTTACTTCGTGAGCACAGACCATGACAGCTCTTATCTTTACAGTGTCAGGATAAACGGAACCGCCAAACCTGTGATTGATATCAAAGGGGCTTTGGATCACTTTTGTCTATTGGATGACAAAATCATCGAAATCGCCATCAGGGAAACTAAATTGCCTGAGATTTACAGCTTCAAGGATGGGAAGGAAACACAACTGACCCATTTCAACACCCCCTTACTTGAATCACTGGAATATATCAAACCGGAATCGTTGACTTTGAAACGGGAAGACGCCCCGGATATTCACGGTTGGGTCATTAAGCCTGCTGGTTTTGACAGCGAAAAAAAACATCCGGCCATTTTAGACATCCACGGCGGACCGAAAACAGTATACGGTGATGTTTTCTTCCATGAGATGCAAGTATGGGCAGCTGCCGGCTATGCCGTTTTCTTCTGTAACCCCAGGGGAAGCGACGGGCGAGGTAACGAATTTGCGGATATTCGGGGAAAATACGGTACCATTGATTATGAAGACATTATGGACTTTACCGAACTGGTATTGGAAAAGAATCCCTACATTGATCCTGAAAGAATCGGCGTAACCGGTGGTTCTTACGGCGGGTACATGACCAATTGGATCATCGGGCACACGGACCGTTTCTCAGCTGCAGCTTCTCAAAGAAGCATTTCAAACTGGATCTCAAAATTTTGCACCACGGATATCGGCTATTTCTTCGTGTACGATCAGGGTGGGGAAGCCACACCATGGGATGGCCACGACAAACTCTGGGAAAGTTCACCGTTAAAGCACGCAGACAAGGCCAAAACGCCAACATTATTCATCCATTCCGAAGAAGATTACCGCTGTTGGTATCCTGAAGGTTTGCAAATGTTTACAGCGTTAAAATACCATGGAGTAGAAGCAAGACTGTGCATGTTCCGGGATGAAAACCACGAACTCTCAAGAGGCGGTAAGCCAAAGCATCGAATGCGAAGACTGCAGGAGATACAGGACTGGTTTGATAAGTATTTGAAGGGGTAAAAAAACAGGGATATAGAGAAGCAAGGGTGGAAAAGAGCAGGGTTTGACAAAAACAGGGGTAGACAAAAGCGGAGAAATACATGGTACATTAAAGAAATATGCTTTAAACTCGTCTTTGTCCAACCCCGCACTTGTTCACACCAGTTCTTTTCCAACCTCGTATTTATTCTACGCCAGTCCTTGTTTACATAAAGGAGCCAACAATGTACACAAAAGCCGATTTAATGAAACAAATAAAAGAACTGGGAATAAAGCCAACCGATACGCTTTTGATTCACTCATCTATGAAATCCATTGGATTAGTGGAAGGACGCGGGGATACAGTGCTGTATGCCTTCATGGAGTATCTAAATAAAGGGTTGCTAGTATTTCCTACTCATACTTGGGAACAACTGTCGGATACCTATAATGTTTTTGATCCAAAAAAAGAACCCTCATGTGTGGGCATTTTGTCCAATTTGTTTATGCAACGTCTCGGTGTTTACCGATCGTTGCATCCCACTCATTCTGTAGCCGCCTTTGGGAAAGATGCCGAATCCTACACTCAGGGTGAAGAAGATTTTAATACCCCTTGTCCCAGGGAGGGTTGTTGGGGGAAGCTGTACGATCTAAATGCCAAGATTTTGTTTATTGGATGCAGTTTACGAGCCAACACCATCATTCATGGCGTGGAAGAGTGGAATCATATTCCCAACAGACTTTCAAAATGGCCTCAACCTTTGAAAATCAAATTGGAAGATGGCCAAATTATTGATCGTCCGTTATATCGCCATCATAATGAATCAGGAGACGTTTCGAAGAATTATGTAAAACTGACTGAACCATTGCTATCATTAGGGCTTGCTGAAAAACGAAAAACCCCGAATTTCCAGACATACAATATTAACAACTAAATGCAAAACAACTTTTTTGGGGAGAGAA
>JAYEGQ010000153.1:0-2838 GCA_034659095.1 Thermotogota bacterium
CGGTATTCGTTATGCCTCTTCTGCTGGTAATCCAGAGGCAATGCAAGACGCTAAAAAATGGATTTGGAATGCCATACTGGGACTAATCCTTTTGCTTTGCGCCTGGTTTATTATAGGCGTTATTAACAAACAAATACTTAATCCAACAATCCCAGATGTAGAAGCAACATCCGGAATATATTTAGTAGATAAAACTGGGAGAAAAGTGAATTACACCAATGATAGAGTTTATAGTATCCCTGAATATTTTGAACTCGATCATATAGAATTTATAAGCGACCCACCCGAGAATGTACAATATTCTGACCCTGATAAAGATGAGTTATATTCTGTATTTGTTTATAGCGAGAAGGGGTTTAAAGGCAGTATACAAGAAATAACAAATCCTGGAGCAGAGGGAACTCATAGTATAAGCGATATAGGTTCAATGTTTTTACTTTGGTGGGAACCAGGAGTTTATTTTTATGACAAAACAAGCTTTGGAACCAACTCGCTTTATCCAAGATTTTATAATACAAGCCAGATGAACTTGAAAGAGTTTGATAATGAAGCCAAATCGTTAAGAATTGTAAACGTGGGGACAGAAAACACGTCTTCTGGAGTATTTGACCCATATCTAGATACTCCTGGAGGATTCTATTATGTAGTTTTATTTGAAATGCCAAATTTTAATAAACAAACCCCGGGGAAATGTGCCCTCTCAATTTTATCTCAAAGTAGCTTTACTGGGAATCAGGCACAAATTCAAAACACTGTTTCTTCAGTAATGATATTCAGATCAAAAGAAATACATGGCGAAATAATACTTTTTGATGAGATTGCTCAGGTAAAAGAAAAAAAAGAATACAAAAAGGAGTTTACAGGGGAAAACTATGATTGGGTTACTTTCAGTGAAGCAGACCTAGATATATGGAATTCCATAACAGTCAATGCCAATGCAACTGTCATTATAAATACTGAAGAAGGTGGATCAGGAGAGGGGCTTCAAGGATATTGCAGACCATTTAACCAGTACTCAAAAGACGGAGATAACCTAAAAACAACAACTGTTTGGAATGATTGCCCTGCAAAAGACGTATCATACTGGGGATCGTCTCCTTGTACAGAATATTTCCCCAAAAGGGCGACTATTTTCCCTAGACAAGAATAATGAAATCAAACAAATTAAAATTTTTATCTTTTTTATTCCTTTCTTTATTCCTGTGTTTCTCAGTTAGTTCTTTTATTTTTGCCAATAATGGATTAGAAATTAAATATCCCCCTTTAAACGGAATAGAGATAACTACTTCAACCACTATATCCGAATACGCTGTATATTTTTTTAGTCTTGGAATAATAATTGCTGCTGTAATAGCTTTTGTAGTTCTGACTTACGGTGGTATTCGCTACTTGCTTTCATTCAACAACCCTGGAGCAATGAAAGATGCTATAAAATGGATTTCTTCTGGTGCTGTAGGTTTGTTTATTATGTTATGTTCCTATTTAATCCTATCCACTATTAATCCTGAAATAGTAGCACCAAGTATAGAAGATGTTAAGCCAATTTCAGGCATATATTTAATAAATAATGAAAGTGAGAAATATTATCTTGCTGGCGATAAAAATAATATTTCATTCAAAGCCAGCTCTATAGAATTTATAAGCGACGAAGATGAGTTGCTCTCGGTTTTTGTTTGCTCTGAAAAAACCTTTAATGGAGAAAATTCAAAAGAAATAAAAAATAATAGTGGGTCTTCTGTGAGCAATGTAAAGTCTATCTATTTCCTTTGGAACAATCCTGGGGTTTATTTATATACTAAAAGCGGAGAAGGAACTCCGCCACCACCTCTTTTTCTTCAAACCGGCGCTAATGAAATTAAAGGCTATGACAATAGAACAAAATCAATAACAACAAGAGACCCCGAAGATGAATCTTCATATTTATCAATTTTATTCTCCGAACCGAACTTTGAAGGAGAACATGGTATTGGCGTTGCCATCTCTGAAAAAGATTTTAATATAAATAATGTACAAGGCAGTATTTCCTCGATTGACATCTCAAATGTTGCCCCTATAAACCAATCATCGTCAGGGGGGAGTGTGACATTTTATGATGATATTGAATGCGCTGAGAAAGAAGAAAACGGCCATAGCGAAGAAGTAAAAGCAGGCGATTCGCCTGGCGGAAGTTCCTTGTCTCAATTCAATAAATTTGGAAAGTCTATAGAATTTAATGCCTGGGATGTTCTCTCTTTTGAGATTAAAGAAGGTTGCTGGGTTATTTTCAATACTGAAAAGAATTTCAGCGGGAGGTCTCACATTTTTAAAGGAGGAGGATGTTATTCTAGTTTAAAGGGGACTTATGTTTATCTCCCTCACCCCGAAGACGGAAGAAAGCCTAAAATAGCAACTGTTTTTTGTAGCCCTTAAAAATTAACATAGTTCTGTTATAATTTCTCTCTGTTTTTCCTTAATAAATTTAAATTTGAAAATTATTGTATTTTTAGGCAGAATTTTCTTTATTCTCTCGGCCCACTCAATAGCAATAATATTTTGAGGGTTCAAAAAAAGTTTTTCTAAATTAAGCGCAGATAAATCTGATGCTTTTTTTATTCTATAGCAATCAATATGATAAAATTGCTTTTTAGTATTTGGTATCTTATATTTCTTCATTAAAACAAAAGTAGGGCTCAAAATTCTATTTTTAATCCCCAGCCCCATTGCCAGCCCTTGAACAAAAGTAGTTTTGCCGCTTCCTAAATCTCCTTCAAGAGAGACAACAACTGCATCTTTGGATTTTAATATCTTCGGAGACATTCTTTGGCCTAAGCTTTTTGTCTGGGTTGCTGAATAAGTAAT
>JAYEGQ010000154.1:0-2796 GCA_034659095.1 Thermotogota bacterium
TAATCACTCTTTTTAATTTGGGAGGCTACTTTTTTCTCGTGCTGTCAAATTTCGAAATATTCTCAATGCGCTCAGTCATACTAATCGGTGTAACACCTATTGTCTCAACAGTGCTGGTTATTGGTATGTTGCCATATATCGAGTGGATTAGCAGGATTTACTCAAACATCGGTATGCTGGAACTGGGGAATTTAAACCACACATTACTGAAAGAACTGATGCAGAAAGCCCCGGGAACATATTTCCACAGTTTTATGCTTTCAAACCTTTCGGAGTCAGCTGCAGAAAGAATTGGGGTTAATCCAATACTTGCCAGGGTAGGGGCGTATTTTCATGATATAGGAAAAACAAAAAAACCTGCTTTTTTCACTGAAAACCAAGTGGAAGACAATCCCCATAATCGTTTAACCCCAAGTATGAGTTATCTGGTCTTGACCGAGCATGTTAAATTTGGTGGGGAGTTAGCCAGAAAATACAGATTGCCCATCCTCTTTGAAGACCTGATTTATCAGCATCATGGAACCCGTGTCCAGAAATTCTTTTACAACAAAGCCAAAAACAAAGATACGGAAACTTCCGATGACCAATACAGATATTCCGGGCCTAAACCCCAATTTAAGGAAGCGGGCATACTTATGCTTGCAGATTCCTGCGAGGCAGCTGTGAAAAGCTTGGAAAATCCCACTCCCCAAAAAGTACAGGAACTTGTGGGAGATATTATCAATGGAATCTATTTGGAAAGGCAATTGGATGATTCTGGCTTGACGTTGAAAGACCTGGAGGAAATAGCGCAGGAATTCACACGTGTCATTGTCAAAGCCTATCACAAGCGTATTGAGTATCCAAAAGAAAGTAATGAAATGGAAGAAAAAATGCCCATTGCCAAAACTGAAGAAAAAGGAAAAGATGAATAGCGCATGAATGACACACAAGTATCTGTCAATCTGGTGGATGAGTATCAAGGTCCTTTACTGCTACAACAAGAAGAGATTGAAACAATCACAAACCTTATCATCTCAAAAGAGCTTCAGAAGGTTTTTTATTCGCTCTCCGTCATCAATTGTACAGATGATCGCATTCAGGAATTGAATAAAAGTTACAGAGGCGTGGATGAGCCAACAGATGTACTGACTTTTCCAATGGAATCAGAAGATCTGGATGAAGAACCCTTTGAATTGGGAGATATCTTTTTATCAATCGATAGCATTAAAAGACAATCTGCCAAATGGGAAAACACCCCTCAACAGGAATATGTCTTTATGCTGATTCATGGTCTTCTACATATCTGTGGCTGGGAGCATAAAGGGTCTTACAACGAAAGTGAGGAAATGTTTCAAAGACAACGGTATTATTTCGACCTGATTTTGGATACCTTCAACTTGTCTGGATTAACTGATAACCCTTCGGTGTGATTTCCCAATATTCAATTTTTGTGTCGCTCTTGGCACAAAAATTCGATATCGGGCAGCTATTACAAGATGAATCACACACTTCTTTTTTTAAATATCCCATTCTTATCAAATCCAAAAAGATTTGCTTTATAAGATTTTCCTCTATATTCAGTTGCTTGGCCATCTCTTTTTTTGATAAATAGGGACTTTTTGAAATGGCTTTGATGATTTCTTTGAACATTTTGTTTACGTCCTTTTTTTCGAAACATAATTAACCGCAAGGGTTGCCCCTACAGGTATAATTTTGTCATACCGCTTTTTTGCTGCGTATTGAATATAATGATTGCACTGCAATAAGGTCATTTCCTGTTATATATCTTGCGATACCATAAAACATTTCAATTGCGGGAGGGCACATGGGTCATTACCCTACTCGATCAACACCGTGGTTTTTGTTTTTAATCCCCCCCGTGGGGGGGGTGCCGACCCTGGCGGGGGGGGTTAATCTTTTATACGGTGAATACCCATCTTTGTTTATTTCCATTTCATAGATCTCAAATGAATGGGCTACAATCTTTCCATAGATCACGGAATTGAAAATTGTCGCCTTTTTTTTGACGAAACTTCAACCATCTTTGAGCCATTCATTAGGGAAGACTCACTAGAAATCAATTGAAATTGATGGCCTCCGGATGGTTTTTTCCGGATCGGAATTTCCCAATCCAGCATTCCTTCCTTGCCCCTTTCTTTAAAAATTAATTGTTTAAAAGCTTTATCGTTTGTTTATATTCTTGAATGATTGTTTCTAAAATTTTGTTGACCGAAAGAACTTCCCGAATATTTCCACCTGACATCCCTGCCATAAAGGAACTGTTTTTGATATTTCCTTCCAACACTGCATTTTTAAGTGAACCCAGGATCATTTCTTCAGCTTTTTTTGGATCTTCTCCTTCCATTCTTCTAACCTTTTTTGTAAAAGATGTTTTCAAAACGCGCACAGGATGACCCAGCTTTTCTCCGGTCAAATGGGTCCCCCGGACATCTTTTTTGATAATCATATTTTTATATGAATCACTGATTGTTGATTCTACTGAGCACAGAAATCTCGTTCCCATCTGTACGCCATCAGCTCCAAGAGCCAGGGCAGCAGCCATGCTTCTGCCGTCAAATATACCTCCTGCTGCAATAAGTGGAATATTGGTGCAATCCCTGATTGCGGGAATAAGAGCCATGGTACTCACATCTCCAACGTGCCCACCGGATTCAAGTCCCTCTCCAATAATGCCATCAACCCCGGCACGTTCCAACAAAATGGCAAGGTTTGGCGATGAACATACTGAAAGTACTTTGACTCCGTTTTCTTTTAAATGTTGTATATGCCTTTCAGGATTTCCCGCTCCAAATA
>JAYEGQ010000155.1:0-2787 GCA_034659095.1 Thermotogota bacterium
GTTTTCCTAAAAGCGCCTTATAATGGAGATAATAAAGGACACAGCTCTTGACATTTGCTCTAAACATGGTTATAATTATAACCATGTAAGGAGTGAGAACATGGCTTATCGTGTTAATGTAAAGAACAAGAAAAATGGGGTGACCTATGTTTATGAATGCGTTTCCTTTTGGGATAAAGATAAAAAGCAACCTGGAAGTAAACAGACTTGCATTGGCAAGATTGATCCTAAGACAGGTGAGTTCATGCCATCGAAACGCCTGAATCCACAACAAGCTGCTGTAAGAGATCCTGCTGTTACTGCTAGGGCAAAGATTGTGGGCCCCAGCCTCTTGTTGGACCATATAGTAGATGAGATTGGCATCCGGAAGATTCTCAAGGCAACATTTCCAAAAGACCATCTGAAATTCCTGACGATGGCTTACTATCTGACAGCTCAAGGAGGAGCACTCAGTCATTCTCCTCCTATTCGGAGCTGAATGAATATCTCAAGTACTGATACAATCGAGACAGAGAAAAGCTCAAGCAGATCAACCTGGCTTTACTCTTTGGCCAGAAGAGTCAACTCCCCATTTATTACAACCGGTTACCGGGGAATATTAATGACGTGAGCACGCTTTACAATGTGTTGAAAAGCTTTGGATATATGGAATTACCCAAACTACAAAGAAACACCGGTACGGGGTAGGAAAGTGATTTATAATGATGCCGTCATCAAGCAATACATCAAAAAGTATGCGGGGTTTTTTGCCATACTCACCAATGATTTTAAAGACCCGGTCGAAGCGTTGATGGTATACAAAAACAAGGATGTGGTTGAGAAGTGTTTTGATGATCTCAAAAATCAGCTGGATATGAGGCGCCTGCGTGTTCATGACTCCGCTGCAATGGATGGCAGACTATTCGTCCAGTTTATTGCATCAATACTGATGAGTGCACTTCGTAAAAAGATGAGAGCGTACAATCTCATTGAAAAGTATACGATTCGTGAACTCTTAGGCGAGATGGCAACCCTTACCAAGATCAAATACTCTGGTAAATATGGTCACATTTTCACGGAGATTACTAAGCCTCAAAGACATATTCTATCTTCTTTTGGTCTTGAGTTTCCAACCTGGTTATAATTTGTTCGGGAATTTAGGAGTACTAAGGGAAGATGGACTATGACAGTGCAATACATCACATGTACTACAATAAATCATGAAGTATCCCTAATGAATCTATTGCAAAATCTCGAAAAACCTGTACCCCACTCCGTCCTTTCACAAAAGTTTTACATGATTGGGCCGGTTTTGTTTTGTATGAGATAGCCAGAGGTAATCTTTCAGAGCCTTTGTATCATATCAACCCCATTCGCTTCAAGTCTTTCTTTTGTGCCTTTTGTATACCCATTCTCGGAATAAACCAAGAACAGGACTTTTGCTTTATTTTTTCTTAGATAATCTGCAATCTTCAACCATCTGTCCGTTTCTTTTTTTCCATAGCGGTTTTTGGTGTTTTTGATATCGATATACAGCTCATATCCGTTCTTTCCTTTGATATACAGGTCAATCTCACTTTTTCCAATGCCGGTATGTAATATTTTTCTTTCTTCAATTTCTGTTGGAATCATTTTTAATGCTTTCCCGTTTTCGGTGATCTCCTTGAGATTAAAGGGTTTCTTGAGTCTTTCTTTCAATAAAAATTCTGTGAATTTACCTTTTTGGTAATTGTCTTTGCCCAGGACTTTTCGGATTTCGCCTTTGATATCCGGGACAAAATGGTCGATTTCTTTCTGATAAATTCGCCTGAATACCAGTTCGTATGTTTTATCCCTTGTGATAGTGTAATCATAGGCGCTCTGTCCCTGTGAGATCAAATCCCCCGCTATTAGAGCGTTAAGTTTTTCTTCTGCTTCCTGATCGGTGTAGGGGAGTTTCAGGTCATGAATGATTTCCGCTCTTGTTTTTTCTTTCCCCTGGTTGAACAGGTACAGCATGATGCGTTTGCTGTTGGTTTTGTTGACGGTGTCGGTGGAGTTTTCATTTTCATGAAAACTCCAAGGTAATTTTGCTTTTTCAAAATTACACAAGATGTTGAGCATATACTCCATCCAAGTGGTGTAGATTTCTCCCTCACTGATCTCTTTTTCGTAGACATCAACGATGTTTTCATCTACGGTGTAATCTTTGGCTTGGTTATATCGGCTTAAAAAGAGGGCTTTGATGTACAGTGGATCGCCTTGTGTGAGTTCCCATATCTTTTCTTTGGCTTTAGGGTTAATGGTTGTGTCCATGAAGTGGGCGTATTTCTCGATGGCTGCTTTGGCTTCTTCTTCCGGAAGGTTTTCCAAGGGATAGCTTTGGAAGCGTCCGGTTAGACTTCGGACGATCTTCAACAGCCAGTGGACTTCGCTTCCGGAAACAATCAACGGCGCTTCACGGAATTCTGCCACTTGCATATAAGTTCCGCTCATTCTGTGCATCACGTATGGAGTAAGAAAAAGGAATGACTTTGACTTGACCTGCTTCTTTTTCCATCCCAGCACTCCACAAAATATTAAACAAACGTTGCAAAAAGGCCGTTTTTCCTTTCTTCCTTCTGGAAATAATCGCCTGGTTTTGTGCAAAGTTCTTTTCCACCAATCGGTACCAGTCTCCGAGAAAATAGTCAAACTCCTTCTTTCGGCCCACAAACAGCTCCGGTTCGCCAATTTGCTCCGGCAAGGCATATTCAATTTTTTCGGGCATTTTAAACATTGGCTTCACTTCCCTTTACAGGCTACTTTTCTTTTTTGTTATAACATTTA
>JAYEGQ010000156.1:0-2774 GCA_034659095.1 Thermotogota bacterium
GTCATATAACCATCGGTGTTTCTCTAATAACTTTCCTGCATTTGATAATTCTTTCTTTTTCTCATGATGACTTCCACCATCAAAACCTTGTCTGGATGACTCTTCAACAATACCGGTTAATTTATTAATATGTTTGAGAGCTAAATTAAATATGTACAAAGAGCGTTTGAAATTTATTTCTTTTAGAGAAAATTCTAAACCTTCAATATTAAATTTGGGATTGAATCCTCTCAACCCTCTGGCATAGCAATGCCTATCAGTATCCCATTTTCCCAAGCCACCATATTGTTCTTTGCCCCAAGCATAAGACTCTGCATAAATACCAAGATTTTCTAAAAATTCCCTGTAGTTATTGCCCTCTGTTTGCAAACAATCCGCTAAAAAATAAATTTCATCTTCTTCATTTCCTTCAAACCACATTTGTAGCTTTTCTTTTGGAAAATAGACTTCCTGTGGTTTGTGTAATGAAAAATCTTGATTATGATTAACCGAACCAATAAAATTAACCTCTTTAAGAATATCTACAATTTTTGACCTCTCGTGGTCTTCAGAATTTATCCAAATCGAATGTGTCTTGTCAAAGTCTTGCATATACTCTTTTTGCGATATGTTTAATTCGTCTTCTTTATATTTTGGTGTAATAAATTCTTTTATTTCTGAAACCTTATCAGGTTCTTTAAGCCCTAATTTAATTAAGAATTCTTTTGATATCTCGTTTTCTATAAATATTCTTTTTACAGTTTTGAAGGCGGATTCTTGTTCAGCAGGAAAATAAACTTGCAACTCGTCTTTTTCATTATCAGGATTTATATGTATATGTGTACCATCATCATCATCTAATCTGATAATTGGTTTTTCCCTCAGTACTCCTTTACTTTGATAACTAGTTTTTTCTCTAAATAGTGCGTTATTGCCGATTATAGCTGCATAAAAATCAATCATCCATTCATCAGATTTTTTAACAATAAAGTCGTCAGTGATTGACTTGGCAAAGTCTACCATTTCTTTCTTTTCTATATCTATCTTATCAATTAAATAATCGTGCAATTCTCTTGTTTTGTCATAAGTGATATTAGTACTTAGCCAATATTCCCTATCAAATAGCCTTTTGGTATCATCGTTACTTAACAGTCTGGATATTTCTTTAACTCCAGGCAATAATGCTTGATTAGCAGTTGAATACATATTGGCTATAGTTGTGGGTAATAATGCTTTTGTTGATAACGCTGTCTTAACTTTTTCATAAACAGCTTTATATAGCGGGTGTTCTTCTTCATCGTTTAACGGAAGCATGGCAAGGAAATTTATATCAAGATAGCCACGTTTTTTAATCTCTAAAATACTATCTGAAACTAAATCAGCTAATTCTCTTGTTAAAATTTTATTTTGGTCGTCTTCAAAAGGAATAGTTTCCCTGCTTGGTGTTGTTTTATACGGAGCGTGAAGCAAGAATTTTAATCCCGTTCTTTCATTCGTTGAAAAGAATACAAAGAGCTTTGTATCATTTAATGGGACAATTTTGTTGATTTTATCATCTAAAGAATAGGCAATGGACAATTTGATGTCTTTATCTTCTATTTTTATAGGACGATTGAATAACAAATATTCTTGTTGTTTTTCTTCGTCATTTTGTTGAGATATAATATAAGCCTTGCCTGAATTTTTGTCTGCCAGATAATGCCCTGAATTGTTTTGAGTTTTCCATTTTATTTCTTTGATATTACGCAAAAATAGTAAAGATTCAGATTCTAAAAAACCCAGCCTTTTATTTATTTGTTGATAATCCTCATCGCACGATAAATTGCTGTGATTGAATGGCAAAATAATAGTGGTTTTACCATCATTGCTAATACTTGGTAATTGTTCTGGAATAATGAAGTCTCGAATTTTAAAATGATATTCCCCTGAATGGATTTGTGGCGTTTTAGTAACTGCAAATACTGATTTAAATCCTGCGCCAAATTTTCCAATAGCGTTAAGGTCGTCCTGTTTTGTAGAAGAACCGATTGTCGTAATAGACTCGACATCTTGATAATCAAATTCCTTCTTACCATTGTGGGTAATTTCTAATTTATCATTGGTCAGAGAGAATTGTACTCTGGAAGCCTCAGCGTCATCTGCATTTTGTAATATTTCATAAACAAAACGTGAAGGGTCTGAATACAGACCCGCAATGATTTGATGTGACCTGTCATTGTTTTTCTCGCAGGATTTAACGTGTTCACGGCGTCTTTTTGTGAGTTCTGATAATTCCATTTTTTTTAGATTCAACTCATAGGTTTATTTTAGCAATATAACCCGCTTGTTATACGATTTATCCGGTCTTCTTCTTTTTCATATGCAAAATTTGCAACGTCTAAAAGAAAAGATAAAAAACACTGATCATTAAATGGATGTTTTTTAAGTTCAATTTTCATATAGCTTTTGAGTCGATCAATAAATTCACTCTCAGTAATTTGTAATCGACTTAAACAAACGATTCCACTAAATTTTTCTTGCACAAAATTTTCCATAATTTACTCGTATAACCATAAAGCTGAGGGGCTAGGCAACGATAACCGAAAAACTATGATAAAAGTAAAAACTACCGGTCAAACGCTGCCTTTCAAAAACAGCACAGCTTTGCCCAGTCTCTCTCAAGCGCCTTGTTCGCAGTCAGCTTCTTAATCTACTAAAGTCATAGGCGATGTATTTCTCAAATTGCGGTTTGCAATGTTCGGTGACTTTTTTAGTCTTGCGGTCCGTTTTACGACCGTTGAACCAAATACTGCGCT
>JAYEGQ010000157.1:0-14159 GCA_034659095.1 Thermotogota bacterium
ACTTCAAGAGATGAAGCCAAAGAGAGCGGACTAAAATGGTTTCCCTACAACAAAGGGGGAGCGTTTAGGAAATGGTATGGGAATAATGAACGTTTAGTGAATTGGGAGAATGATGGATTTGAATTATGGAATTTCAAACCAGCCGTTATCAGAAATCCTACTTGTTACTTTAAAAATGGCATAACATGGGCAAAAGTTTCATCAGGAAAAATCAACGCAAGAATTTTTAAAAAGGGCTTTGTGTTTGATTCTGGGGCTATTGCTGCTTTTCTTGAAAACGGAAAAACATTAATCGAATTACAGTCTTACTTAAATTGTGTTTTAGCAAATGAGGGATTGAAATTTTTAACTCCCACCCTTAATTTTACAATAAAAGAGATCAAACAACTCCCCTACAAACCCATAACAAACCCCACCACCAAACAAACCATCGAAGAAACTGCCCAAGCCCTCATCTCTCTCTCAAAATCCGACTGGGACGCCTACGAACGTTCCTGGGATTTCAAACGCCATCCGCTGTTGACGCAAGACGTCCAAACCAATCTCTTGGAAACCAGCTACAAAAAACTGCGCCAGAACTGGCAAGCCATGACGGATCAAATGAAAGAACTGGAAGAGGCCAACAACGAACTGTTTATCAATCATTACGGGCTTTCCGGTGAACTGGAAAAAGAAGTCCCGTTACGGGAAATCTCGCTCACCTGTAATCCCCATTACCGCTATCCACCCAACCGTTCCAACCCCTTTGATCCCAAAAAGGCGGAAAAGCGTTTGAGAGAGGACACGGTCAAAGAGCTGATTTCCTATGGGGTGGGCTGTGTCTTTGGCCGATATTCTTTGGACAAAGACGGGCTGATTCTGGTTAGTCAGGGGGAGACCATGGATGATTATTTCAAACAAATCCCACAACCGTCTTTCATGCTGGATGAGGACAACGCCGTTCCCATCTTGGAGGAAAACTGGTTTGCCGATGACTTGTACGCCCGCCTGGAGGAATTTCTGAAAGTCGCCTTTGGGGCTGAACATCTTCGGGACAATTTGGCGTTTATCAAAAAGGCCTTGGGCAAAGACCTGCAAAAGTATCTGCTCAAAGATTTTATCAAGGACCATGTGCAAACCTACAACAAGCACCCCATTTACTGGCTCTTTTCCAGTCCCAAGAAATATTTCAATCTGTTGATCTACATGCACCGTTACACGTCCAGCACCCTGTCCGTGGTTCTCAAATACCTGCGGGAGTTTAAAGACAAGGTGAATGCGGAGATAGAGAGCTATCGCAACTTATCAGTGAACGCCTCGGATTCTGCGGAAAAGACACGGGCCTTGAAGACCCTGGACAAGTATTCGGCCATTGTCCGGGATTTGGAGGAGTATGAAAACAAGACCATCTTCCCCCTGGCCTCCGAAAGAATGGACATTGATCTGGACGAAGGAGTGGCCGTTAATTACGCCAAATTTGGCGATGCGCTGTATAAAATAAAAGGGGTGAACGGATGATGAGCATGTCCCTGGAAAAGATACGTGAAGCCGTTTTCAACCTGTTTAACGCCCAGGATCATCCTCGTGTGGTGTTTTGGCATGACCGGGATGGGGATTTTGAAGAGGAGTTTGGACAGCTGGAGATTTCCGACTGTATAAAGGTTTGTCCGGATGAAAACGAATTTCTTTTAAAATACCGGATATTGAAAGAACAGCCCGACTCCCGATTTTTGATCTACCGAAAGGGCCCCCTGCCACAGGACTCGGAGAATTGGCTGCTGGATCTGAAACTGGCCAGTCCCGTTTTTTCCGCCTCCGTGGAAAACATCATCTGCTCGGAGCTGGGATTGTCCAACACCTTTTTAACCGTGATTCGAGAACATCTGCCCTTTTTCAAAAGCGAGAAGCGAAAAAAGCAGCTGATGGGCCTCATTCACGAAGACGAAACCCCTGAAAGCCTGAAGATGAAGATGCTCATGATCTGCTGTGATGTGAGTCCGGTGACAGACCATGTGGATCAGGCCCTGCTGAAGCTGCTGGATGAACATACACGGAAAGTTCACACACGCTATGAACTCCTGGAAAGATGTCATTTAAAAGACTTTTTATGGACCATAACGGAAGAACAGTTGTTCTTTAAGGCCCGAAACCCGGATATCTACCAGTTTGCCCACCATATCTTTCAATCCCTCTATGATTATATCTTGGAAGAAAAAGACTGCCCGGCGAATGTGCTTGTTTTTGCCAATAACTGGAAAGACAGCTCGTCCAATCGCCATTCGTATGAAGCGTTGTCGGATATTCAAGGGGAGATCATGTTCTTGCTTTGGGAAAGAAAATACAACGATTATCTTTTTTTGCAGAATTATGACTATTTCAGGGAATTTGAGCACCTGGTCTTTTTGAGTTTGGTAGATAATGTGAAGATCTTTCATAAGCGGGCAGATGAAATCATCAACGTATTGAATCGACGAAAAACATCCATCTGGTATGAAGAATATGAACAGGATTATCTGGCCCTGCAAAGCGCCTCCCAGTTTTTTACCCATTTTGAACAGTTGTCTTTGGATTTGTATTCAGCAGAATCCTTTTTTGAGGCCTATGAGGGCTCCTGGTATCTTTGCGACTTGTACTATCGCCGGTTTGTGGCCAGTTATTTAAAGGCCCCCCATCAGGATGACATGAAAGAAATTTACGATGAAATCCAAGGGGTATACCCCAATGAATTCCTTTTTGAATTTAACAACGCTTTTCAAAAGGAATTGTCAAAAAAAGACCGCTGGCACTTTGAAGGCATTGCCAGGCAGCGTGATTTTTTCACCGATCATGTGAAAGAAAAAATAACAGGCAGAAAAAAAGTGGCCGTAATTATCTCCGATGCCCTGCGTTATGAAGTGGCTCATGAGTTGAGGACGCTGATCCAGTCTGAAAACCGCTATGAGGCCAAACTGGAAGCCATGTGTTCCTCCCTGCCCTCACAAACTGCTTTGGGAATGGCATCCCTGCTGCCCCATCAAACAATGGAATGGACGGTTAGCGAAGTCAACGGAAAGCTAATCGTCATGGCCGACGGCACACCCACCTCCGGCACTGACAACCGTCAAAAAATCCTTCAACGGGAAGTTTCCCTATCCATCTGCCTGAAATCCCAGGAAGTCGTAAACAAAGGCTCCTTTGAATTACGGGAGAGCATTGGCGAGAGCGAAGTAGTCTACTGCTATCACGATGAAATCGATAACACCGGTGATTCCAGAGAATCCGAAACCAATACTTTTGATGCCTGTGACCGGGCGATTCAAGAAGTCTTTGAATTGATTAAAAAATTCGCCAACGCCAACTTCACCAATTTCATCGTCACCGCAGACCACGGTTTCCTATACACACACGGCACCTTGGAAACCAGCGATTTCACCGAGACAAAAGCCAAGGGTGATCAAATCCTGAAAGAAAATCCCCGATACGTCATCGGCAAAGGATTGCAGCCCCACGACAGCTTCATGCACTTTAGAGCAGAACAATTAGACATCAAAGGAGACTTTGAAGTCCAGATCCCCAAATCCATCAACCGAATCCGACATAAAGGCTCCGGCCAACGCTACGTCCACGGCGGCGCAAGCCTACAGGAAATCGTCATCCCGGTCTTAAGCGTCATCAAAAAACGCAAAGACGACGTAAAAAAAGTAGACATCGCCATCCTGTCCACTGACAGCGAATTTATCACCACCGGAATGCTCAGCGTCAGCCTGTACCAGGAACAACCCTGCTCAGAAAAAGTTCAACCAAGACACCTGAAAATCGGCCTCTACACCAAAAACGGCGAACCGGTCTCCGACACCTACGAATACATCTTCGACTCCACCTCCGAAAACGTCAACGACCGAGAAAGATTCGTAGACCTGAGACTCACCACAAAAGCCCAAGAATACAACAACCAAACCCTTTATTTGAAACTGATGGAGAAATATAAGGATACGGATTATTTTGTGGAGTATAAGCGGAAGGAGTATAAGTTGAGAATGACGTTTGGGTTGGATTTTTGAGGTATAAAAAGCAAAAACCAGAAAAGGAGCAACCACATGAAATTCACAGAAAAAATCGGTGCAACGATAAAAATATTTCTCCCTGATGGTTCTCCTGAAGGGATTCGCATCATCAGCAAGTCCAACTGGACAGGAACAGCCGTGATGGCAAACCGGTCTCAGCTTTCTTCTGCCATCAATCGGGAGGAATTGGCAAAGCCGGGTGTGTATGTGTTAACCGGTATGGAATTGGAAGGAGCACAAAAAATATACATCGGACAGTCTGATTCTTTAAAAGAGCGGTTGAAGCAACATATCAGCGGGAAGGATTTCTGGGATATCTTTGTTGCCTTTTCGTGTACGGATGGTACGCTCAACACTGCTCATGTGCGATTCCTGGAATATCAGCTGATCAAACTGGCGAAAAAGGCCAATCAATGGGATGTGGATAACAGTGTTGATCCCAAGGAGCCTCGCTTATCCGAGTCTGATAAAGAAGATTCCAAGGGTTTTCTGGCGGAGATGCTTTTGATTTTTCCTGTTTTGGGGATTGATGCCTTTGAACAGGCTAAAAAAACGGTGAACAAAAATGCTAAAGATTTGTTGTTCTTATCTGAAAGAGGTGCAAAGGGGCAAGGACAAGAAGCTGATGACGGGTTTGTGGTTTTGAAAGGTTCTCAGGCAAGAGCAGAAGAAACGGCATCCATTCATAAAAATATGCACGAAATGCGGCAACAGTTGTTATCACGACAAGTGTTAAAAGAAAAAGACGGGATTTTGATTTTCACACAGGATTACCGATTTATGTCACCGTCAACGGCTGCTGGTGTTTTGGTGGGGGGAGCCGCAAATGGAAAATTGCCTGGAAGGATGGGAATAATAAGACTTTGAGGGAGATTCAGGAGGAACGGGTGGAGAGTGATGAAAGGAAATAGGATTTCCAAGAAAAAAAGTGATCATGAAAGCGAGGGGTATTATTGAAGAAAAATGTTTTCACCACCGAATATAATATTTATTGTGATGAATCTTGTCATTTGGAGAATGACGGCATATCGGTAATGGCTTTGGGAGGGGTATGGTGTGAAAAAGATAAAATAAGACAAGTCTTCCAAGATTTAAAAATGATAAAGATAAAATATGATGTGCATCCAAATCTGGAACTCAAATGGGTTAAAGTTTCGATGAATAAAATTGATTTATACTTAGAGATTATTGATTATTTTAGAAGTAATCCATTTCTGAATTTTCGAGGTTTATTGATTCCAGATAAAAGTCTATTAAAGCATAAAGAATACAATCAAGATCATGACACCTGGTATTATAAAATGTATTACACCATGCTCAAGATACTTTTAAAAAAAGAAGCTTCTTTTAATGTATATTTGGACATGAAAAATACTAAAGGGGGTCCAAAAACAAGGAAGTTAAAGGAAATATTGAATATTCAATCAAACCATTCTTTAGAAAATAAAATTCGTAAAATTCAGATTGTTCAATCTCACGAAGTTCAAATATTGCAAATAACAGACTTATTAATCGGAGCTCTTTGTTATAACTACAGGGGCTTAATGACATCTGAAGCGAAATTAGAAATTATCAAAAAAATAAAAGGAGATTTTGAAGTACCTCTTGATCGAACAAGTCCGTTATCCGAAGAGAAATTGAATATTCTAGTTTGGGGGCCTATTGAATGGACTTCCCAGCTTTGATTAAAAACGGTGATTATTATTCCTTTGAAGATTATATTGAGGCTTTATACGAATGCTTTCTTCAAACTCTGATTCAAGAGATACCTGTACACGAAAGAGATTATATTTCAGTTGAAATCCCCAACCAACATATTTTGGAAGACAATAAAATTAAGTGTTTCTGGCATTTAATCACAAAGGAAGAACCATCAACCGGCGATAGATTACCTGATCCATCTAGAAGCGAGAAAATACTCTGGATTAAATTCTTAATCGAGAATTTTATAACCTTGGGTATTAAGCATTTCGAAAAAATAGTAAGAGGAAAGATAAGACACCATATTTGGCATGAGAGTGAACGATATTGTATCGTTATTGATATACATAATGTCTCAAGATATTATTTGATCACGGCGTATTATGTTACACAAAAGAAGAAGAACCAACTGAAAAAAGAGCATCAAAAATATGTAAGAACTGGGAAACCCATACAATAAAAACAAAAACCGCTATAAAAGCGGTTATGTAGCCCTTGCGAATATACACTCGGTATATTGCTGTACCATAGGTACATGGGACATCATTATAATATCACGGTTCTATTCAAAAATCAAGAATTTAACAGATATATAATTTCATTTTAATCTTATATTTTTAATGAATTCTTTAAAATAAAGAGAAGGTTCTACCGGGAGAGTAGGTTTCTTGCCCAAAATGGAGGTTAATCATGTCCGAATTAGATCAAAAGATAAACGAACATTTTAAGGGAAAAGTCGTCCGAAAAGACTTGGTAAAAAAGGTCAGGGGTAATGCAATTGTCCCAACTTATGTGTTGGAGTATTTGTTGGGGCAGTATTGTGCCACCAGTGATGAGAAGGCCATCGAGACGGGGATCGAGAATGTGAAGGCGATCTTGGCGGAGCATTATGTCCATCGCAGTGAGGCTGATTTGATCAAGTCTAAGATTCGGGAGAAACGTTCGGGGCATAAGGTTATTGACAAGATTGGTGTGAAGCTGAACGAGAAAACGGATGCCTATGAAGCGCACTTTGCGAACTTGGGAATTAAGCACGTGCTGGTTGATCCCGAGACGGTGAAGCGAAATGAAAAGTTACTGGTGAGTGGAGTCTGGTGTATTGCTGATCTCAGTTATGAGTTTTTTGAAGATACCCGGGCTTGTCCCTGGATATTGAACAGTATTAAGCCTATTCAGCTTTCCTATTGTGATTTTGATGAATTCCTGTCTTTGCGAAGAGAATTTGATATAGATGAGTGGATTGACCTGTTGATACAAAGCATCGGTTTTAACCCGGATATGATGGAGAGACGGAGCAAGTTTCTTCAGCTGTCCCGTTTGGTGCCTTATTGTGAAAGAAATTATAATTTGATTGAGTTAGGCCCTAAGGGGACAGGCAAATCCCATATCTACTCGGAGTTTTCACCCCATGGGATTCTCATTTCCGGTGGGGAGGTGACCGTTCCTAAACTGTTTGTCAATAATTCCACAGGAAAGATTGGGCTTGTGGGGTATTGGGATGTGGTGGCTTTTGATGAGTTTGCGGGGAAGACGAAGAAGGCGAATAAATCACTGGTGGATATTATGAAGAATTACATGGCGAATAAGAGTTTTTCCAGGGGGATCGAGCAGATTCAGGCGGAGGCTTCCATGGTCTTTGTGGGGAATACCCAGCATACCCTTCCCTATATGCTCAAGCATACGGATTTGTTTGACGATTTACCCGAACAGTTTCACGATTCGGCTTTTCTGGACAGGATTCACTTTTACCTGCCCGGCTGGGAAGTGGACATCATACGAGGAGAGATGTTTACTGTTGGGTATGGGTTTGTGGTGGATTATTTGGCGGAGGTTTTCAGGAATTTGAGGGAGTTGGATTATTCACAGAAATACACCGGTCGGTTTGAACTGTTCTCTGACATTTCCACCCGGGATAAGGACGGGGTTCAAAAGACTTTTTCGGGAATGATGAAGCTCCTTTTCCCTCATGGTGAGGCGAATGAAGAGGAAGTGGACGAGTTAATCGACTTTGCCATCGAGGGAAGAAAACGTGTGAAGGATCAGCTCATGCGTATTGACCCTACGTATTCGCCCGTCAAGTTTGGTTATCAGAATCTGACAGCCGGGACCAGTCATAGGGTAAAGACTCTGGAAGAGACGGAATATCCAAGTATCTATAAGAGTACGTATGATGAAAAAGATGATGAATCCACTGAAGATGATGATGCATCAAATGCAAATAGTGAAGTTAAAACAGTTAACATACCCCTTAAACCGAAAGAAATACGCATACGGGAAAATCAAAAGGGCATATCCTATAAAGAGCTGTTCGGAGATTATTTAAAAGGAGCGAAGGAGATCAAAATTACCGATCCCTATATCCGGGCACCTTTTCAAATCAGAAATCTCACAGAATTGTTGGAGATGATTTCAGATTTGAAAGAGCCTTCGGAGGAAATCAAAGTGTCTTTACTGACAGCTGAAGATGACTGGGATGTCACCGCCCAGCAGGCGGGACTGGATGCCGTAAGAAATAATATTTCCCAAACAGGCATCGATTTCCACTGGGCTTTTGATCGAACCCACACCATCCATGCAAGGCACATTATCACAGACACCGGTTGGAAAATCAACTTGGATAGGGGGTTGGATATCTACCAGAAATTCGATGAGAGTTATTTTGATATCACTTTGAGAAATCAGAAGTATCGGGCGTGTAAGGCTTTTGAGTGTACGATTTTGAGGGAGGAAAGATAGTTAAGATCGAGTTGAGGGAAATTTAAAAATTATTTTTTGATATATAGACTATAAATACCGTTTTATAAACAAAATGCTTAAAAATAAGAAATAATTAATCGATTTAGTGGTATAATAATGACATGGAGGTGGTAAAAATGCTCGTGTCATTTTCGATTAAAAACTTTAAATCGTTTTATAAAGAAGTTTCTTTGGATATGGAAGCACAACAAAAGATAAAAAAACGGATTGGACTAAACACATTTACTGTTGGTAATGTACAAGACAATGTCGAGAAAGAAACAAATGATGATAAAAAAAAGACTCAGGTAGAAAAACTGGAATTACTTAAATCCTCTTTTATATATGGAAAAAACGCTGCAGGGAAGAGTAATTTTCTTAAAGGCGTTAAAGCGATGCAAAAGATTATGTTTTCTTCATTACGTCCGAATATAAAAGAATCTTCATTCAACGCTAAAAACAATCTTAATATTCCGGAATTTCAGTTAAATGAAAAAGCTTCTACCGAACCAGTTGAATTTGAAATTGAATTTATTGTTCATTATCAGGGCGAATTATGTAAATTTTTATATGGTTTTGGCGTGTTAAAAAATAAAATAGATTCTGAGTGGTTGTATATCACCAAAAGTCGTCAAAGCAGAATATTTGAGAGAGTTGGGGAGAATATTGAGTACTTAAACTCTACATATAAAAAATATTTTGAAGAGTATAAAAAGCACATCACACCGAATAATTTGTTTTTAACAACGATTAATGTCTTAAACAAAGATGAAGAAAATCCTTGTATGATCATTGCTAACTATTTTCGAAGGATTCATATTATTGATTTTAATCACCCAAATATAGAAACAATTGAATTGCTGGATAGAAAAAAAACTGAAATGGAAGAAAAAATAAAGCAATTTATATTTGAGTTTGATCAAAATATTGATGATCTATTTTTAAAAATTACTCCGATTAATGATATCAACAACAGAAAAATTGCTTCAAGTACAACTGTCAGAAGAACAGATGAAGGATTTCAAATGATAGATATCATGACGAAACACAAAAAATATTCTGATGATGGTCATTATCAATTGATTTCAAAAAAAAGTGATGAATTTGAATCCCAAGGTACTAAAAAGTTATTTGCGTTAGCTGCTCCGATTGTTTTTGCGCTTGAACATGGACAAGTAGTTTTTGTTGATGAGCTTGATTCTAATTTACATCCCTTAATCGTTGAAAAATTAGTTGAGAAATTTAATTCAATTACAGATAATCCGAGAAATGCTCAGATTATCTGTAATACTCATAACAGTCTAATTTTGGATCATGATTCACTTAGAAAAGATCAGTTTTGGTTTGTGGATAAGAATGAAATGGGTGAAAGTGAACTTTACAGATTAATTGACTTTGACGGAAATGTTGAAACTAATACGATGAAAAAATATTTGCTTGGTAATTTTGATGGAATTCCCAGATTTTCGGATCCGGACTGAGGTGATAACTTGAAAGGAAAAAGAAAAAGGGGTTCTAAAACTCAGAAAATTCGTATGATTATTATCCATGGACCAAATCAAAAGACAGAACAAAATTATTTCAAGGCTTTTCTTCAAGCGATGGGCGACAAAAGAAATTGCTCTGTTATTCCAACCATAAAAAGCATGAAATCTAACACTTGTGACCCTGTAGCATTAGTAAAAAAAGCAATAAAGTATATGAATGACAACAAGAATAAAGATGTGGGTTCGTGTTGGGTATTGGGAGATCGTGATCAGAATTTTGATCTACAGAAAGCAAATAGACTTACAAAGAATTTTGAGAAAACGGTCGAAGGAAAGCAGAAGATAAATGTTATCTGGTCAAATTAAGCATTTGAAATATGGTTTATTTATCATTTTAACAGGGTTTTAGGCTACAAACACAGAAATGAATACACAAAAGAGCTAAACACCCTTTTTAAAATTACTAATATTAATGCTAAATACACAAAAAGTGATGATAAGCATTTTGAGTATCTGAAGGAATTTATCAGTACAGCTGTAGATAATGCTGATTTTTCCTACCAAAGCCATATTATTAAGCAAGGGAAGAATCCAAATAATGCGTGTTCATGTACAAATGTTTTTGAATTGGTAAAAAAATTAAATCAAATTTCTCAGAATAAGATATTTTGATATTCTTTTTTCACATAAGGATTAGTCCTTTTAGTACATGCCTTTACAAATATACATAGAATATCGCTGTACAGTTGGTACATAGAACACAATTAAAATAGCAAGAAATTAAAATAATAGGAAGTGAATGCAATGAAGATATCAACCATACTCGACCATATTGACAACGGACATATGGCTTTACCCGAATTCCAGAGGGGGTATGTCTGGAACCGGGACCAGGTGAAGGGATTATTTGATTCTTTGTATAAGCGCCATCCGGTGGGGTCTCTTTTGTTATGGACAACGGAGTCTAAAAAGGCAGCACATCGGGGAGATACCCCTGTTTCTTCAGGGGTGATTAAATTGTTGTTGGATGGTCAGCAACGAATTACTTCCGTTTACGGTGTTGCCAGAGGAAAAGCTCCTGATTTTTTTGAAGGGGATTGCAGAGTTTTTCAGGATTTGCGTTTTAATTTGGACACGGAGAGTTTTTCGTTTTTCCAACCTATGAAAATGAGTAACGATCCTTTATGGATTAATGTGTCTGCACTGATGAAGGCTGGACAAATAGGACATGAAAGACTTGTGGAAAAGCTGGCGGAAAATCCGGAAATAGGCACAAAGGCCGTTAAATACTCCGGAAGAATTTCTCGGATTCTGGGTATTTTAGACATTGAACTGCATGCTGAAGAAATCACCGGAGAGGATAAAACCATCGATATCATTGTGGATATTTTTAACCGTGTGAACAGCGGTGGAACGAAGCTTTCCAAAGGAGATTTAGCTTTGGCAAAAATTTGTTCTGATTGGCCGGATGCAAGAAAGACAATGAATGAGGAAATTGAAAATTGGCAAAAGTCTGATTTTAATTTTAATCTGGACTGGTTATTGCGTTCTATCAATACTGTGCTAACCGGTGAGGCAAAATTTCAGTATTTGCACAACAAGACATCGGATGAAGTTCAGGAGGCCTTTTATCGGGCGAAGAAACACATCGATACCAGTTTAAATTATATCAGCGGGCGATTGGGATTGGATCATGATCGAGTTTTGTTTGGACGTTTTGGCATTCCGGTAATGGTCCGATATTTTGATCAGAGAGAACGCCTTAAGATGGGACCCATGTCCGAGATTGAAAGGGACAAGTTGCTTTTCTGGTATGCCCAGGCGGGGATGTGGGGACGTTTTTCAGGTTCAACAGAATCTTTCATTGACAAGGATTTGGAAGCTTTGGAGCCGATTGAAAAGGGCTTGGATCAATTGGTGGAACAGTTGAGGCTTTGGCATGGTGGGCTGAGAGTGGAAGCAGATCATTTTTCAACCTGGAGTGTGGGATCCCGATTTTATCCCGTCCTCTATATGATGACCCGCATGGGAGAGGCGAAAGATTGGGGTAATGGGTTACCGCTGACTGCCAATTTATTGGGAAAGATGAATAAACTGGAAGTCCATCATATTTTCCCAAAGGCGCAATTGTATAAGCGCGGCCATGACAGAATGATGGTTAATGCATTGGCAAATTATTGCTTTCTGACCAAGGATACAAACTTAAAAATCAGTGATCGGTTACCGGAAGAATACTTTCCTGAAATTGAATCGGCTTATCCTGGAGCGTTGGCATCGCAATGGATTCCTATGGATCGTGAATTGTGGAAAATAGAAAATTATCCGAAGTTTTTAGAAGCGAAAAAACAGTTATTGGCAGAGGCCTTGAATAAGAAAATGGAGGAGTTGTTGCATGGAGATTCAAGATGGCTAACGGCAACCAGCTCATTTGAAAGGATGCCGGTTCAAATAGGTGGGAGTATCAGTAATGAAGACGAAGAACAAGAATTGAAAGCAATTAATCAGTGGGTTGAATCTCAATCGTTGCCAAAGGGTTTGATTCCCTATACTTTCACAAACGAAGAAGACGGCAATAAGCAAGCCATCTTTGATTTGGCATGGCCAAGTGGGTTACAGGAAGAGTTGAGCCAACCGGTAGCTGTTTTGTTGAATGAAGGCCCTGAAGTAGTTGCCTTTGCCAGTCAGTCAGGATTTAGAGTTTTTACAGAAGTGGATGCTTTTAAGAAATATGTAAGGACTGATGTTTTGGGGGAAGAATGAGGTTGCTGGATTATTGTGGCTATTGCGACAAAATGGTGGAATATACGACAGAAAAACGGGAGAATGTTGAGCGCTTCATCAAAGGCGAATGTTTTTATGTGGATGAAAATGTGGCGGTTCGTGCCAATTGCGGAGATGATATTTTTAACAACAAACTTGAAAACGAAAATCTAAAAAGAGGTTTTAAAAAGTACGAACAAAAACACTCTTTATGAAGTTTTAATACCCTCCCCGGGGGACAGGGCTGCTGATACGTAAATCACCAGCCCTGTCCCCGCTATGCTCAGACATTACGATTTTACAAATATACTTAAAAGAAGTATTATATTAACTCAGGATTCGGAACCTTGTTTTGAATCAACACTTTAAACAGGGTGAAAATTAAATTAGAAACCTTAAACTTTATTTTAAAATTTTCCCCGAGAGGGCAAAGGAAGTGGAAGAAATACAATGATGAACTCTAAACGGACGTTATTTTTTATTCTACTGGTTTTAATCACTGCTTCAAGTTTCTCTAATGACTCACAATGTGCGTAAACATTACAGCGTAATATAAGTGACAGAAACAAAAAAGAAACAAAGTGAAGAAGGTCCTTGAAAAGAGAAAAATCGGTACTCAGAAGTAGTATTATTTAAGCTACTAGACCACAACAATACTACAAAAAAGGAGAGTACCGACATGAATATATTGACATCAATTGAGGAAATTGTCAAGGAACATTTTGGAGAACTATTTGAAAATATTGAGGGATTCTATCTGAAGAATTTTCTAATTCTGATACAGGGACTTTTGACAAAGACAAACACGAGTGTCAGTGGGATGACACTGAATTCGCTCAACACATTGGCTCATACAACTCTGACACGTTTTTTGACTGGATGTCTTCATCCGACATTTCCTGATACTGTTCTCTACCCGCCAAGATCGGTTCAATCACACGTCGTACTCTGTCTTCTTTTAATTTATCCGTCAATTGATCAATATGGGTATCCCTTCTAGCAATTAAGGCTTGTTTTGCTCCCTCAAACATTTGTGTGGTGATTGTTTTACTTCGGTCTCTTCCAGCTACGTTTTCATAACACACCTCATTCGCCAAGGCGTTTACCAGCCAAGGCTGCCCTCTGGTGTAGTCCCATGCCAGATCAAAAACGGGTTCTTCAAATTTCTGTCCCGTTTCTTGGGTATGTTGTTGGTACAATGTCTTGATTTCTTCTTGTGTAAAGTCACCGACTGTTAAAGATTTCGCCTTGACGTTGAATGCACTTCCGCCGGTGATCATTTGCTGGTCTTTATCTGAGAATATTCTGTAGTCCCGTACATCTCTCACACCACACAGAATGATAGATTGTGGGAAGGAGTCCGGTCGTTGCGTATATCCCTCTCTTAATTGTCTCAGGACCGATATAAGCGTATCTCCAACAAGGGCGTCGATTTCATCGATTAAAAGCACGA
>JAYEGQ010000158.1:0-14040 GCA_034659095.1 Thermotogota bacterium
TCAAGCTTGATATTTCTGTAGATATCATTATAACATCATAAAAGAATATGGTATATTAATAAAATTAATGATTCTTCTGTGGTAGGTGATAACAATGAAAGTAATGAAATTTGGTGGTACATCTCTTTCAGATGCTGATGGTATCCAAAGGATTGCTCAAATCATTCTGGAAGAAAAAGGAGATGTGATCGTTTGTTCAGCTTTTTCTGGAATAACAAATGAATTAATTGATTCCGGAGAAAGAGCAGCTAA
The DNA here is from genome assembly GCA_034659095.1 of Thermotogota bacterium. Classification (GTDB taxonomy): domain Bacteria; phylum Thermotogota; class Thermotogae; order MWEM01; family MWEM01; genus JASUTC01. The sequence continues at coordinate 253 of JAYEGQ010000158.1, forward strand.
CGGCAATCAATCTTATAAAAAGCTTTATAATAATATTGTACAAAGACATCAACGGGCAATAACGAATCTTTCACTTGATCATGACCATGAACTCAACATTCAAATCAATGAGATTCATAAAGAACTTGAAAAGATGTTGGAAGGTGTTTTTTTATTAAGAGAATTTTCACGTAGAACGAAAGATTTAGTCATGAGTTTTGGAGAGAAAATATCATCTCGATTATTAACTGGTTTTTTGAAAGTAATTCATAAACAGGCTGAATTTTGTGACTCTTACCATCTAATCTATACCGATGAAGTTTTTGGTAACGCCAGAATTAAACCGGAAATGACATCCAAGAAAATTATAGAGATATTAAATCCAGATAAGAAAACAATAAAAATCATTCCAGGTTTTACCGGTAGAACTGATAACGGTGTTATTACTACCTTGGGAAGAGGTGGTTCAGATCTAACCGCAACGTTTATTGGATCAGTTTTAAGAGCAGATGAAATTCAAATTTGGACAGATGTTAACGGTTTCATGTCTGCTGATCCCATTAAAGTCAAAGACGCCTTTAGTTTAGATGTATTGAGCTACGATGAAGCCCTTGAATTATCGTATTTTGGTGCAAAGGTATTGTTACCTCATTCTATCCGCCCGGCAAAGGAAAATGGTGTACCAATTATCATAAAAAACACTTTTGATCAATCTTTCAAAGGTACAAGAGTTTCGAAAGCAACCGTCCCTTTAAAAGATTTTGCCAAGGGTATTACATCTATTGACACCGTCTCTCTTATTAATATTACAGGGAGTGGAATGGTTGGTGTCAGAGGGATTTCGGCTAGAATATTTAGAACGCTTGCTGAAAATAACATCAATGCCATATTGATCAGTCAGGCATCATCTGAACAGTCAGTCTGTGTTGCTGTACAACCTGATGCAACTTTAACTGCATGTAATACCCTTCGAAAAGAATTCCAATTGGAAATGATGACAAAGATGATTGATGAGATAGAAGTGGATACAAATCTCTCGATCATAGCAGTTGTGGGGGACAAAATGAGAAATACACCTGGGGTTGCCGGGAGAATATTTAACGCTTTTGGAGAAAACGGAGTTAACGTTGTGGCAATCGCACAAGGAGCTTCAGAACTTAACATATCCATCGTCATTAGCAACGATGATGAGGAAAGAGCTTTAAACAGCCTTCATAATGCCTTTTTCACAAAAAGAAGAGTTCTCAATTTGGTTATTGCCGGTAAGGGTCTTATCGGCACTGAATTTATAAAACAACTCAAAAAGGCCAAAAAAGCATTTTTAGAAGAAAAAGGAGTTGAACTTCGGGTAATTTCTATTCTTGATTCAACGAAGATGCTTTTTGACCCACAAGGGATAAATTTGAATGATTGGAAAGAACAGTTGATTCATTCTAATATAACCTCAGATACGAGAAAATTATTAACTATGGTGAATGAGCATAATATTATCAACACGGTTTTTGTCGACTGTACTGCCAGTGAGAAGATTGCCGATTCATACATTAGTTTAATGCAAAACAGGATATCCGTTGTTGCGGCAAATAAAATCGCCAATACAAAGCCTATGAGTGTGTATGAGGAACTAAAACAAACAGCCAATCAATATAAAGTTCATTTTCTATATGAAACCAATGCAGGTGCAGGATTACCAATTATTGATACAATTCGAAATTTAAAGGATACCGGTGATAAGATCAAAAAATTTGAAGCGATTTTATCCGGAACCATTAGCTATTTATTTAACCAATTAACTGAATCAACAAAATTCAGTGATATTGTAAAAAAGGCAAAAGATTTAGGTTATACCGAACCTGATCCCCGAATAGATCTCTCAGGTGTGGATTTCGCCAGAAAGATTCTCTTATTGGTTAGGGAATCTGGAATTGACATGGAACTTGATGATATCAACATTGAGCATTTGTTATCGCCTCATACTTCAGAAGATGTGTCTATAAAAGAATTTTATAGGCGACTTGAGGGAGAAGATGAAAAATATACTCAATTGGTTAAAAAAACCAAAGATCAAGGGTTTGTCATTCGCTGGATTGGTAAATATGAGGATGGAAGAGCTTCAATCAAACTTGAATGGATAAACAACGAACATCCATTTTTTAACCTAAATGAAACGGATAATATTATTGCCATTTATACAAAACGATACACAAATCCGTTAGTTATAAAAGGAGCCGGTGCAGGAGCTGAAGTGACGGCAGGAGGGGTCATGTCGGATGTTTTCAGAATTGCAAATGCACTTAATAAAAGGTGGGATTATTAATGAGATTGGCACAGGCAATCGGAAAGGCAACAGTTGCCAATATTGGTTGTGGGTTTGATGTTCTGGGCTTTTCAATAGATTGTTTATACGATGTTGTAACAATTACGCGTTGTTCTGACTTTCAAGGAGTCAAATTAAAAATCCTCAACAATAAAGAACTTCCGAATAACCCTGAGAAAAACACAGCGAGCTTTGCAGTGAAAGAATATTTAAAAATGTTCCATATTCAAGGAGACGGATTATTTGTTGAGCTGGATAAGGGATTACCTTTAGGAAGTGGTTTGGGTTCCAGTGCTGCTAGTTCAGTCGCAGCATTATTGGCAGTAAATGCCATCTATGATAATATGGCTACTAAAGAAGAACTTTTTAAAATTGGATTAAGATGTGAACAATTAGCTTGTGGATCAGCTCATGGTGATAACATCGCTCCTTCTCTATATGGAGGAGTTACACACATTCGGCATTCTAATCCAATGAAAGTTATTCCATTACCAATTCCAGAAGATCTTTATTATTTATTAATTCATCCCGAAGTTGAAGTGAATACGAAAGAAGGAAGAGCGGTTCTTCCTGAAACAGTACCTCTTTCTCTTGCGGTTAAACAATGGTCTAATATAGGAGCTTTGATAACGGGATTCTGTTTAAAAGATAAAATGTTAATCAGGGATTCTTTAAGCGACTATCTTATAGAAGAAAAAAGGGCTGCATTTATCCCTCACTTCTATGAGATGAGGGATATCGCCAAGAAAAGCGACACGTTCAATCTCTCCATTTCAGGATCCGGGCCAACAGTCTTTTCATTTTCTGATAGCTACGATAAGTTACTTAATGAGAAAGAAGAAATTGAAAAGTTGTTGAGAGCAACAGGCATCAATTCCCAATCTTATGTTTCACTTTTAAAGAATAAAGGAAGTTATGTCCAAAGTTTGGAGGAATAATACATGAAATATTTCAGTACCAAAGACAATGGCTTAAAAATTGATTTAAAAACAGCAGTTATAACAGGAATGCCATCGGATGGTGGTTTGTATATGCCTGAAGATTTTCCTCAGATATCAACACATGCTTTATTAGAATTTCAGAATATGCCCATCAACGAAATTGCTAAGGTGATTCTTCATGATTTCATAGTTGATGATTTAAATCAATCTGATTTTGAAGAGATTGTAGACGATGCTTTGAATTTTGATACACCTTTGCAAACAATGACTGATAATATTTCCGTCCTGGAATTATTTCATGGCCCCACACTTGCTTTTAAAGATGTGGGGGTAAGATTTATGTCGAGGCTTCTCTCTAAACTGATCAAAAATGATAAGCAGGAGATTAACATTGTGGTAGCGACTTCCGGAGATACAGGAAGTGCAGTTGCAAGCGGTTTTTACAACGTTGAGGGGATTCGGGTTTTTATCTTATATCCTTCAAACAAAATAAGTGATATCCAAAAGAAACAAATTACTACCTATGGTCAAAATATTCATCCATTAGAAATTAAGGGTAATTTTGATGATTGCCAAAAAATAGTGAAACAACTGTTAACAGACAACCAGATTAAAAGAGACCACGGTATCACAACGGCTAATTCAATAAACATTGCCAGATTGCTGCCGCAGATTGTTTATTATTTTAAGGCTATTTCACAATTAAAAGATTTTAATAAGTTGTATATCTCTGTTCCAAGTGGAAATTTTGGTAATTTATGTGCAGGTATCATTGCTAAAAAAATGGGTTTAAATATTGAAAAATTTATCGCTGCTACAAATATTAATGATGTTGTACCTCAATATCTAATAACCGGGGAGTATCTTCCCAAGCCATCTAAAAGCACTTTATCCAATGCGATGGATGTAGGCGATCCAAGCAATTTCGAACGGATTATGGATCTTTATCATCACGATTATAAAATAATCAAAGATGACATCATTGGGTTAGCGTTTACAGATGAACAAACAAAGGAAAAGATAAAAGACGTATTTCAAAAATATCAGTATTTGCTGGATCCGCATGGAGCTGTTGGATTTCTGGCAATGCAGGAAACCCTTGAGTTAAACGCTTTCAACCCAGATATTAGGGGGATAGCTTTAGAGACAGCTCATCCGGCAAAATTTTTAGAGCATATGGAAAAAATTATCGATCGAACCATAGAAATACCTTCCAGATTAAAGGAAAGACTATCATTAAGAGAGAGTTTTCAGATTTTGCCAAATCAGTATGAAGAAGTGAAAGCATATTTTTTGGATGTTTGCAATTGAAACGGTATTGGTAAAGTAATCATCATTGATATTTTCAAAAAAAAGCAGCGCTATATATGTTAAAATAAAGCAGAAGGGTATAGAGGAAAGATTTTATGACTAAATTGAAGATGGAAAGGCTCCCGGAGGAACTGAGAAAAACACTGGGGCACTTATTCAAAAATTACACAGAAGAAGAATTAATCAGTGTTGTCGAAGCGTATGAATACGCTAAGATTTGTCATTCCTCACAAATTAGAAAATCCGGAGAACCTTATATCAATCATCCTTTAAATGTTGCATTGATTCTTGCTGAATTAAACTTGGATATAACGAGTATTAAAGCAGGTCTTTTACATGATGTTGCTGAAGATACAAACGCTACGCTTGCTGATATAAGAATAAAGTTTGGTGAGGAAGTTGCTCATATTGTTGATGGTGTGACAAAGATAGATAAAATTGATATTTCAAAAACCAACATTGACAAAAAGGCGGAAACCATACTCAAGATGTTTTTTGCCATGGCTCAGGATATACGAGTTATCTTGGTGAAATTGGCTGACAGACTTCATAACATGCGTACGATTGATTCTATGCCAAGGTTAAAACAGGAAGAAAAATCGAAAGAAACCTTCCAGATCTTTTCCCCCATTGCACACAGGTTGGGGATCCATTCTTTGAAATGGCAGCTGGAAGATTTGGCTTTTAAACATCTTTATCCCAATGAATATGAAAAAATAGCGGATATGGTTGACGAAAAAAGAGCTAACCGGGAACTGATAACTGAAGAATACAAAAGCCTTTTACAATTATCACTGGCGCGACAAGGGATTAATTGTGATATTTCAGGTAGAGAGAAGCATTTCTACAGCATTTGGCAGAAGATGACAAAAAGGAGTAAGGCCTTTGATGAGATATACGATCTCATTGCCCTAAGAGTTTTAACCGAGACTGAGCGAGAGTGTTATTATGTCATGGGGTTGGTTCATAATCTTTGGAAACCCATACCCGGAAGGGTTAAAGATTACATTGCAACACCTAAATCAAATGGTTATCGATCGTTGCATACAACGGTTATCACACATCGAGGAGAACCCCTCGAAATTCAAATCAGAAGTAAAGAAATGCATAATGAGGCTGAATACGGATTAGCCGCTCATTGGATTTATAAAGAAGGAAAGATGTCAAAATATCAGCAGAACTGGTTAAAAAAACTCGTGGAATGGCATCAGGACTATAAACAGGGATATACCGGATTCAAAGATTTTCAAAATGAACTTCAAGTTGAAGAAGTATACATTTTTACTCCAAAAGGAGAAGTAAAGCATTTACCGGCAGGTGCAACGACCATAGATTTTGCTTATACTGTACATACTGAAGTGGGACATCATTTTGCCGGTGCAAAAGTAAACGGAAAAATTGTACAAAATAGTTATGAACTGAAGAATGGGGATATAGTTGAAGTAATCGTTAATAAAAACAGAAGCGGTCCCAGTTTAGATTGGTTAAAATGGGCGAGATCTTCTAGTACCCGCGCAAAGATCAGAAGATTTTTTAAAAAGAGAGATAGTGACAGACTCGTTGACCATGGGAAGGATATTATCAGGAAAGCTTCAAAAAGATTGAACCTTTCCATAGATGATATCTTGGCTTCAGAAAAATTAACAGAATTTCTGAATCTGAATCAAAATTTTACTGAAAATGATATATTAATGAAAATTGGCGATGCCAATTATTCATCTGAACAAATCATTACGCTTTTTACTGAAGAGGAAGAAGAAGAACCCATCGTAGTAGATGGGGAAAAAGTAACATCAAAAAATACGGTACTTGTTAACGGAGAGTCTGGAATAGATGTAAAGATAGCTCATTGTTGTAATCCATTACCAGGAGATAAGGTAGTGGGTATCATGAGTAAAAAGGGGATCACCATTCACGCGGCAAGTTGTCCCAATGCGCAGGATGTTAAAGAGGGAGAGATTGTTGATGTTAAATGGGGAGATACTGAAAACGAGTTTTATTTGGCTAGAATCGTTCTTGAATCTTCAGATACATCTGGAAAAGTTCTAAAGGATATCATTCAAAGGACAAAAGAAAAGAATTTGAAAATGAAAGAGGTTAATACAAAGTTTAATGATTGGGACTATGTTGTCTATACGATCACCGTTTATGTAAGATCAGCAGGACAATTAAACGATGTTATAGAATACTGGAAAGGTTTAAAGGGTATTTCCAGAGTATACAGAGCCAGGAGGAAATAATGCGGGCAGTTGTACAAAAGGTCAAGAAAGCCAAAGTAGAAGTTGACGGAGAAATAACCGGACAAATTAATAAAGGGTTGGCTGTTTTATTGGGAGTCACACATCAGGATAATGTAAACGATGCACAATGGATTGCTTCAAAAATTTCAGGTTTAAGAATATTTGAGGATGACGATCAAAAGCTCAATCTGTCCGTCAAGGATATAGATGGAAAGGTTTTGTTGATTTCACAGTTTACACTATACGCAGATGCCAGAAAGGGGAGAAGGCCTTCCTTTACTGCGGCGGCAGGCTTGGAGCAAGCTAAGGAGTTATACCTGGCTTGCGGTGAAATGATTACAAATAAAGGCATTAAAGTAGAATATGGAAAATTTCAGGAACACATGATGTTTTCATTGGTTAATGATGGGCCTGTAACCATCTTGTTAGATTCGGAGAAATTATTTTGAACGATCAGATTTTACTCCATATCTGCTGTGCTCCCGATGCCACGACAGCTATCGAAAGGCTTGAGGAAAAATTCAAAGTTGTTGGTTTTTTTTCTAATTCTAATATTCAACCCTTGGAAGAATATGAGAAAAGAAAAACGGCTGTTTCTGTTCTTAAGGATTTTTATGGTATTGATGTCATTTATGGTCAATATGAACCTGATCGCTGGAAAAGAGAAATGAAAGGGTTGGAGAATATACCAGAAGGTGGAGCAAGATGCAGGAAATGCATATACTTAAACCTTTTAGAAACTGCAATAACGTCAAAAGAGAATGACATTAGTTTTTTTACAACCTCTTTAATGACCAGCCCACATAAGGATGTAAATTGGATACAAAAAGCAGGAAATTCCATAGAAAAGAATATTGGTGTTCGTTATTATCATCAGGAATTCAGAAAGCGTGATGGTTTTTTAAACAGTGTAAAGAAAAGCAAATTGATTGGTTTGTATAGACAGAATTATTGTGGTTGTGAATACTCGATATATGATAAAGATGGTGATTAAGTATCAGAAAACAATTGATTGAAGTGGAAATTCCCGTCAATGTTTCATTGGATTTAGATAAAACTTTAAATTGCGGACAAACTTTTAGATGGTATAAAAAAAACGGTAAATGGTACGGAGTCATCAATAGAACACCGCTTATTCTGTACCATAATAAGACGAAATGTCTATTAACTGTACAATCCAATACTGAAGAAATCATGGGAGAAAATCTTGAAAACGGAGTTATTCATTATCTTGGCTTAAATGATTCATTGCAAAGTATTAAAGGAAACGCTTTGAAACAAGTTGAAAAAACGTATCCGGAATTCATACCGTTATTTAATGAAATAGTGGATACAACTATTGGGATAAGACTCTTAAGACAGGATCCTTGGGAAATGCTGGTGGAGTACTTATTATCCACTCAATCCAATATTCCAACAATAAAAAAACGTTGTGAAACTTTGGCAAGTTTTTTCACTGAAAACCAGGTTTTCGTTGGTGATTCCCCCTTTTTTCTTTTTCCATCAATTGATCAACTTAGACGTTTAGAATCAGCTGATTTTCAATCCATGTTGTTTGGTTATCGTTCAAAATGGCTGAAAGAACTCCTTGAAGTGATTGAAATGAAAGAATTTTATACCTTAAAAAACATGCCCCTAGAGCAAAAATTAAATTATTTGACCGGTTTCAGTGGAATTGGTTACAAGGTAGCAAATTGTGTGGCGTTATTTGGCTTTTCCGATTTTAGGGCGTTTCCTGTAGATGTGTGGATATCCAGATTTTTAAAACAACACTTTAACGTAACGGGAAATGCAGAGAGTTTGATGGTTGTTGGTCAAAATATATTTGGAGAGTTTTGTGGATACATTCAAGAATATATATTCTATTACATTAGAACAAGCAGTATTAAATAACGAGGAGGTAATTAATGGCTGATTTCTTTACTTTTACTTTTAGTTCGAAAATTGATAACATCAGGGTTATAAGATCTTCTTTGAAAACCTTTTTAAAACTGAAAAAAGTCTCTGATGCTGAAATCTTTGATACTGAATTGGCCATTAACGAGGCTTTGGCGAATGTAATTGAGCACACGTACAATTATACAGTTGATCAGGTCATTACCTTAAAAATCATATGGGATAATGAGAAAAGGGAATGTTTCTTCGAAATTCAAGATAATGGGCAGCCGGTCGATGTAAGTAAAATTGGATCTCGCGATCTTGATGATTTAAAGGATCACGGCTTGGGTGTTTATTTGATGAAAAATATAATGACCGAAATAGAATACAAACCTATTAAAAACGGCAATATTCTATATATGAAAAAACGTTTTTTGGACGGGGCAAAATAATTATGATAGTTAACATAATAGGCGGAGGACTTGCAGGAAGTGAATGCGCTTTGTACCTTTCAAAAAGAGGTGTAAAGGTACGATTATTTGAAATGCGTCCGGTAAAGATGACACCTGTTCATCAAACAGCATTGTTATCAGAACTGGTCTGCTCTAATTCCTTAAAATCTGAGATGATAGAAAACGCATCCGGAATGCTAAAGAATGAATTAATGCTTCTTAATTCACGGTTACTTAATATTGCAAACCAGTGTCGTGTAAGAGCAGGAAAGGCCTTGGCTGTTGATAGAAATCTCTTTTCACAAAAAGTAACCCGGGCTGTTGAAGAAAGAACTGAAATCGTCAGGGAAGAAATTACAGATATACGCAAATTTGATCTACAAAACGAATACTTGGTTGTGGCTACCGGACCGCTTACATCAGAATCGTTAATGGCTTCATTGTCAACTTTTCTTAAAAGCGAAGAATTGTTTTTTTTCGATGCAGTTTCACCAATCATCGAATCGGAAGAAATTAATAAAGAAATTGTCTTTTCAGCAGATAGATATGATCAATTTGATGAGTACCATCAACCTAAAAATGGTGCCTATTTAAATTGTCCAATGGATAAAATGACTTATGAAAGTTTCAGAGAAACCTTAATCAATGCTGAATGTTTGCCCGTTGAAGATTTTGAGAAAAAACATCTTTTTGATCGATGCCAACCCATTGAAGAGATTGCAAAAAGCGGTGTTGATGCCATGCGATTTGGACCGTTAAAACCAGTTGGTTTAATTGATCCTCGAACCGGCAAAGAACCTTATGCTCTTGTTCAATTGAGGAGAGAAAACAACAATGGAACAATGTATAATTTGGTGGGTTTTCAAACGAGATTGAAATGGCCTGAGCAGAAAAAAATTATACGTATGATTCCAGGTTTGGAACATGTAGATGTACTACGTTATGGTGTAATGCACAAAAATGCATATCTAAACAGTCCAATTCTTTTAAATGATGATTTTTCCTCAAAAAAGTACTCCAGACTCTATTTTGCCGGTCAAATAACGGGCGTTGAAGGTTATGTAGAATCAATCGCGTCAGGTTTTTTTGTGGGAATGAATATATATCAAAAGTTAATGGGCTTAGAGAAAATCACTTTTCCTTCGGAAACGATGATGGGAAGCCTTTTTAATTATTGCAGCCATTCGGATGATTTAAAACCCATGTATGCTAACTTTGGTTTACTTCCTGATCTTAGAATAAGAGCACCTAAAAAGAAGAGAAGAGCTGAAAAATCAAAAAGAGGTTTACATATCATGAAGGAATATTTGAAAGGAAAATTTAAACTGGAGTTGAATAATGTCAAAGAAAAAGATATTTGAAGTATTGGATAAAGGATTTGTAGAATTTGTTGATATGATGGGAAATGATCTTAGAGCAGTAGAAGCCGCCAGGGTTTCTTTTCAAAAAGGCTTGTCTAGTGAAAAAAGGGATAAAAAACTCATTGATTATTTGATGGAAAATGGTCATGAAAGTCCTTTTGAACATATTGTTTTTACTTTCAGAGTTAAAGCACCCATGTTTGTGGCGAGGCAATGGTTTAGACACAGGATTTCCAGCTTTAATGAAATATCAGGTCGGTACTCTATCATCAAGCATGAGTTTTATTACCCTCAAAAGATGAGGAAACAGGATAAAGTTAACAGACAAGGCAGCCTATTTGGTTTTGATGACGAAAAAGGATCAGGTTCAACAGAAATGATAAAAAGACAGACTGAGAACTGCTATGATACTTATGAAAAGCTCTTGAGTCAAGGAGTTGCGAGAGAAATGGCCAGAATGGTTTTGCCTTTGAATATTTATACTCAATGGTATTGGACCATTAATGTAAGAAGTCTCATGAACTTTCTAAACCTTCGTGCTGATTCACACGCACAATATGAAATACAAGAATATGCTAAAATAATTGCTAACATTTTTAATGAGCAATGTCCATGGTCGTACCAATCTTTTATCAAACACTATTACAAAGGTGATCTATTAATCGATAAAACAGGAGAGTGATTGGATTTGAAACTGGGAGAAATAGCAGAAGTACTAGAAGCATTAATGGTAGTTGGAGAAGAAAAGAAAGATGATTTAGAAATAGAAAGAGCAGGTGCCGCTGATATGATGAGTGATGTATTGGCATTTGCAAAACCCGGGATGCTTTTAATAACCGGCTTGAATACTGCTCAAGTTGTCAGGACCGCCAGTATTGTTGGTATTGGGGCTTTGGTCATTGTACGAAAGAAACAAATACCTGAATCAACAATTGAAGCTGCAAGATTATTTGGTATTCCTTTGCTTCATTCACCTCTTGCCATGTATACAGCCTGTGGTAGGTTGTATGAAAGAAAAATGAAAGACATCAAGAGTTTATGAAAAACAGGCGGAGGGGGAGTTAAATGAAGGCAACCGTCGATAAATTAATTGATCAAATGCAGTTGTTGTTCAAGGACTTGTTGGCAAGAGATATTATGATCTCCAATGTGATCACAATCTCTTCTGATAGAACAATGGAACAGGCAAAAGAGCTCATGAGACTAAAGAAAATATCGGGATTACCCGTTGTTGATGACAGTAAACTTGTAGGTTTGGTTAGTATAGAGGATATTATTAAAGCCCTGGAAAACAGGGAAATACTACAACCGGTAGAAAAGCACATGAGCACGAAATTAAAGGTTATTTCACCGGATGCAAACCTCCCAAAAATATTCGAACAATTTACAAGACATGGATTTGGACGGTTTCCTGTGGTAGACAAAGCTAACAACCTTCTTGGTATTATTACGAAAGAAGATATTTTACGCAGTATTTTGGAAGAATTCAGGGTGTTGTACGTCAGAGATAAGAGAATGTCTGATGTCTTAGACGGCGAAGCATTAAACAGGTCTTTGATTACCGGTGAAGAAATCAACAAATCAGGTGCTGATTTTGTTTTTCCCGTTGATTATACTGAAATCAGTCTATCCGGCATTGGTGCAGCCAGATTAAAAGATTATTTGTTAAATAAAAAGGATATCCCTGAAGATATTGTCAGAAAGATAGCCATTGCTACCTATGAAGCGGAAACTAATGTTGTGATTCATAGTGGAAATGTAGGTACGATTTACTGTTTTGTTCATGAAGACTATGTTAGAATACGTATTGAAGATCACGGGAAGGGGATTTCAGATGTTGAAATTGCCATGACAGAAGGATTTTCAACGGCAACGGATCACATAAGAGAAATGGGATTTGGTGCCGGGATGGGATTGCCAAACATCCAAAGGTATTCTGACAAAATGGTCATTGTTTCAGAAGTGGACAAAGGAGTTGTATTAGAAATGCAGTTTTATATAAAAAGCAACGATTGATTTGGTGATTTGATGAAGGAAGATATTTTAGTCATAGAAACTGAAAATCTTAAAGAATTTATCAAGGGAAATCCCGGTCTTAAAGATGCAGACGAGAAGATACTATTTGGGATCATAGAAAAAAACGGATTGTTCAAAGACCGTGATACAGTTGAACAGGACCCGTATTATAAACAAATCATACCTTATATTGCCATGGTCAACGAAAAAATTGAAATTCTCACCTTAAAAAGACTAACAACCCAGAGTGAAAAAAGGCTTCATAACAAAATAAGCCTGGGAGTGGGAGGCCACGTAAACAATGAAGATTCAAAAACACCCTTAGACGCCTTTAAAAAGGGTATGCAACGCGAAATTGATGAAGAAGTGAAAGTGAAATTAATGGAAACCCCTGAATTTCTTGGTGTCATTTACGATAGCACAACAAGTGTGGGGCAAGTACATCTCGGAATGGCTTACAAGGTAAAAATTGAATTCTATGGAATCAACGAAAAGGATAAGTTTGACTATACCTGGAAACGAACTGATGAGTTAACCAATGATATTGAAGCAATGGAAAATTGGTCAAAGTTTATTTTAAAAAAGCTGTAGTAAAACTTCTTTGAGATTTACAATGATTTTCTAAGGGATATGTAATGAAAGTAGAAGGTGATTAGATGAAAAAACCTCTTTTTTCCGTTTTATTGATAATATTTGTGATGTTATTTTTAACATCTTGTGGTGAAGTACCTGAAAAGGATGATTTTACCGTTTCAACACTTGTGGATTTTAAGCTTGCAAATTATAAAACAGCAGAATTTAAATTTGATAACGTATCCGATTTTCTGGAGAACGATTCCCTTGAAGGAAACATGATTTCAATCACCTATTCTGGGAAAAACGGTGGCTATGCAAAAATTGTTTCTGCACGCACTACAAAAAGAAAAGGTGTTTATTACCTTTGGGGAGCATTTGCAAAAGAGAATAACGCTTTATTTAAATCATCTTTCACATCCATTCCCTTTTTGATGGGAGAGTATAAAGCTCAGGAAGGCAACCTTTATGTAGAATCATGGTTTAAGGAGAAATGGTTTTTTTATCTTGAAAGTGATAGTTCTGAAGAACTTGAAACCATACGGATTCAATTAATCGATTTCTTTGAAAACCCTGAAGTGATTAATGAAAGTGTGATAGAGCTTTGAAGCCTTACAATAAACTGAATCTTTTTTGGAAAAAGAAATATGGTAAACGGGTTCAAAGGATCCCAGTTTCAACTGGTTTGGGGTGTCCTAATCGGACGAAAAAAAATGGGAT
>JAYEGQ010000159.1:0-2707 GCA_034659095.1 Thermotogota bacterium
TTTCCACATTCAAATCATCTCCTGTACCGCTTGTATGACCCTATTATACCATATTTATTGACAAAAACAATGTTTTCTCTTATCTTCTTTTGTTTGGATTATCTTACCCTTTTTGCAGTGGAATCATTATATCATATTGATGGTAGCTTTTTTTCGGAAATGGCATTAGGGCACCCTTAAAGGATGCCCCCCTGCGTTTTATGTTGTTTGGATGGTTTACAATGCCAGAGAATTTTATTTTTTTTAATGCGCCATGAAGGTTCTGAATCCGCCGTTGTTGAGCAGGGCGATAGCGTAGGTTCTCATGTAGCCGTTTCTTTGGACGGTCAGAACAACAGTTGAGTTGTAAGGTGCTCCAAAAACAATGCTTTGAAGTTGTCCGGAACTGGTGACGTATTGGCCGTAACCGTTGGGGTAGGCTGATAAATTCACGATGACTTTTTGATCCATTCCCATGACCATGAGGTTGCCACTCATCATGACTGGTTGGGAGTTGTAGATCACTTTGGCATATCTGACAATGTCTCCATTTCTTAAGATTCCCGATGCCGGATAGCCGTAATGTACCGCACTGATCATAACACCGTTGTAAGTATCTTGTGCTGTGATTCCAAGTCTGATTTGTCCGAATGTTGCTCCTGCGATGATGATTGCCATGATTGCTACTAAGATAATTGCCTTTTTCATTTTATACCCTCTCCTTTTTTTGTTTTGGTTTCATAGTGTTTTACTGGAGAGAGTTTGTGTTTCCGCAGGTGGTTTTTTTACATTCCAAAAATCGTTATCTCTTGGTTTTTGTATGCCCTTTTCTCTATGAATATCCGCTGGTCCCAATTGGCATTTTCCCGATCAAAGATGATCAGATACGCTTCTTTGGCACCTGTTTTGTCCACATAAGCGGCGGTTTGTTCCAGTCCTTCTTCGATGACGCTTTCTAGGGCGCTGCGGTGTTTGAGTTTGAGTTCGATCACGATTCTTTGAAGGTCTTGAAGATTGTATAACATTGGGAAAGGGTGTTCTTTTTGTTCACCTTCAAATCGGTTATTAATGATCGGCCAGCGGATGTACAGGTCGGTTCGTTTCCTTCCCAATCCATACTCCCGGTCAATGAGTCCGCCTCCGTTTATGATGCGTTGCAGAAAGGCCTGCAACAACAACTGCGGGCCGGCTTCTTCGTATTTGAATCTCGTAAGCCAGCTTTCGCTGTGTTCTCTGAAGAATTGTTGAAAGGCTTTCAGGAGTTTCATCATGTTGAGGGTGCCGTCTTTTTCGATGTACCATTGTCTTGAGTATATACTTTCAAGGGACAATTGTGTCATGTAACCCAGTTCTCTTGGAATGACTTCCCGATAGATGGCGTTTGCAATTTGATAGCCTTCTTCTGTTCTTTTTATCAGACCCAGGTCTTTGCAGTATTCCACATCTGTGTTGAATACATCTTCGTCAAATGAATCTCCGGCAAGCATGGGTTCAATAATTCGCCGGACTCTGTCTTCTTTCAGTTTATCGGCCAGTTGATCAATATGGGTGTCTCTTCTGAGAATCAAATCTGTTTTAGCCCCTTCAAACTGTTGTGCGGTGATAGGTCGACTTCTGTCCCGTCCGGCTTTGTTTTCAAAACAGGCTTCGTTTGCCAAGGCGTTCACGAGCCAGGGTTGCCCTCGGGTGTATTCCCATGCCATTTCATATACTTTTTCTTCAAATGCTTGTCCGGTTTCTAGGGTGTGTTGTTCGTAAAGGGTTCTGATTTCTTCTTTGGTAAAGTCTCCCACGATTAGCGATTTTGCTTTTATGTTGAAGGCACTCCCACCTGTGATCATTTGTTGGTCTTTGTCAGAGAAGATGCGATAATCCCTCACGTCTCTCACACCGCAAAGTATGACGGATTGGGGGAAGGCCTGGGGTCTTTTATCGTACCCTGATCGTAATTGTCGAAGGACTGAAATCAGTGTGTCTCCAATTAATGAATCAATTTCATCCATGAGTAAAATCAGTGGCTTGTCGCTTTTTTGACACCAGTCTTTCAAGGATGTTTTTAATGCGGTAAAACCTCCCATCTCCATCCATCTTTTCCAGTTTTCAAAGAAATACTCATCGTTTAATGTGGAGGAGACTCTTTCCGCTAATTCAATGATTATGGCTTGGACCCCTTCGTAAACATCGCTTCTGGCTGCTTGAGAGGCCTCAACATTTATATACACACAATCGTATTGTCCGTCTTTGTTGATATAGTCCTGAAGAGCCAGCAATGAGGAAGTCTTTCCGGTTTGGCGGGGAGCGTGCAGGATGAAATATCGCCAGTTGTCGATTAACGTCATGATTTCGTCTTTGTTGATCCTTTTTAATGGATCGATCATGTAATTGTTTTCGATTCTCACCGGTCCCGCTGTGTTGAAAAACTTCTCCATGGGCTTCACTTCCCTTTTTGATTGCCTTTTCTTTATTTTATCACTTTTTTGCTTTTATCCAATATTATGAGGGCCTTTTAACACTATAGCGTGCAATGGCTTGACATTCTTTGCTTTTCAGTCTTTTTTAGGCTTTTTTCAAAAGGATATGTCTTTCTTGGCGGTGAAATCTAGTAGGGTAATGTCCGAGGATACCCCCGGACATTATTCCTCTCACAGAAACGTACGTACGGGCCTCGTATACGGCTCCTGGTAGATACTATCACTCATAATACTGTGGCAGAGTCCCGGTTTTATAT
>JAYEGQ010000160.1:0-2702 GCA_034659095.1 Thermotogota bacterium
GGATCGGCCAGAGAAGATCTTGTGAAAGACATATCAAAACTAACTGGCATTTCCGAATTAAACATTACTGATGCGATTAATCATAATGAAGATATTCTTATTAGGCCCGATATTTCTGTCAGTAATCCCAATATTTCATTGAAGTATGAATTTGAGAGGATTTACCCGTTTACCGGTTCACTTTCTCACATTATCGGGTATGTTAATCGTGACCTGGTAGGAGTTGCAGGGGTTGAAAAAACCTTTAACGAGTATTTAAAGGGTATAAATGGTGTTACTCAGGTAGAAGTTGATTCGAGAACCCGTCAATTAAAGAAACAAACGGTTCGAAAACCTCAAAAGGGTCAAGATATTTACTTATCAGTTGATCTACAATTACAGCAGCACATTGAAGGGTTGTTAGCTGAGATTGAAAATCCTTCGGTAGTGATTGTTTCTGCTCCTGATTCAGGCGAAATATTATCCATGGTGTCCATACCTTTTTATGAAAGTTCCAGGATGACAAACCCCATCATTGAAGAAGAATGGCAATTAATGTTAAAAGATGAAGGAAATATCTTTCTTAACCGGGCCATTTCTTCAACCTATAATCCAGGGAGTTTGATCAAGCCATTTATGGCCTTGTCAGTATTATCCGATAATACCGTTTCAGTGTATGAGGCGGTAACTCAAAGGTTGTATTGTGATGGCGAGTTTTCACTCTATTCCAACGATGGTAAAACAGAGTATAAATATCGCGATTGGTTATCAACAGGTCATGGAACGGTGACTTTATTTGATGCTATTAAGGAATCTTGTAATGTCTATTTTTATAATAAAGGATTAGAATTGGGAATTGATTATTTAAAAAGTATCAGTGATACCATCGGGTTGACCATAAAATCACAAATTAATCTACCCGAGGAGAAAACAGGAATATACCCTTCCGCTTCATGGAAGTTACAAGAAATAGGGGAAAATTGGTATCTTGGCGATACCGTTTTATCGTCTATTGGTCAAGGTTATGTCAGGTTGACACCTATAGAAATGCTAAAACTTTTTGAATTGATAGCATTGGAGGGGAGTAAACAGAAGTCGTATATTACAGCGAATTCATTTTCATTGTCAAATCGGTATCTAAATCTGCCCAAATCACATTGGACCTATTTGAAAATAGCAATGAATGCCGTTGTGTCTCAGCCCGGTGGAACTGCTTATTCAGCCTTTAAAGATGCGTCTTATAAAGCTAAGCTGGCAGGGAAAACAGGCACAGCAGAAATTGGTATAGAGGGCCGATACCATGCTTATTTTGCCGCATTTTATCCCTTGCAACATCCAAAATATACCGTATTTGTTCTAATTGAAAACGGCGGCTATGGTGGACGAAATGCTGCACCAATTGGTAGAAAGATTTATGATTTTATTCTCGAAAAAGAAAATGAATCGTTTTAACCGGAAACAAAATGATTTTTTAAGTATTCACATAAAATTTTAGCCGGAACAGTATTATAATCAGAAAAATACTGGTTGAAGTCTTCGCTGGTTTTTTCATCTGATTTGTCTAAAATTACTTTTATTGAAAGAAATTTGCAATGGTTTACTTTGGCGACTGTCGCCATTACAGCTGAATCCATATCTAAGGCAAGAGCTCTGTATCTATCATATAATTCGTTCCTGAATGATTTTTCTGTAACAATTTGATCACCGGATATGATCTTCCCACGTTTTAATCCTGAAAATTGAAATTTAATGCTTGATAATGTTTCCAAGTCTCCTATTATTGCTGGATTAGGCTCGTTTTCTTTAAGTCGCTTATCGTATTCATGATAAGCTTCACCGATTACTACATCCCCTATTTCCAATTCATCTGTCAGTGCCCCCGCTCCGGAAACTAAAAAAATATTGTTGATTTTGTGTTCATCTATCAGTTTTTGTGTAATAAAAGCTGATTCAACTTTACCAAAAATACCTGAACAAGTGACAATTTCATTCCTTCCAAGTAAACCTCTTTTTATTTCTCTTTCAAAAAGGGCTTTCTTTTCGAAAGTTACCATGTTTTCATTGATTGGTTCTAATTCACTCTCAAAAACGCTTAATATTAATACCATTTTGACTCCCTCCATTTTATTGGAAATAAATGGTGTGCTCAGCGGGATTTGAACCCGCAATCTTTGGATCCGGAGTCCAATACTCTATCCATTTGAGCCATGAGCACTTTGTTTGCAAAACGTACAACCTTCCGGAGTTGAAAATCTGAACCCGTAAAATTCAACATTTTTGGGGATTTCTTTATTTCTTTCCAACGAGTAAATGTATGGATTTAGTTCATAAACGGTGAAACTTATCTCATAATTACGGAGGATGCTAAATATATCTTTTCCTCCCATCAAATATAAAACATCAGTTTGTGAACTCTGAATACAATGATTAATGGTTTTTTCTGTTAAGCAATCCAAGTTGAATTTAAACATCCATGCCGGTGATTGAATATATATTTCAGCAATACTTTTTGCACTTTCTGAATCAATAATCGCTTTTGAATTCTTAACAGTTCGACCAGCATACCTGAGGGCTATCTGTGAATAAACGGTTGAATATCTTTCATCAACAAGATAAACATTCAAATTCGTTAAATCAAACAGTTGTCTTGCAAAAAGTAACGCCTTATCCGTTGCCGGTGTGAAAGATAAATTCTGCCTAAGAGGTAATCCCAAAACCAATTC
>JAYEGQ010000161.1:0-2650 GCA_034659095.1 Thermotogota bacterium
TTTTCTGTTTTGTTGCCGTTATTTAAAGAATACATTTGCGACATCCTTTTTTCATCAACAATTTTCTCCATTTCCTTATCTTCCTACAATTCCTAAACCATCTATAATTCTCTGAATCATCTCATCCACGGCAGTAATCACTCTTGCAGCGGCATTAAAGGCTTGTTGGTATTTGATCATATTTGACATCTCTTCATCTAAAGAAACCCCTTTGACCCGTTCTCGTTCGTTATCGATTTGAGTTAACATGGTCTGATTGTTGGCTGTCATTCTCATGGCGGTTTGGGCTTCAATTCCCATTTCTGAAACGAATGTGCCAAAGAAATCCACAAAACTGGTGTTTCCATCGTTAATCAGTAAGTCATTTCTGGCTTCACTTAATCTTGAAATGATGGAGGAGCTGGAAACGTTGGAACCACCTCGAGGGGTATGTAAATCGGCCACCCAGTCGCCATTTAAATCTGTCCATCGGCCGTAATCAACAGCCAGCAGCAGGGGGTTGGATTCGATTTGACTGGACAGTTCTAATCGCTTGGTAAAATCGTATAACCCATTGGCTTGACGGGTGTCAATATCCAAGTTATTTGAGCTGACCTGATTGTGAAGCAGGGCGTTATCATTCAAATAATTGTTGACCACATCAATATCATTTTTCCAGGCTCCTCCAAAGGTGCCGTCAACTCCCAAATACCCCATTTTCTCCCAAAAGATGGTGGGAGCATCCAAGCCGTAAGTCTGGACGATTCTTCCATCTTCCAAGACCCGTCCAAAACTGTAATCGGCGGATGTTCCCGCACGGAACACCAGTTTGTTGTCCGGGGTTAAGTCGGCTATGATTCCGGCTGGCACTTTTCCGTTAATTTGATCGATGAGGCTTTCCATGGTAGTGGTGTTGAGTGACACATCAATATCCGTTGTTCCCAGTGTCATCTGCATCTGATCAGGCGGAAGCTGAACACTAAGAATGAAATCCTCTGCTTCATCCACATTCACACCGGGATTTGTTATATCCGGGTTGTCAAAGTGAACAACCGGGTCTGTGACTGAAAGACTGTAAACAGTTGAAGGATCTCCATTCAGGTCTATAGCTTCTTCTTTCCATGATACAATATCCACCGTTGTTCCGGGATCACTTTTCAATTTTAAGATTTTTTCATTCGTATCATAAACATAATCGGTTATTTCCGTATTTGTTCCATGCTCAAAAAGCTTGATGTCCTCCCGATCTATCTTGCCGTCTTCATTGGTGTCTTTGATCTCAAAGGTTCCAACATTCACATAGAAATATCCGCCAGTACTGGAAACGTTGTACCCACTACCCCCGTTATCTGAAAGTGAGGCGTATTTGACTTTGGCTTTTCCATTATATTCATTCAGGTTTTGAGACAAGATCAAGTCTACGGTGTTTGGAGTTGTGGTGTTGTCAAAGCCGGAAAATTCGTAGTCTCCTACATAAGCCTGCGTGTACGAATACATGATGTTGCTGAGTGTATCGTATGAATCAATATTCAACACCTTTAAATCCACCGTAGATAGCAGATTATACTCGTCGTTGACGACTACGTTGGAGATGTCTTCCAAAGAGCCTTTCGAACTGATATAGTAATCCCCATCGTATTCAAAGGCTTTGATGTATTGCTGTAAATTCATGTTGTTGTTGATCTTAGTGATAAGTTCCTTTTTATTGTAAAATTCGATATTGTAAGTTTGATTTTTGGTACTACCATTGGATTGTTCCACAGGTACGGTAAAACTTATAGACTTCAAATCGTCCGGTTCTGGGATCTCCTGGGGAATATTGACCACCGGTTCTTTATACAAGCGAAAATCTGATTTACCAACTGCTCCTGAAAAATCAAGTGATACGGGGCTTTTTGGAAGATCGGAAGAATCAAAAACTCCGGAGGAAAATTCTTCCTGGGATCGATGCCATCGTCTAAGGTCCATAACAATAGTTCCAGAGTAATTCTCATAACCAGATAGAGTCAGTTTTATTTGTTCTGATTCACTATCGTATACAAATTGATCATCGGTTAACTCCAAATCAGCGGTTCCATCATCATCCGTATCGATCCGTATGCTTATATCGGATGAAGTTATTTGTTGATCGTCGTTGATATCCACCAATTTCTCTAATGTAAAACCACCGTTTTCAAGATGTACTGCTTTTCCCGTTTCTTCAGCCACATAAAAGACATGTACCGGATCATTGAAATCCGTTATTACATTACCATCATCGTCCAATATTTCAATATCCGTTCCCGTATATGCCATATTAGAATCATTGACGAAACCATCCAACCACCAGGTTCCGTACAAACCATCTCTTTCTTGAGATTCAAGATCATATGTGAAATCTGAGATTTTAAGAAAAGACTGGACTTTTGTGTTATAACCCAGCCGATCCAGTATGCCATTGTTATCCATTACCAGCATATCTTTCAAATCCCCCAGAGAATTAACCTTTTCTTCGTCGATCTCTCCATATTGATTAATGCCATCATTAATTTTCCCAAACATCATTGAATACATTCCGGTGGGATTGTTGTTTAAATCCGTGGATCGTCTGACATCACTTCTTAGTGTTTTGATATAAACCTTAAGATCATTTGTTTGTGGAAGTTGAAAGACTTTAAAATCTTCTTCTGAA
>JAYEGQ010000162.1:0-2646 GCA_034659095.1 Thermotogota bacterium
AGTGAAATGTTAAAAACATTAAGTGCGGATGAAAAGTTACGAGAGGAATATCTTGCCAGAGAAAAGGCGATTACGGATCATTTTGCTTCCTTGAAGGCGGCTGAGAAATACGGTAAAGAAGTTGGAAAAGTGGAAGGTAGAGAGGAAGGCGAAAGAAATAAAGCTATAGATGCTTCCAAAAAGATGATCCAAGATGGATTATCATTGGAGCTCATCTCAAAATATGAGGGATTATCCATCCATGAACTTGAACAGATCAAAAAAGAGTTTGAAAAAGAAAACAAGCAATAGGAAGCAAGGGAGCCAACATATAGAGGGTACAATCAATATCAATGCCTTATCAGATGAATTTGAGCACAGATTAAAAGATTATGAGCTTGAAGATGTGTATTTAGTTTATTGTCAAAGCGGTGGAAGAAGTTTAATGGCTGTGAAAAAGATGAATGAACTGGGTTTTGAGCATATTTATCATTATCCAGGAGGATATTCGGATTTTGTGAAATAAAAAAAGCCCGTGTTAGCGGGCTTAAATTTTGGCTGGTTATTTGTTTATGGAAAGGAAGCCTTTTACAGCTGTTAAAAACGCCTTTTGCTTTTCCAGAAAGGCTGCATGCCCTGCATTGGGAATTTGTAGATAGACAGAATCTTCTATCTGGGATGCCATCTCGTTCATTTTTTCCGCAGGGGTGAGAATGTCCTTTTCAGCACTTAGAACAAGTGTGGGAACTTTTATTTTGCTGATAAGATCAGAGCAATCAAAACCTTTCGCGCTTTTTGAAAGCCTGGTGAACCCCTCAAACCATTCTTTTGTCAGCATATCTTCAAAGATGTCCTGTCGCTTTTGAAGCCACTCATAGTGTTCTTCATAAAAAACATCGGAGTAAATGGGTGGAATGGCAACAGTAAAAAAATCTGATCCGCTGTTCAGCTTTGCTGCCAGCTCCCAGGAATCGCTAATGGCTTGAAGGAATTTGTTTACCTGCGCGATTACGTTGACCAAAAGAAGAGATGCCAGTCTATCCTGATGTTCCCTGGTAAATTCTAAAGCGACTTGTCCCCCGTATGAAACGCCTAACATATTGATCTTTTCAATTTTAAGATGATCCAATAATTCCAAAAGATCATTCACATGTAGCTTCCAAGTATAATCCATGTCCTTGATTTTGCTGGATTTTCCCTGATCACGAAAATCCACAAGCAGCAATCGATAATCTTGGGCGATATATTCCTTAAGTCCAGCCCAGCTGGCTGTACTCATCATGATTCCGTTGAGAAAAACCACCCATGGACCTTCTTGCCCATGGGTTTCATAATATATTTTTCCGTCATTTTGTAATTCAAGTATCATGCCGGGTTACCTCCGAAAAAATCCTTCAGAATATTGATGAATCGTTGGGGATCTTCCACGTTTACGGCATGCCCAGCATTATCCAGAACTTTTATCTCAGCATTCGGCAGACGGTCAGTGGTTGGTTTTAAAAGTGCTTCTGTGATGAGTGTGTCTTTTTCACCCACCAAGAATAAGACCTGAGCCTCTAATATCGGTAATTCATCAAGATAATCATATTGTTCCAAAGCCCTGGCGTTATCCGAGAATGCCCTTGGATCCATCAATAATGCATCATCGGTTAACTTGTTCAGCATCTTATCAGGATCATTTGAAGGGATCATCCCCGACAGAGCCAGTTTGAGTAGTCCACGGTTATGTTTATAGGATTCCAGGACTGGGTAGTATTCTTCGGGCGTAATCAAACCCTCTGCAGGCGCTGAATCAATCAACAATAAGCGGTTGATCTTCTCAGGGTTGTTCAAAGCATATCGTAAACAGACCGCACCACCGAGAGAATGGCCAACCAGATTTATCTTTTCAAGGTTAAACGTGTTGATGAAGCCCTCCAGTTCTTTCGCATAATTTTCAATCGTGATTTCCCTTTCAGGATTACTGGAATCACCGAACCCAGGAAGATCTATTGCAATACCACGGTAATCAGTTTGATTCAATCGTTTTAAGGTGGGTTCATACCATCTCCAGGAGGCAAAATTCCCATGAACCATGAATATCGGTTCTCCTGATGGATTGCCACCTGTTTCATAATGAATTCTGATATCACCAAGTTTTACAAACATGGATTTCTCCTCCTTGAATTGCATCATTCTTAACTTCTTCTTAACCCAAACATAAGGCCGCCAAAGGTATTTCCACTGGAAGATATACAGAGCATAGCTGAGACCTCTCGGAAAGAACAGAACAACAACAATCAGCATGACGCCAAATATGATGGACATGGGTAAATTAATTCTGCTGAATAAGAAAGGAATGGCAACCATTAAAATGGTACCGATGACATTTCCCGAAAGGGACGCTAATCCACCTACAACGATCATTGCCAATAGGTTAATGGACAAACCCAGCGCAAAATCGGTTGGGGCGATGTAATTGATGGTATGGGCATACAGTGCTCCAGCGATACCACCGTACACTGCACTTATGATAAAGGCGATTAACTTATATTTAGAAACGTTAATCCCCGATGATCTGGCAGCAAACTCACTTTCTCTGATGGCTTTAAAGGCTCGTCCTGTTTTAGATTTCAGGATATTTTGAGCAAAGATAAATAAAATAATGGTTATGACGGCTATGAGATA
>JAYEGQ010000163.1:0-2632 GCA_034659095.1 Thermotogota bacterium
TAACAGGATGATATCTCCGGTTTTTGGTTTTTCCCTTTTAATGTTTTCTGATGGGACGGCACCGATCACTGCACCGCATTCCAAACGCTTGGCAACGAACCCCGGGTGATAATATTCTTTTACCATTCCCGTGGAGATTCCAATCTGATTACCGTATGAGCTGAATCCGTGAGCGGCCTCCGTGGTGATCTTCCGTTGAGGGAGTTTTCCTTCCAACGTTTTTTCAACAGCTTGCCTGGGGTCTCCACTGCCCGTTACTCGCATGGACTGATAAACATAAGCCCGGCCGGATAATGGATCTCTTATTGCACCTCCCAGGCAGGTGGCTGCTCCACCAAAGGGTTCAATCTCCGTTGGGTGATTATGGGTTTCGTTTTTGAATAGAAGATTATAAGGGGTCTTGCCCTTGGGTGTATTCACATCTATTTCAACGGTGCAAGCGTTTATTTCATCCGATACTACTAATTCTTTTAACTTGTTTTCCTTCTTCTCAATCTTCATTCTAAGGGTTGCCATATCCATTAATGTCAGTGGTCTGCTATTTTTATAGTGTTTTTCAAAGTCTTCTTTAAATTCTTTGAAAGCCTTTTTTATCGGTTCAGTTTCTGGGAAATCCTCAAAATTAACTGAGGAAAGGATGGTTGAAAAGGTGGTGTGTCTACAATGATCAGACCAATATGTGTCGATTACTTTGATTTCTGTAATGGTGGGGTCTCTTTTTTCTTTCTGAAAATACCGCTGACAAAGGGATAGATCTTCCAAAGACATTGCCAATTGATGTTCACTGTGAAATTTGCTTAGTGATGATTCGTCCATCCGGATAAAACCATTCATAATCTCAACTTTATCCGGGATTTCAGTTTTAAGTTCAAGAGACTGTGGTTTTAATGCATATGCCTTTCTGGAATCCACAGGATTGATGACATAGTCTTCGATGTTTTTTTTGTCTTGATCCGAGAGTTTTCCAATGAGGGTATATATTTTAGCTGTTCTCACTAACGGCTTGGATTGACTGATGACAATACGAATACATTGTTCAGTAGAATCAGCTCTTTGATCATATTGGCCGGGTAGGTATTCGCTGCCAAATGAATAATCACCAACCGTCATTTCGTTTGTTTTCTTGATGTGCGAGCTGTACTTGTTATTTTGCAAATCATCTGTATAGACCAGATCGACAACCGGATCGGAAAGGACTAAGTTGATAACCATGGTTAGTTGCTTTTCATCAATACCCTCTATATCGTATAGATTATAAAGATTTATTTGTTTCAAATAATTCATGGAAAGATGGCTTTGAATATCAACTAATAAGTGTTGAGCTTCCACGTCGAACCCGGGTTTCTTTTTTACATAGACTCGAAATATCTTATTCATTTGGCATCTCCTAAATCAAATCGATGGTATATGGCATTCACATTTTGAAGATAATGATCGGGTTTAAAGATGTCATCAATTTCTTGTTTGCTTAAAATTTCAATAATCTTTTCGTTTTTCAAAACAGCTCCTTTGAAATCCTTTGCCTCATTCCAGCAAGTCAAAGCTTCGGTTTGAACTGTTTTGTAGGATTCTTCTCTACTGACACCTTTTTCAATAAGAGCCAGCATGACTCGTTGTGAATAGACTAAATTATAAGATTGTTCAAAATTTTTGATCATGTTCTTTTCGTTGACCACCAGGTTGTCCATCATCCAGATGATTTTATCCAGCATGTAGTAGGCAATTAGGCAAGAGTCTGGAATGATAACCCGTTCGATTGATGAATGAGAGATATCCCTTTCATGCCAAAGCGCAATATTTTCCAATGAGGCATCGGCGTTACTTCTCAGCAATCTGGCCATTCCGCAAAGTCTTTCACTGATGATGGGGTTTTTCTTGTGGGGCATGGCTGATGATCCCCTTTGTCCTTTTCTGAATGGTTCCTGGGCTTCCTGAACTTCCGATCTTTGAAGATGTCTTATCTCAAGGGCGATTCTTTCTATGGAAGCACCCAATAAAGCTAATGAAAACAAGTATTGTGAATGAACGTCACGTGGTACGACTTGTGTAGAACAACGACAGACGTTAAGACCTAATTTTGTAAGGGCTGCAGCTTCTACTTCAGGTGTGATATTGGCGTAATTACCTACTGCACCACTTATCTTTCCTTGTGAAATTTGCTTCAGCGCTTCTTCCAGTCGTACTTGATTACGCTGTGCCTCGCTTAACCATGAGAGCCATTTAAGGCCAAAAGCAGTGGGTTCGGCATGAATCCCGTGTGTCCTTCCTAATGTGACGGTGTCTTTGTATTGCGTTGCACCCTTTTTTAAAACTTCTATTAAAACTTCATTTTTTTCGATGATTAATTTCATGGCCTCGCGCATAGCAATGGACCAAGCGGTATCAACCACATCGGATGAAGTCATACCCATATGGAAGTATCTTGCTTCATCACCCATATCCTCTGTTATACCCTTGATAAATGCAATGACATCGTGTCTGGTGATTTCCTCAATAGATAAAATTTTATCCACATCGATACAGGCATTTTTTTTAATCTTTTCTGCAGTTCCTTTTGGGGCTTTGTTGATTTCCTCAAAAGTTTTAACCACTGATAACTCAACATCCAGCCAACGTTGGTACTGAGCTTCCA
>JAYEGQ010000164.1:0-13373 GCA_034659095.1 Thermotogota bacterium
ATGAATATGGTATAATACACTGAACTAAAACCAAAGGTGCTCATATGAATCTCGAAAAATATTTTGATATCCAAAATCGAACGATTAAAACAATTCCATTGAAATTCAAAAGAAGTTTGTATAATCAGATTCCCTGGCAAAAGCGGATGATAGGAATATATGGTCCTCGTGGTGTTGGGAAGACGACGATGATTCTTCAATATTGTGCTGAGAATTTGCAATTTGAGGATTATCTTTATTTATCCGGTGATAATCCATTTGTTTCTATTGAGGGGTTATACAACATTGGAGATGCATTTTTTAAATATGGCGGGAAGACTTTGATAGTCGATGAAGTTCATCAAATAGATAATTGGGCTGGACAGGTCAAGGCTTTGTATGATGCCTTTCCATCAAAGAAAATTGTTTTTAGTGGGAGCTCATCGTACAAATTACTGGGCGGCAACGTGGATCTTTCAAGGCGTGTATTGTTTTTCAAACTGGATATTCTTTCTTTCAGGGAATTTGTCAATTTTAGACTTGGAACGAATTTTAGTGAAATTAGTCTTGAGGATATGATTTCGAATCATGCAGAGTTTTCTCGTGAAATTCAGGATATAGAGCCGTTGAAGTATTTCAGGGAATATTTAAAATATGGTTGTTTTCCCGTTATTGAGGAAGAAGCATATCTTTATAAGCGATTGATGAATATTATTGATAAGAGTCTTTATGAAGATGTGGGAGGAGATATAAAGAATAAGAATATTTCCGTTTTAAAGAAGATTATTGCCTTTTTTGCAACGAGTACGGTTCCAACCATATCCCATCAAAAATTGTCAAATGACCTGGATATTTCAAAAAACACACTTTATCATTATTTAGAATTGATTGAAAGAGCCGGGCTCATGAGGAAGTATCTTCCATTTGGTTTGGGCAAGAAAAAAATAAGGAGTGGTGAGAAGGTTTTTCTTTCCAATACGAATTTTTATTTCGCTTTGTTTGAGTCACAATGGAAGCAATCGGCAAACATTGGGACTTTAAGGGAGGCTTTTTTTGCAAGTCAAGTTGATTTCCTTGGAGTTGAGATTCCTGAGAGAGCTGATTTTGTTGTAAATGGACGATATTTTTTTGAAATTGGTGGGAAATCAAAAACTACGAAGCAAATTTCAGGGTTGGACAATGCCTGGTTACTGAAGGATGATATTGAAATCGGTTTTGGCAAGCATCTTCCACTTTATCTTGCGGGTTTTTTAAGGTAAGTTTTTACACAAAACCTCCGATCTCGTGGTTTACAGAGAAGAAAAATTTTATAAACTCCTGTTCCGAATACCATTTAATTTGAAATTCCTTTGACGGAATCATATAAATTAACCGGTCATTAGGATTCTTTAAGCTCAGAAATTAAATCCAAGATCAAAGATGCTCCTTTAATTATTGTCTTTTTTTCCCTCGGGTACAGCCATCATATTATGATTCCACTGCAAAAACCATTTTTCGATTGATTTCCCAAAAAGTCGTCTCTGCTATTTCCCTGCGGGAGCCTCCCCTACGTTTTTATTGAAGGTGTTTTACGCCTTTGTAGGGCGAAAGTTGAGTGATGGACATGATATAATCAAATCTATTGAAAGTCTATGAGAAGATCGTCTATAATTTTAATTTAAAGTCTTACAAATCCTTTTATTCAGGAAGCACATTATGTAATCTCTTCGAGGTGGGAAATGAAAGGGCAAAAGTGTATCTTTATGACGGGGGCTACCGGAAATATGGGGTCACATACATTAAAAGAATTGCTTAAAAGAAGTGATCGTTTCATAGTCAGAGCCTTGGTTTTGGATACCCAAAAAGAGAGACGAAAAATCGCTCGTTTTCGAAAACATCAAAATCTTGAGGTTGTTTATGGCGATATGCGAGATGCAGCGTTAATCGAAAGTTGTATCAACGATGTTGATTTCGTTTTGCATATCGGGGCTTTGGTGTCTCCTATGGCGGATAAACATCCTAAATCTTGTATGGATATTAACTATGGTTCAACAATAAACATCATCAACGCTATCAAAAAGCAGAAAAACAACGATCAAATTGCTTTGGTTTATATTGGTACAGTGGGGGAAACAGGGTGTAGAATGCCCCCCATTCATTGGGGACGTTGTGGTGATCCCATCAAACCTTCTATTTTTGATTATTACAGTGTTTCAAAAGTCGCTTCGGAGAGGGCTGTCATTGAATCAGGTTTAAAAAAATGGGTCTCTTTAAGACAAACGGGGATGCTTCCCATCAACAAGGCGGGATTGCGTGATCCCATTGTTTTTCATCAGAATCTCAACAACGTTCTGGAGTGGGTTACTGCTGAAGAATCCGGAAAATTGATGGCAAATGTCTGCAAACCAACGGTTCCTGATAGTTTTTGGAAAAAATGTTATAACATTGGCGGTGGAGAACAATGGCGATTCACCAACTATGAGCTGATGATCAAGACTATGGAGGCCTTGGGTGGCGATATCAGAAATTGCTTTGATCCGAGGGATTTTGCTCTTTTTAACTTCCATGGCCAATGGTATACCGATTCTGACAGGTTAAACGATATCCTTCATTTTCGTTGCCTGGATCCTAATGAATACTTCCAAAGAAAAAACCGAATGATTAGAATCCTTCACGCAATTCCGTTGTTGAAGTTGGTCCTACCATCTGACAAGCAACTGAAAAAAACTTATGAAAAAATCAAATACCCTGAGCGAGGAACAGGGTGGATGATTGAAAATGATAAAAGAGATTGGATCAAGGCTTTTTTTGGTTCCAGAGAAAAGAAAAACACCATCAAGAGTTGGGAAGAAGGTTATCAACTGATTCATCCGCCAAAAACACCAACCTATCTGAATCATGGTTATGATGAATCTATTCCGACTCATGACTTATCTGTTAAAGATATGGAAGAAGCAGCCCTTTTTCGAGGCGGTCATTGTTTGTCAACGGATATGAAAAAAGGGGACTTATATACACCACTAAAATGGCAATGTCATAAAGGACATGTATTTGAAGCCACGCCATACTTGATTCTAAAAGCAGGGCATTGGTGTCCTGTATGCGAAAGTAAAGCTTGGGATTATTCAGAAAGGGCAAAACACAACCCATTTTTTGCACAGGTTTGGAAACCTTTACATGATGAGGTAGAAAATATTTTTGTCAAAAAAGATTTCAAATAGTAGCTTTATAATAAGTATAAATCCCGCTATATGGAGCACTTGTGGTTGGTGGTGTCTGAACGATATAACGAGAACATCCCTGAAATGGAATTTCATGAGCAATGGATCAATTGGGTCCTTGAAACAGCGGATGAACAAGCTATTTCAAAAATTGGACGAGAATGTTTTAAAAACAGTGATTGGGTTAAGAACTTTCCCATATATTCCAAAGACAAAAGTCAGCGTAAAGGTTCTGAAAACCATTTTAAAAGGGGATGACTCCTGCGTTTTTGAAGTGACTTTGATGAAATAACCTGCGAGACCTTTAAGTGAATTTCGCAGTTTTAAGTGTTATTGATAATGGTGAGAAGTACTGACTTAAGTCATTGAAGATTAATAGTTTATCATTGGATTTGCAGAAACCCCCCCCATCCTATTTAGGGAGGGGGAGAATCAGAATAAAAAATAGTTTCATGTTTTTCTTTTTATTTAGTCTTTACTTTCAGAAGTGAATGATTTTGAATCAGCATCTGAATACTCCCAAGCACTGCCAGTCCCGTCAGGATCACTTATAGCTGAGAAAAAGTATTTTGCCTGTGTTGAAGCAGGAGGTATTGTCGCTAAGATAGTAAGTGTTACTGTTGTGTCTGCTTCGCCATTAATATCTGTAATTGTTATAATATTAGCATTAGGAGAATATGTTGAAGCATTGACAGGAGACGCATCTCCTATTGTAACTGAAGCTGTGTCTGTGATCGGAAAATTTTCATCAACAGAAAACTTTACACAACCATCGTTGAAATATGTTCCAAGGGTGTAGATATTATCAAGGATTTGCTTCTCTCCTTCTGTTCCGCTTGATGGAGATAGGGAAAGTCTCCCAAGGGTTGATTCTTTCTTCTCTTCATGCATAATTGCTGCCCCCTCATCATTTCCATGGCTTTTGTAGATGTTTTCGGCTACCTCCATCTTTTCAATGATGTTGACAGGACAATCAGGCGCGTTAAAATGTCGCCATTGTTCTCCTTCGCTATTGTAGACAGTCGCATTTGTCTTGATAAAGAGACCATTTCCGCCAATATCTGCTGTGTTCGAATCCAGTATATTATTATAGAAATAGAGTATTTTTGTATTGTAAACACCTCCACCGGAACTGGTTGAATGATTTTCCAAGAAGGTGCAATTGGTTATTGTAGCATTAGAATGCACATATACACCGCCTCCATCCTGGGCAGAATTATTGGTGATGGTTGATTCTTCCAAATTGAATTTCTTTCCCATAAAGCATAATCCGCCCCCCTTACCATTAACAGTTGTATTTGTTCCAATAACTGTATTTTTTATAGTTAAATCCGTGAATAAATGCCCATAAAAGGCGCCTCCATCTTGATCTGTTGTACACACATTTTGTACAACAGCCTTTTCAATGGTTAGAGATGCTGTACCGGTTAGATAAAAGGCTGTTGTTTCCGCTCCGGTATAGTCCAGTGTATACATCCCATCCTCTGAAGTGATGGTCAGTTCTTTGTTTGTGATATAGCTTTGTGTACTCTCATGAAGGACACTGCCCCCCATTACTTTGATCACCTCTCCATCTTCAGCTGCTTCAACGGCTTCATTCATATGGATATATTTCTCTTTAATTTCTCCGGTGGAAGAATACAGGGTGATGGGTCGTGGATATTCTGTAAATCTGGCATTTTTTACCAAATCCATATTGCTTGTGGTTGCATATTCAATAACCCCTTCATAAATACCAGGGCTGACTTGATTCAAAGTACAGATAGTTGATTCTTCCCAAAACTGGATGCCGTATAAATGGGTTTTTTCATAGGACTCCGGCAGGTTGTTTTCATTGATTTGAAATCTTAGTTGCTGTGCCTGTGAATCATTGAGTATGTTGTAGGTATAAGCTGTAGATTCATCTATCATCCCCATATTCCCCAGCTGCCAGACTCGCTGTCTTGTATCCGGATCGACGAACTTGACATCATCTCCATCTTTCTTTGCTTTATACGGATTTTGTGTATAAACCAATTGGGTAACATGATCTTCTCGCTCCTTCAAAAAGCCAAAGGCGCTTTCTGCTGTGTGTTCATTGGAAGCTTGTCGGGCATCGTAATAATTCTTCATCGTGTAGGCATAGCCTTCATTGCTTCTTATATGAGTAGGTCGTATGAGTTTGCCATTTGAGTATACAAAGTCTGTTGGAGCTGTTTTCATAGAAAGATAATCCGGTAATGTGATCTCGTACAATTCCTCGCCTTTTGAAATGTAAAGAGATCTCATTTCAATACCTGTTGTGTCCCTCTTTAACATCATCATTGGTTTTGTAAAGTCAAAAATCCTTTTTTGATTCTGGCGATTTTGGTTTAAAGAAGCATAGCACTCAAAGAAAGACTCTCTGATATCCTCTAAAGTGGGATCATTCGATTCATAAGTGATCGTGGCGTTATACAAATTCGGGTCAAAGTTGTTTTTACTGAACACATATTTTTTTTCTTTAACGGTTAACTTATAACCCGTTGCTCCCTCAAACCTATCAGGAAGTTTGGCAATGTTGATGTTCACCACATACTCGTTCCACTTGGGATGATCTTCAATGTAAAAGACATCCGTTTCCGCTTCTCCCTCATTTCCCAGATCCATAAGTCTGTATTTGGTCTTAAATGTGGCTAACGGTGTTGTGGTCGTGGTTTTTCCGTTTACCCCGAGGGCTTTTACATACCAGTTGTAATCCTGTCCATAAGAAAGTGTATTCGTAGCATAAGTTCTATCCTCCGATTCATCAATTGTGGCAGTGACCCATTGATTATCTCCATTGGCAAAAGCCAGAACAAAATGACTGATGCCTTGTTCTTCCCTGTTTGAAGTCGGATTAAGATGGTTCCCTGGAGTTGCTTCCCAGGTAAAGTTCACCGTTGTGGTAGCCAATTCTGTTCCACTAACCGGTGTCTTCACTGCAACTTGTGGTGCACCGTATTGTGAAGGAATTGTTAGGCTGTCTTCTGCCTTTTCGGAAGGCGTGTACAGTGTTCCTGAACCGTCTGCATCATAAAGCATAGAGAAATCATAGCCTCCGGAAGATAATCCGTCTCTGTGGATGAAATCAAAAACAATGGTTTCTCCATTCGTTTCATTAGTGATCCCGGTTAAAAGAACTGTATGATCGTCTTTTATTTCTGTTGCCGTTAAGGGACGTTTGTCTGATTGGCCAACGGCAACGGAAGCATCTGTGGTGATGACCATTTCGGCGGGGATTATAAAAGTGAGTGAGGCATCATACGTGTTCTGAGGCATCGTGCAGGTGGCTTTGATAGTGATCTTTTCTCCTGTATTCCCCGTTGCGGTTTCAGGTACGATTTGTAAGTTTCCATCGGCAGTTGTTGCCATGGACCAAGCAATCTGTGCCCCCTCTTGTGTAGGATTATTGTTAATGGTACAGTTGCTGTAGGTATTCAAATCTTCCGTTGTGTTTTCAACAAATTCAACATCCGCAGCGGGTGAATTAAAAACTCTCCACTCATCAGACTTGTTGTTAAAAATACTTCCAGCGAACGTATAAATCGCAGCACCTGCTTCAGTAACATTCAGGTTTTCAAAGATGTTGTTGTAAATGGTAAGATTACCCATTTCGTTTAAAATTCCTGCACCTTGCCTGGCCTCCATGTCTTTGAACACACTATCTGAGATTACACTCCCCCGGGGTAATCCTTTAGTCCTTATGCCGGCTGCAAGCCCGTTAGGATAAATCGTTTGATCTGTCGTGAGTTGATTATTGTCGAAAAGACAATTGTCAACCATCAAATGACCTTTATTCTCAACGGGTGCAACCATATATATCCCGGCTGCATATTGGACGGCAACATTGTCTTTGAACGTGGAGTGGGTAATAGTTGAGGGGCTATCACTGGTTATATAAACCGTTCCACCACTCTGGTTTTCATTTGAGCGAAAGGATGAATGGTTGATAGTGAGGGGTGAGTCTTCCGCATATAGTCCCGCTCCTTCGAATCCATTATTATTAGTTATTGTAACATTATGAATGGTGAGGGGTGAATCTTCTGCGTATATTCCTCCACCATATCCGGCAGTGTTATTGGTTAGGGTACTGTTTTCTAGGGTGAGGGTTGATTCAACGGCATATATCGCTCCCCCTTCTGGTATGCCGCTGTTAACAGTATTCGATGCGAATTTACAGGCTTGAATGTGTACTGTTGAAAGGCTCATTCCCAAGCCGCCTCCCTTGGAACCTATACCATTGATAAATCTTAATTTTTCAAGAGTGAGGTTTGCAAAATTGGCTCCAAGGATTGGAAAGGTCTGCTGTGCATCCAGAATGACCGGTTCTTCTGTTGTTGATGTGAGAGTTAATGTTTTACTGGTGATAATAACCTGATTCTCGATTGTTGCATGCTCATTTGTAGGGCTTACAACCGTTCCCCCGACGATTTTGATGATATCTTTATTGTTGGCTTCTCCCACTGCTGTATTCAACACAGAATAACTGTCTTGGAATTCACCGGTTTCATTGAAACGGAGTATTTTATTGTCTACTCCTTGAAACCTGGCATTTAAAACCAATTCAGTGCTTGGCGCATCTGAATAGGGAATAATCATTTCCATGATTGTTGTTCTTTCACTTTCTTCGAATTGGGTTCGGGTGGCTTCTTGAAAGTGTGCCAACCAAAGGAAGGTTCCCGTATAGGTAGGGGGCAATGTGTCTGTGTCAATGCTGAGGGTGAATTGGTTGTTTATGGGGTCATCCTCGATATTGAAAACGTTGTTATCGTCTAATTCTCCCATATCACCAAGCTGCCGGATTCGCCATCTGGTATCCGGTGCCAAGAGTTGTGTGGCACCATCATTTTCTCTAAACCGGTTGGGGTTTTCCATGATGATGTATTGTTCGTAATCTTCTACATTCTTCAGGAACTGAAAGGCTCCGGTGGCAGACTCTGTTGTTGCAACAGTTCTGGCATCGAAATAAGTATTCACTGTGTAAGTATTTTCTTCGTTGGATTTGACGTGAGAAGGTCTGATGAATTGTTCATTCTCATAAGCAAAGTTGGTTTTGTCTATATCTGCGTATAGGTCTGTGTAGGTGTCTATGCTGATTTCATTCAATTGAGTTCCGTTGTTCTCTTCTTTTCTGATGTATATGTTTTCAATGGCCAGTGAGATATCGTTTTTCATCATCCCGTTATTTCGTGTATTTTTTGTTTTGATGATGATATTTGAGAGCTCCTCCGGCTTTAAATTAGCGGGAAGGACTAATTTTAAAATGTTTGAGTTGAAAGGGTTTGCTTTCAAGAAGTAATCTTTCCCATTGACAGTCACTGCGTACTCCATAGAGCTCCTCAATTTTTCTGACAACCTGTCTTTTTTGATGTAAATGACCCAGACATCAAAATCCTGCAGGTCCATAATTTCCCAGGCAGGTTGGAGGTCATGGATTTTACCACCCACACCCATTTCATTCAAGAAGATTTCTCCGGGCTTGACAGGTTCAGCTGCCTCTTTGTCAATACATCCTGTTAAAACAAGCATAGCCAGTAATAGAGTTAGTATTAAGATTTTTTTCAAGATTTTTTCCCCCGGAAATTTTTAATTTTTTTTGTTTTTGATAGTTTTCAAAAGAGAAAGAGGACTGGTGTTTACTGCTTTGGTTCAAATGTGGCTTCTTTAATGGCCTCCTCTATTATCGTCTGACCCTCTTTTTCTATATCGTCAAACTGTAAAATACCGTCATCGAACTGGTTTGTTCTGAATTCGTGAGTTTCACTGATTTCTATTTCCCATTCACTAACACCATGAAGCTTATCAGGCATTTTGTCCCTATATACCTTCAGTGTATATGACCAGAAAGGAGTACCTTCATTCTCAGTGATCTCATAAGCCGTTCCTTCTGAACCTATATATTCCAAGTTATTTTCAATACTAACAAAACCATATTCAGGATCAGAGGCTGTATACAACCTTCCCAGTCCATCCCTGTCAACTTGTACAGACATCCCGTTTTGTGGTATATAACCATTTCTTTCAGAACTGCTAAATATTTCTTGCTCAAAAAGATACGAACTTTGGATAATTTCCAAAACGATCCTCTCATTCACCTCAGCACAAAGATCTACAATGTTGATTTTATTATATGCTGGTATTCTTGCTTGACTATTTTGTCCTGACAGGTCTTTTTCTTCATCCGTCACAAGTCTTCTGTTGCATTAATTGCATCCTGTACCTTTGAATAATTCCATCCAATATCTTTTACCACCAAGATGACCTGAAGGTTATCCGTGTTCACCCGTTTGTTCTGGAAGCTTTCCAGTTTGGCCTCGTTGGTGGCACTAACCGTTCCTCTGGTGTAGGAAAGATGTACCTGATTGTTTTTGCCAATGGGTTTTTCCAATTCCAGGGCGGTGATGACCCAGTCGTAGAGGGTTTGGCTTTTCATGTTGTTGAAGGTGTGGCTGGTGCCGTTCGTAGGAGCAGGAAGTCCCAGTCACTTCGGCTGTCTGTAAAGCTGCCTTTATCGTAGACGTTGATGGTGTGTTGGATTTGTTTGGAGGGGTCTTGTTTGTCTTCATAGGCTGGCCAATCTAAGGTGAAGGAGGTGTTTTCCACTTGGGAGACGATCAATGCCGGGTCGGGCGGGATGTCTTCCGGGTCAACACTTTGGGTCTATTTGGCGTAGAAGTTGTTTTCTTCTACCAATTCGCTTAAGACCGGGTAGATGTTGATGACTGCACTGGGGGGCTGGTTGGTTCCTCTTTTTACACAGGCGGTGAAAGTAAGGATGGCGAGGATGATAATAACCATTATAATGGTTAAGAGGTGTTTGTTCGGTTTCATGGAATCAGCTCCCTTAATCAAAGTACCTTAAATAAAATTCTACCATAAATAAAGAGAAAACAGAAATCTTTTTTCTGAAACACATTATATGATTCCACTGCAAAAACCCAAAAGCTTAACCCCCTCCACCCTCTTCGAGGGCACCCCCCCCAAGGGAGATATTTCGTTCCCTTCCAGAGAGGGGGGATTTCTGATGATTTGGTATCAAATTTTTTTGTTGTACAAGAAAAAATATGAATTATTGAGCCGTAAAAATTATTAGCCATGTTGCCTGAAAAAAGCATATGCTATAATTATTCATTTGAACTCTACAAAAGGAGTGGTTCCAGATGAATAGGAAGGTTTTGTTGGTTTTGATTTTGATTGGTGTGGTATTTGTGAGCTATGTTATGGCCTGTACGACGTTGATTGTGACAAAAGGTGCTTCAATTGATGGGTCTGTGTTTGTGGGGCATTCGGATGATGATCATTTTTTTGATCAGCGGATTGTTTATGTGCCGGCGAAGGATCATCCTGAGGGGGCAAAGAGGAAGGTGTATGCGACAGCAGCGGCTGTGGGGGAGTTTCCTCAGTTCAACACGTTTTTTTATCCCAGAATTGTGGATGGGTTCAGAGCACCTGCTTATGCCTCGGATGACTATCCTTTAACCATTCCTTTGGGCGAGATTCCTCAAGTTGCGCATACTTACGCCTATTTCGACGGTAACTATGGGATCATGAACGAACATCAGCTCATGTTTGGAGAATGTACTAACGGGGCAAAAGTGACACTTGATCCTTTACCCGGGGTGAGGCTTTTTTATTCTTCGGAGCTTTCCCGTGTGGCTCTTGAGAGGTGTAAAACTTCCCGTGAAGCTGTGGAGTTGATGGGAGAACTCATTGATACTTACGGATATTACGGGACAGGAGAGACATTGCCTGTTGCAGACCCTAACGAGGCTTGGGTGTTTGAAATGGCACTCTCTCCTGAAGGCACCGGGGGTTTGTGGGTGGCAAAAAAAATACCGGATGGTGAAGTTTTTGTTTCCGGGAATATCTTTCGGATTCGCGAGGTTGATCCTGAAGATCCGGATATGCTTTATTCCAAGAGTCTTCACACTGTGGCTGAAAAGTACGGCTGGTGGTCTCCGGAGGATGGCTTGTTGGATTGGTTGCCTACGGTGAGTTTGGGCGAGTACAATCATCCTTATTATTCGCTGAGGCGTATCTGGCGATTGTTTGACAGGATGGCACCGTCTTTGGAGTTGCCGGCGTGGGTGGAAAGTGGTCTCACCCGTTCGTATCCTTTCTCCCTCAAACCTGATGAGAAGCTTTCTCTACAGGATGTTTTTTCTCTTTTCAGAGATCATTATGAAGACACGGAGTTTGACCTGACCAAAGGCGTAGGAGCGGGACCTTTTGGCAATCCGAATCGGTATTACGGGGCTTACGATGGTCAAGGTGATGTGGGCGATCCTTCCAAAAAGCTGGATGGGGCCTGGGAAAGACCGATATCTGTCAATTATTGCGGATATGCGTTCGTGAATCAGGGAAGATCCCATTTGCCCGATCCCATCGGCGGAGTCATGTGGATGGGTTTGGATAAGCCTTCTGATACCTGTTTTATGCCTTTTTACGCAGGTGCAAACGGTCTCCCCTCGATTATCGAGACTTATAGTCCCTATGATTTTGACCATAATAGTGCCTGGTGGGCGTTTAATTTTGTTGCTAATTGGGCGGAGAAGAAATACAGCTATATGCACCCCGAAATTCAGGCATGCCAGGAATTTCATGAAGAGGCGTCAATTCAGGTGATACAGCAAACAGATAAAAAGGCTTTTGCTTTATTGGATGAGAATCCTGAGGCGTTGGGTGACTTTTTGAGACAAGTGTGTTCGAAAAACGCTGAATCAATCGTAGCAGATTGGTGGAAACTTTCTGAGTATCTGATCGTTAAGTACAATGACGGGTACATCACCACTCCGGGAAATGCCGCTCAGCCTGTGGGTTATCCTCGTGAGTGGCTGGACACGACAGAATGGGTTGATGGGCCCACGGAGTATGAAAAAACCGGAGAAAAATAGAGGCTGTTGAATAAATACACCCCCCTTTTTTTTGGGGGGTTCTGGGCCTTATTCAGCAGGCTTTATCGATATTCGGGAATGAATACCCGTGTAAATATGGTATAATACATGAGAGTCTTAAAATATAAGAAGGCTATCAAATGTATGAATTGGATACAAATAATCACTCAGTCTTTAGTCTCCATTATCATTTAATTCTCACCATTAAATATAGAAGAAAGGTACTCAACAATCCAATTTCTGAACGACTTAAATCTATATTTAATCGAGTAGGTATAAAATATAATGATTGCACTGCAAAAAGGGTAATTTTAAAGATAAAATCGAAAATTCAAGTATCGTCTTATTTTCGGGCACCATGGAGTTTTTGCCGGAGGCAAAACACTCCTCAGGCCATGGTTTTTTATGGCCACACAAGGGATGCCCCTACAGGTCTAATAAATTAGTTTTCAAAGCTTTTGTTTTTAATTCCCCCCTCTCTGGAAGGGAACGAAATATCTCCCTATATCTTCCGTTTTCTTAGAAATGCTCCGTTTTTCAAAAACCTTATTTTTGTTTCTTATAAAAACGGTTATTAAAAAGCTTTTTCGATGATTTTCTTGTCTTTTTAGCCTGTTTTCCCGTCATTTTTGTAACATAAACCTGTTCGCTCTTTCTTATTCATGCGGCTTACTCATGTTCATGGTGACTGCTACGAACCTCTCATGTATGTCAGGGTCATTGGATTCCAATGCCCTAAATTCCTTCGTTCTGCATTTCAGTTACCCATGAGTGCTTTTCTTTTTGGGGACAGAGTCATGTCTATGACACGCTCTAAATAGGTTGCCTATGCCTGCATATCTTGTGGAAGCTTTTCTTTGGCTTCTTGGCTCAGAAATCCGAGGTTCAGCGATGACGCTTTCTGAGGTCGTTGTTGGGTGCTAACGTTAAAATAAAAAGGATACAAGGGGTGTCCAATACTTGGGGTCAGATTCAAGCGATCTTGCTAAGGGGCGGCCCGGACTCCCCCTTGATCCTATGCTGCGGTTTGGTCGTCTCGTTGAATATCTGCTAACATTCTTTGTTCGTCGTAGGCGGTGTTGTTTTTGAGCATGGCATACATGACGCGGATGAGTTTGTTCGCAATCACGATGACGCCTTTCATTTTGATGAGTGGATTCGCCCGCTCTTGGGTATAGTAGCGATAGATTTGATTGAAGGCGTCGTTGTTGGCGATTAAACATAATCCCGCCTGGAAAAAGGCTGTTTTGAGTCGTTTGCGTCCCATTTTAGAGAGCTTGTCTTTGCCTTTGTGTTTTCC
>JAYEGQ010000165.1:0-13308 GCA_034659095.1 Thermotogota bacterium
CATTGGCATAATCTGTTATTATCTCTCGGTAAATCCCCGTCCCTTGTGCCATTTGAATTCTAAAATATTGCATGAATACGCGTTGATTGAAAGGTCTCTACCCATATACAAGGCGATGGAGGAGGATGATTTCCCCCCCCAAAAATCAGCCCTTTGTCCTTATTGCGATTATATCTCAATGTGCCCGTTGCAAACCGGTGAAATTCACATATGAAGTTGAAAACCGTTGTAATAATCGGTTCTACCGGTTCTATTGGGCGTCAAGCCATTGAGGCATTGGAAAAAATAAACGCTAATACTAGACTGTTTGAAATTATTGGGATTGCAGCCAATCATTCTGACCTTTTTATAAGGCAGTTAGAACAGATTCGTCCAAAAGGGTATTCATTTGGTAAAGTATTAACAGGTACTGATGTTCGTTATTATAAAGATCCCTGCCATCTTATTGAAGCCTTACAGCCGGATATTTGTGTTGTGGCTTCCAGTGGTTCTCAGACCCTACGGTTTACAGTTGCCGCCCTCAAACATTCATCAAGGGTGTGTTTGGCCAATAAAGAGTCTTTGGTTATGGCAGGCAGCATGATTAAAAAGATTGCAAAAGAACACAATACGATGATCATACCTGTGGACAGTGAGCATAGTTCGGTTTTTCAACTCATTCAAGGGGAACGTTTAGAAGATATTGATAAAATCTATATCACTGCTTCCGGTGGTGCTTTAAGAGATTGGCCGGTTGAAAAGCAAAAAGAGGCTTCTATTGAGGATGTTTTAAAACATCCCAATTGGAATATGGGACAAAAAATTACAGTTGATTCCGCTACCTTGTTCAACAAAGGGTTGGAAGTTATCGAAGCCGTTGAGTTTTTTGAATTGGAAAGAGAACGAATAAAAACCGCTCTTTCCTATTCCAGTTATATTCACGCTATCGCCATTTTTAAAGATGGTTCGGTTAAGCTACATGCTGGAAAGCCTAACATGGTCATCCCTATTGCCTATTCTTTAACGTATCCTGAAAGGTTGTTGAGAGATGGAGAAGTTAAATTGGATATGAACAAATTGAATTTGAAGCCTATGGAAATTAGCTGTTATCCTGCCTTGGAAATGGCGTATGAAGTCCTTGAAGGCTATAATTCAAAAAGAATCACCTACAACGTCTCAAATGAAGTAGCAGTTCAATTATTTTTAGAGAAAAAAATTGCTTTTACCGATATTTTTAAAATCGTAAGAGGAGCCATTAATCAAACTGACAACGAAAAAATAGAGGCGATTGATGATATTATTGAATATAATGAAAATATAAAGAATAAAACTAAAGAGAAATGGAGGGGTTATTGATGAAAGTTATCTTAAAAGAAAATGTTGCCAAGCTGGGTAAGAAAGGAGAAATTAAAAAGGTTTCGGATGGATATGCCAGGAATTACCTTTTTCCCAGAGATCTTGCAGAAGAGGCTACGGAAAGCGCCATTAAGCATTTGAAGTCCATCCAAAGTGTTCAGAATGAACACGAGGAAAAAGAGAGACAGAAAAACAAAGAAAAATTGGGTAAATTGATGAAAGAGTTTTTTGTCATAAAGGTAAAAGCCGGAGAAAAAGGCAAATTATTTGGTTCTATTACCAAAGGAGATATTGCAAAAGAACTCAGTCAGTATTTGGGTGAGAGAGTAGAAAAGAAACATGTGGTCTTAGACGGACATCTAAAGGAAATTGGTACCTACGATGTTGATGTAAAATTTCCTGGGGGAGTAAAAGGCACTTTGAAAGTCAAGCTTGAGCCTCAAGATGAATAATAACTTGAAACAGGAGAACAAAATTGGAAATAATAGCATTTTCTAAGGCGATGTATTCCACATGGATCTACTATTCGCCTGATAGAGTTCTTTTTGATTGTGGTGAGGGAATCAGCACTATGCTGACCAATAAATTGTTTGCGGTTAAGAAAATATTCCTTACCCATTCTCATGCCGATCATATATCAGGTCTGTGGGGGTTTTTAAATACAAGGAGTAGTGCCATGGGTGAAAGAGACAAGCCTTTGGAAATTTACTATCATAAAGATGCTCAGATGATTAAGGATTATCTCAATTTTATCATCGGTACAGGAAGCCGATTGAAATACGATTTGAGTATTCATGAGATAGAAGTTGGAGAGAAAATCAGTTTAAAGTCCGGAAAGATGAACAGATATATTGTTCCCTTTGAAACGGATCACATGACTAACGAAGTCACTTTGGGATTCCAAGTTCGTGAAACAAGAAAAAGACTAAAGGAACCTTATAAGTTTCTTGATCAGATTGAAATAAGAAAGATGATCAAAGAGATGGGACGTGATCAACTGACAGAAGAATACACTCACAGTTTGTTGACCATGAGTGGTGATGGCAATGTCATCGCAGATGAATATTTCCAGAACACTTCTACCCTTTTGCATGAATGTACATTTTTAGACAATGACGATAGGAGAGGAAATAAACACACGGAAATTCAAGAACTTTTAGAAAAAGTCAAACGCTTTAAACCAAAGAAACTCATCATTTATCATATATCCGGTAGATATCTACCCAACTTGAAGGACAGGATGAGGGAGATTGGCAAAGAGCTCAAACAGGAAGGGATTGACTTTTCATATGTTAATCCCGGTAAAATTTGCCGTTTTTAAGGAGAGATGAGAATGAAGATTTCTAAAGAGGATGTTTTTGATTTTATCAAGAGTCCAAAATATCAACCCATGATTTTAAAACAGATATACAAGCATTTCAATATATGCGATAAGAATTCGAAGAAAAAACTAAGAGACATTATGAAAGAATTGTTGGAAGAGCGTCGAATTTATAAAACCCCAAATAATCGCTATTCTGCCAAGGTACCTGATCAGATAGAAGGGAAACTGGAGTTTATCCGGAGTGGTAAGATGGCATTTGTCAAGGCTTCTGATGGAAAAGAGTA
This sequence comes from Thermotogota bacterium, assembly GCA_034659095.1. Taxonomy (GTDB): domain Bacteria; phylum Thermotogota; class Thermotogae; order MWEM01; family MWEM01; genus JASUTC01. Next base: position 2,944 of record JAYEGQ010000165.1, read on the forward strand.
TGTGGTTTTTCCCGAAAATGCCAAAGATGCCATGCATGGCGATATTGTACTGATCAAACCGGAGGGGAAATACCGGGACTGGTACCGGGGAAAGGTTATTCGTGTCATTAAAAGGAACCTGACAAGGATTGTTGGGGTTCTCATCAAAGAAGGAAAACGATATTATGTTATTCCAGATGAAAAGAGAATTGGCTACAGATTTGCTGTGAATGTAAGAAACAAGGCAAAAGACCTGAAGAGTGCAAAACCCGGAGAGAAAGTCTATGGCGTTATTACGTCTTATCCAAGAAATAACGTTCCACCAAAAGTGACGATTAAAGAAGTTTTAGGAAAAATCGAGGATCCCGGGATTCATTTGCCTTCTGTCATATTAAAACACGGATTGCCTTTTCCCGATGAATTTCCAGACACGGTTGAATCGGAGAAGGAGAAAATACCCACCAAGGTGTTTGCCAAAAAAGATGAAGACCGAACAGACTTTAGAGATGAACTGGTCTTTACCATTGATGGTGCCGATGCTAAAGATTTTGACGATGCCGTTTCCATCAGAAGGCTGAAAAACGGTAATTATTTACAAGGAGTTTATATTGCTGATGTCTCCAATTATGTCAAAAATGGGACAGCCATTGACAAAGAAGCCTATGAGAGATCTACCAGTGTTTATTTGATTAATACAGTTATCCCTATGCTTCCTGTAGAGCTGTCCAACGGGATCTGTTCTTTAAAGCCCAAATTGAATCGATTGGTCGTTGCCTTAACCATGGAAATTGACAAGACTGGTAAGGTTGTGGATTTCAAGGCTGAAAACGGGATTATTAAAAGTAACCGGCGTTTAACTTATAAACAGGTGAATCAGTATTATGAGGGAAACAAAAAAACCAAGAACTCATTGGATAAAACAAATGGTTTGACAAAAGCCCTGGACAACATGAAAGAGTTAGCGACCATTTTAAAAGAGAACAGACGACAAAGAGGCGCCATTATTGCAATAGAAAGCGGAGAGGTTGAAATTAAACTGGATAAAAAAGGTCATACCGTGGATATTCTACCAAGAAACCGTGGCATTGGGGAGTCAGTCATTGAGGAGTTCATGATTAAGGCCAATGAAGTGGTTGCAACCATGTTTATGAATGCTGATTTACCGTTTATTTACAGAATACATGAAAATCCCGAAAGTGATACGTTGCTGCAATTGAAAGAATATATCAAGTCCTTGGGAATCGAAAAACAAATGCCTAAAACCCTGGATTCACGAACCATTCAAAAATTATTGGAGAGTTTAAAAGGTCATCCCCTTAGAAACAGTGTGGAACGCCTCGTTGTGAGAACCATGAAACGAGCCATCTATGATGAAAGCAATCTGGGGCATTACGGACTGGCCTCAGAAGCATATACTCACTTCACATCTCCCATCAGGAGATATCCGGATTTGATTGTTCATAGACTTTTGAAAGAATATTTGTCAGGAAAGACGTTTAAACAAGAACGATTAAAGTATTGGGAAGACGCACTGCCACAAATTGCTACACATTGTACCCAAAAAGAAAGGGTTGCCAATGAAAGCGAATGGGACCTGATCGCTTTGAAAAAGGTGGATTATATCTCTAACAATGCATCGGAGATTTACGAAGTGGTGATTACCAATATCATGAAGATCGGCCTTTTCGTTGAAGTAAAGGATATCCTTATTCCAGGTTTAATACACATTTCTACATTAGATGACTATTTTGTTTACGATGAGCAGAAAAATATCCTTGTGGGTGAAAGAACAAGAATCGTTTACAAACTGGGAGATATCTTGTCTGTGAGAGTAAAGGATATTGATTTTGTACGAGGCGAGGTGGACTTCGAAATTGTCTGACATTAACAATGATAATCATACGAAATGGGGACTGGCATTGGGAAGTGGAGGAGCCAGAGGGTATGCCCACGTTCCACTTCTTGAGGTTGTTGAAGAATGCGGCATTAAGCCTGAATATGTGACGGGATCGAGCATTGGTTCTATTGTAGGTGCTGCTTATGCATTGACAGCAGACAGTAGAATGGTCAAAAAACTGACCAATCATTTTGTTAAATCCAATCAGGAAAAAATTGAAAAGCTGGTTCAAATGGTAGCTGGCAGTAAGTTGACGGATATGCTGAATGTTGCAAGAAAAACAGCTGTCAGTAAATCCATTATGAGTGAAGACTATCTCTACGAAATGGTAACACCCATCTTTCAGGACGCAAAATTCGAAGATACCAAATTAAAATTGGGTATTGTAGCTACGGATATCAAACGTTGCAAAACGGAGATGTTTACATCAGGTTATATCGTTGATGCCGTATGTGCCAGTGCCTCCGTTCCTGGAACATTTTCACCAACCAGATTAGGAGGGACCAATTTTATCGATGGTGGTGTGATGTGTGTGGTGCCAGTAGAACAATGTCGAGTATTAGGAGCCCAAAAAATCATTGCTTCTGATGTAACCAGCCGAGTGAGGAAAGGACAATTTAAAAATGCCTTGGAGCTAATGGGTTATCTAAATCAATTGAAATTGGAAAGAATCATCGCCTCTGAAATTTCTAAAGCGGATTACAGCATTCGGTTCACCAATATGAATATTGAATGGTACCGTTTTGATCAATTCGACATTGCCAACAAAAACGCCAAAGAATTGCTTGTGGATTTCAAAAAGGAGTTGATGAACGATTAATTATTCACTCTATCTCAACGGTAATAACGTGAAGATGATTCGAGCCCTGGGTGCTATCAGGGCGCTTGAAAACAAGTTGGGGGCTCCTGAAAAAATCATTGCAACCGGTCCGGCTACCATGCTGGGCTGCTTATATTCTCATTTTGGATTGGATCAATCTATTAGGAGGATGAAAAAGAGTTTCACAGCTTTGGAACAATTATTTTCCTTGGATTTTTACGAAGCGGATCGGGGGATCATCCTTAGAAGCGAAGCTTATCGAAAACTGAACGATTTTTATACATTGATAAAATCAGGAACCAATGGTAAACATTTGGGAATTGAGGATCATAAGAAAATCGAGAGATTCTTAGGAGATTCTTTTGACTTTTTAAATGGACATATGTTGAAAATCCCCTGTTATACCAGCTTGTTTAATTATGAAAAGGCTGAGGAAAAGATTATTTCCATTACAACTATCAAAGAATTAAAAGCTGGTATTTCAATTGTTCCTTTTATGGGGCCGGTAGAAATAGATGGTCAAAAATATATCAGCATGCAGAATATCCAAGGAATGTCTTCGTCAATAAAAGATAGAAGAAGTGATTTGCATATCGTACTGGATTCTTTATCGGAAAATGGGACACCACCATTTATGAGTTCCATGTACATTTTGATAGCGGCTGATTATATGGGAACCATGGAATTAAAAAAGCAAAAAGAATCTGAATTTTCTCTTGATATCAACCTTTGGGAAAATCCGGAATATCGAAAGAGTATTGATTTTGATAATTTAATCGATGAAGGCTTTAAGACAGCTGATCAACAACTGAAAAAGCTCTTTAGAAAGCTGAGAACATGAACCTTTCTCTTGTTTCTTTTTATTCCGATGCAACGGTCATTGATCAATCCCATCGATACGATGCAGTGTTTCTCATTGATGTGTACAGAGCTACTAGTACTATCGTGGTGATGACAAACAGGGGAGCGGAATTGATCAAGCCGGTTGCTACTTTAGAAGAAGCTTTTTTATTAAGGGATAAAGATCCAACTTTAGTTTTATGCGGAGAGAGAGATTCCATCAAACCTGAGAGGTTTGACTATGGGAATGATACTGCGCTGTTTCGTGAGATAAATTTAACTAACAAAACCTGTATTATAACTACTTCCAATGGAACCAGGGCTTTGAGAGCCTTTGCAAATACTTCTGAGGTGTTTTTTGCCTGTTCCCTCTTGAACCTTAATGCTTGCATTGAACAGATTCGGCAAAGTCAATATGAAGATATTCTTGTCTTATGCGCCGGTAACTGGGGACAATTTTCTTTCGAAGATTACCTGTGTGCTGCGTTGCTTATCAACGGTATCCAAGATGAAATCAATCAGATGAATGATGAGATACGGTTGTCCAATGAAGTTGGAGAATTTTATAAAGGAAATCCTGAGTATTTAAAAGCTGTTTTGAAAATGACCGATCATGCGCTGAAGTTAAAAGCTCAGGATAAATTTAATGATGTATGCTATATTGTTGAAAATATAAATGGTTTTGAGTGTGTTCCGAGAATGGGCTTAGAGTATTGAGCAGGGTTTTGGATGCAGGATTAAATAACTCTTATGCGGGCATATAAAACAATGCCCTCGGAATATTTCTCAGGCAGAAAATCCCCCGGTTTGTTTAAAATCATGTGCTCTTGATAAGTCATTTTTCAGAGTCTTTATATTCTTCATGATATAATCAATGTGAAGAAACTTTAATTTCGGATGAGAAAGGGTGAAGACTATGATTAAACTCAGTTTGAATGACAGAAAGATATCATTGGATATATGGACACCCTACTTTTATATCATAAGGGATCTCTTTTTTGATGGCAGATGGGACGCCTTTATGTGTATTGTTAGCGACAATCGCTTGATGGAAGAGCAAATTGAAACCTGTAAAAAGATTGAAAGTCTTTATCCGGATATAAAGGCCGAACTGTTTTATCCAACTACACCCTTGGAAATAAGGGATTTTCTGTCTCAGTACCACATCAAACCCAATGATATGAAAGGGTTATGTAGTTTGGATGTTCTTTATGATATTGCCAACGAAGCCTTGTTGGATGAAGATTATGAATTAACATTGGAATATGCTGAATTAATATTGGAAATAGACGATGAAAGTGCTTATGCCTACGATTTAAATGGAACAGTACTTTATGATCAAGGTAAGACAAAAAAGAGTATTGAATACCTGGAAAAGGCCATAGAATTAGATAACAGCTTAGTAGAAGCGTTATCTACATTGGGACAGGCTTATTTTAACGTTCATGAATATGAGAAAGCATCTGCTATTTGGAATCAAATGATAGAGAATAATCCGGATGATGTGTTGGCATATTTTACCCTTGTGGATTCTTTTATTCATCAGAAAAAATATCACGATGCGATATCTGTATTAAAGGGCTTAGTAAAACGTTCCCCAGAACATTTAATGGGAAAAATCAATCTGGTAACCCTTTTAAATATGGTTGGAAAAAGGGAAGAAGCAGAAAAATACGAGAAAGAAATTGAAAATACTCAGCCATTAAATCCAACAGAAATGGAGATTTGGGCAAGGATTAATTTGCAAAAGGAAAAATACGAAGTCGTGGAGAAAGGCATCAAAGAATTTATGAGTAAACATGGCGGGCCTGAATTTTTAAAGCTCTGGTTGGTGGTACCTTATATAAAAAACGGGAAAAAAGATGATGCCAAGCAGATAGTGGAAGAATTTAAAAATTCCAATATTCTTTTCAATTATGGAAAGCACGAGATATTTGATCCGTTTTTAGAGGAATCTGAGATATGGGAGTGTGAGCTTCCATGCTGATGTCTATTGTAGGCGGAAGCGGTTCGGGTAAAACCACCGTTGCAAAAAAGATGAACGAAAAGCTCAACGATTTCAGTTCGTTGATTAAGATGGATAATTACTACAAGGATTTACCTCCTGGTGTTGACCCTCAGGATATAAACTTTGATTCTCCAGCTGCCTTCGATTTTGATCTTTTTTATGAGCATTTGAAGGATCTTAAAGAGGGAAGAACGGTGCAAGTTCCTGATTACAGTTTTATTACCTATAGAAAGGAACCTGGTATCTATCATGAAGTGATGCCCAAAGATGTGATCATTGTCGAGGGTATTTTAGTCCTTTATGAAGAGCGTTTTAGAAGTCTCTTCGATCTTTCGATCTTTATTGATACGCCCGATGATGAGCGTTTGCTGAGGCGAATTGAAAGGGACATGAAAGAGCGCAAGCGTTCGATAGAAAGTATTATCAGTCAATACAGAAAATACGTTGCCCCTTCTTTTAAGAGTTTTGTGGCACCTCAAAAATATTACGCCGATTTGATTTTACCTGAAGGTGGTTTTAACGATGTGGGGTTGGGAATCATTTACGATGCGACGATTCAGAAGATTCAGACAGTGAAGAAAGAAGCTTGATGGCATTCTTGAAATCATCAGGGAGTTTTGCGATAAATTCCATCCATTCACCGGTTACAGGATGAAAGATCCCCAGTTTTAAGGCGTGTAGCATTTGCCGCTTACAATTCAATTCTTTTGCTTTTGTATTTCTAAATGAATAAACTCCATCCCCAAGAACGGGGTTTCCTATGCTTCTCATGTGGACCCTGATTTGGTGTGTTCTGCCGGTTTTAATTTCCACCATAACTAAAGAAGCCAGTTCGGAAAATCTTTTGATCACTTTATACTGACTCAACGCGTATTTTCCGGAAAAGTCCACTGTCATTTTTACGCGGTTTTTAATGTGCCTGGCCAGTGGTTTTTCAATTTGTCCACGATCGTTTTTAACAGCCCCTTCCACGATGGTGATATACTCTTTGTGATTTTTCCTGTCATGAAATTGCTCAGATAATTTTTTCAGGGCTGCTTCCGTTTTTGCAATGATCATGGCACCAGATGTATTCTTGTCCAGTCTATGGACAATGCCTGGTCGCTGTACTTCTTCCCATTCTTTAAATTGCGAAAAATGGAACAACAGAGCATTCACAAGCGTTCCCGAACAAACGTTGGGCACCGGATGGACGATCATATCCGGTGCTTTGTTGATGACGATGATTGAATCGTCTTCATAGATGATATCTATAGGAATATTTTCAGGTTCGATTTTGATTTCCGGTTTTTTGGGAACATCCAAGTGAATCATATCACCGGGTTTCACTTTGTAAGATTGTTTCTTTGGTTTGCCGTTGACACGAATCTTTTTGTCTTTTATTGCGGATTGAACGACACTTCTTGATACCCACTCCGGAGTGTTTTCACTGACGAATTTATCTAAACGTTCTTCAGAAATCTCTTCGCCAACTACAAACTCCAATGTGTCGTTCTCTGATTGAACATTATCCAGTTCCTCAGACGGCATATTGCTCCAATTCAACAGTCATTATCATGGAGATGCCGTTGGATTGTGTGATGCCGTATAGGATATCTGCTACTTCCATTACCAATTTGTTATGGGTGATGACAATAAATTGGGAGAGTTCGCGACTTTCTCGAATTAAATTCTTTAATCGTTCCGCGTTGAAATCATCTAAAGCGGCATCGGCTTCGTCCAGAATGTAGAATGGCGAAGGGCTAATCTTTAACATGGAGAATACTAATGCGATACCCACCAGAGATTTTTCTCCACCGGACAACAAATACATTTTCTGAGATCGTTTTCCCGGTCGTTTGACAGAGATTTCTATGCCGGTTTCCAGAAGGTCTTTATCCGGCAGAATCTTCAACTGTCCATTACCGCCACCAAAGAGGATTTGTATCATTTCATCGAAATAGGTGTTGATCAGATTGAATGTTTCCATGAAAATACGTTTGGCTTCTTCATCAGTTTCCTGAAGCAATTCTTCCAGTGATTTTTTGGCTGATTCCAAGTCCTGTCTTTGAGAATCCATTTCCGTAAAACGGTCTTCCACTTCGTTGTATTCAACGATAGCGTTTAGATCCACGCTTCCCAAATATTTGATCTTGTTTTCCAATGAATCTACTTTTTCGGAAATGACCTTTTCTTCCTCTTCATCCAAGGTCACGTTTTCCAATTTGTCTTTTTTAATGTCCGCTTTGACCATCTTTTCAATCAACGATTCCATGTTGTATTCGATTTTCTGCACTTTTAAGTCGTATTGGTGTTCACTTTCACGGAGGCGTTCGCGTTCGTTTTTCAGATCCTCCATACGATTTTCCGTCTCTTCAAGCCTTTTTGCCATATTCTGACGGTCTTCCTGTTGGTATTTCATGTTGTCGTATAGTTTGGATACTTCGCTTTTAAGACTTTTCAGTTCACGATCCAATTCTTCTACTTTATCTTTTTCACCCTTTAAGGCCTTTTCGAGATGTTCCAAGTTATAGCTGTATTCGTCTTCCTTCTCCCGGTTGTTGACCAGTGTGTTTTCGATATCTTTTAATTCGGCAGAATACTGTTTTTTCTTGTCTTTTAGACTATTTAATTCCATCTTGATATCGTTGATTTGTTCCTGAAGGTTTTGAATTTCTTCCCGTTTTTCTTTAATAATCTGACTGACTTTGGAGAGTTTATCTTTGGAGATGTGAATTTCAGTAGAAAGGGTGCCTTTTTCTTCTACAATGATTTCTTGACGTGCCTTGGAACCGGCAATTTTAGAGGAATAATCCACCTTCATCTTCTCAAGATCAGAAACTTCCTTGGACAATTCGGTGATAGAATTTGTTAATTCCTGCAGTGTCCTTCTGATGGAAGCGTTCTTCAGCATGATTTCATTAAGTTCGTTATCCAGCGTGCGTTTCAGACTGGTGACCTGTTCTCTTTCATCCTTTGCTTCTCTTTCGGAATTTTCCAAAGTGATGATTTTCTCGCTCAATCGGTCTAATTCATCGGAGATCTCGTTTAATCGAGAAGTTCGTGAAATGAGAGAGCCTTTCCGGTCATTTTTAAAGCTACCACCGGTGATGGCCCCTCTGGAGGCAATCAGTTGTCCATCCAACGAAACGATTTGATTGGAGATGCCGTAATTCTTTTTCAATTCCAGTCCGTCGTCTATGGTTTTAACCAAAATGGTATCCATAAACAGGTACAAGGGCAGTTGGGCAAATTCCTCGTTAGTTCTTGCCAATTCTGCTGCATAACCGATAAATCCCGGATGGTTTTCGAAGTTTGCTCCCTGTACAACAGGGCGAGTCCTTAAGATGTCCAAAGGAAGGAATGTGGCGCGGCCAAGGTTTTCTTCTTTTAGTATGTTAACTGCGTATTTAGCTGTGCCCGCATCTTTGGTTACGATGTTTTGAGAGCGTGAACCGATGAGGATTTCGAAAGACGTTTCGTATTCTTTATCTACTTCTATCAAATTGGCAATGACATCGATCATGTTTCTCAGTTCCCGGTCTTTTTGTTTTTTGGCAAACAAGGCCCTGATAGGTTTTGCAAAACCTGAAAATTCTCGTATTTGTCTTTCCAGCACGGCTTTTTCAGCATCCAGATGTTTTTCCTGCTGTATATAGGAGTATTTCTTTTCTTCAATGTCTCTGAGTTGCTTTTCAACTTCCGTGAGTCTTTCTTTGACCATTTCCAGTTCATCGATTAACTCGGCTTCTTTTCTGGAACTGTCTGACCCTCTGTTTCGAAGTTCATCCAGCTCGGTTTGAAACCCTTCCAATCTTTCTTGTTTGGTTTCTAACTGGTTGGTAATGACCTTGATGCGTTTTTCGTTGTCTTCTATGGAATCTTCAAGTCGTAAACATTCATTTTCAAGTTTACTGAACTGTTTTTCGGCTTCTTCAAGAGACTGTTGAAGATCGATGATGGATTGTTCTTCATCACTGCAATTTTGAGTGATCTCTTCTTTGGCTTTGGTTTTTTCCTCAAGTTGCGCTTCAACCTTCTCCAAGTTTTCTTCGATGGTGGAGAGCATCATCTTCAATTCGTTTTTTCGGTTTTGAAATTTCTCATCCTGGGTTTTCAGGTTATCCAGGTTGGTCACGTTTTCAACGTATTTGGATTCTTTATCCGAGACGTTTTTCGCGTACATGTTACGCATTTCATTCAGATGGTCCTGACGCTCTTTATATTCTTCCAAAACCGAAGTGAACCCTTCTATTTCTTTATCTGAATCATTGTAATTTTCTTTTAATTCCCGATAGATACTTTCGGTTTTGATGAGTTCCTTTTGGATTTCCCTGATTCTGAGGCGGTTTTCTTCCGTCTCCTTCTCAAGTTGTTCACTTTTATCCTGCCATTTTTTATTCAAATGTGAAAACAACGTGTACTGGCTACCTTTGAGCTCTTTTGAATACTCCAGATATTTTTCAGCACGTTTGGCTTTTAGATACAAAGATTTCTTTTGTTTAGTGAGTTCATTCAGGATATCTTCAACCCTGGAAAGGTTGTCCTCGGTAGACTCGATCCTGGAAATTGTTTCCTTCTTCTTTTTTTTGTAAACGGCAATACCTGCAGCTTCCTCAACCAGAATTCGAATTTCATCCGGCGAACTGTTTAAGATCTTATCCACACGCCCCTGACTGACAATGGAATAGAGTTCCTTACCCGCACCTGTTCCGGCAAACAGATCTCTGATATCGGTAAGGCGCGCCTTATCACCGTTGAGATAGTAGGTGTTTTTTCCATTTCGAATCAATTCTCTGGAGATGGAAATATCCGAGCCGTCATCATTTTCAAATAACAGGG
>JAYEGQ010000166.1:0-2596 GCA_034659095.1 Thermotogota bacterium
GTTTTTTGAAAAGCTCAGGGGATTACATCTGTTTTTGTTTGGAAAAGTTTAAATCCTATGATTTTTTGCTTTTTGAGGGATTTCCCCTTTTTTGGAAATGGCTGTTTTTTCGGTGGAATCATGATATATTTGGCAGGTTGAACAAAAGGAGGAATATCAATGGACATTAACATACTTGAATGGGTGGGTTATGCCGCTTCATTACTGGTTCTAATATCATTACTAATGAGCTCTATCACCAAATTGCGATGGATCAATATGATTGGATCTGGAATCTTTTGCGTTTACGGTTTGTTAATCGGTTCAATCCCAGTGGGAATGATGAATGGCGGGATCGTCATTATTAACATCTACTACTTGATTAAATTATATAACGCGAAAGAGTATTTGAAATTGATCAACCTCTATCCAAATTCTGAATACCTGGATTATTTTATGAAGTTTTACCGAAAAGACATGCTTAAATACTTCCCTGACAAAAACCTGGAGATTGACCAAAACATCATTGGCTTTTACATTCTCCGGGATGTGATTCCCGCTGGAATATTCATGGCAAAAAAGGTAAATGATCATACGCTGGATATAAAGATTGACTACGCCATTCCGGCATATCGGGATTTTAAAATTGCAAAATATCTCTACCAGGAAAAGAAAGATTATTTCATCAACAAAGGGTTTACCCAATTAACCTGCCTGTCCATTAACAAAGAACATGATAATTATCTGGAAAAAATGGGATTTACGAAAGATGATGAGAACCGTTTTGTTTTGAACCTTACCTAATTTACAAAAGAGGCACATTTTTTCTTGCCTCTTTTAGAATTTTTACGATAACAAAAATAATTTTTTAGAGAACTCAAAGTACTTTGATATGATCTTCTATGTAATCAATTATTGTATTAATCCTGCTGAGATACTCCTTTACCTTCTTTTGTTGCTTTGCATTCATACTATCACCCACTTCAATAATGAAGATAGATTGAAATTCATGGATATGATATAGTATAACCTATTAGGTCTTTCATTATGTAAGACAATCACTAAGAGAAAGGATTGATTGAAATGATCATAGCTTGCGCAACAAACGATGGACAAACGTTCGTTGAATCTCACTTTGGCGACGCTGATAAATACGATCTTTATGAGATGAAGAAAGAAGGGTATCGCTTTTTAAAATCGGTTAAAAACCACACCGAAGAGGAAGAAGGTGTTCACGCTGATCCTAAAAAAGCAAAAGGCATCGCGTTCCTTTTGAAGCAACATGATGTGGAAATTGGTGTGTCTCGAATCTTTGGGCCAAATATCAAGCGGGTGGCTAAGCACTTTCTGCCGATTATCATTTCCGAAAAAAACATAAAAGAAGGATTATCTCTTCTACTGAATCAGTACGAAATAATCATAGATGCCCTTAACAAAGAGAATGCAGGATATCTTAAGATAAACAAAGAACAATCTGAAAAAAACCAAAGGGACGGTTCTTGCGGTTAGTATATTATAATGGAATAGTTGTTTATAACACCCAACAACTTATAAAAGAAGCTGCTATATTCAACTTTTGAAGTCGTTGCCTTGATTCAACTGAAAGTTAAATTTCACAGAGATATCATTTGTTTTGTTGGGGAATAAAAAATTTAGGGTTGAAAAAATGCCAAGAACAAGAAGATTAAAAAGCGAAACAGGCATCTATCATGTGATCCTTCGGGGAATTAACAAACAAATTATCTTTGAAGATGATGAAGATAATGAAATGTTTTTAAAGACACTCAAACAATACAAAACCCAAAGTCAATATAAACTTTTAGCGTATTGCTTAATGGGAAATCATGTCCATTTACTTCTAAAAACAGAAAAAGAAGAACTGGGTCAGATCTTCCGAAGAATCGGAGCGAGTTATGTTTATTGGCACAACCATAAATATAATCGAACGGGACATCTATTTCAAGACCGCTATAAAAGTGAAGTCGTTGAAACGGATGCCTATTTGTTTGCTGTTTTACGCTATATCCATCAGAATCCTTTAAAGGCCGGAATAGTTCAAACTCTTGAAGAGTATAATTGGAGCAGTTATGCTGAATATCTAAGATTGACGAATGAGCAATATATAGATAAAGATTTTGTGTTGAACTTGTTCGATGAAAACCGGTCTAAAGCCATCGATGACTTTAAAGTTTTTAATGAAACCAAAACTGACGATGAATGCCTGGACATAAGAGAAAGAAAATCAATAAGTGATAAAGAAGCCATCAAACTGATCAAGAAAAAATATGCTGTAGCATCCTCCGGAGAATTGAACCATTTTGAAGGCAAAAAAAGAACAAAGTGCCTCAAATTTCTTCTGAAAAAAGGACTTTCAGAACGACAAATTTCAAGAATCACAGGCATTAGTCGATATGTTATCCGTAAAGTTTAGCGTTTTCTTTTCCTATTTTACTGCCGGTCATTAACGCCTGAACGATAGCTTTAGAAGGTGTTAAAAAAAGGATGGACTAACCAAAAGCACTGTCTCTTTGGTTATCCTGTTTGTCTTCATCAGAATAGTTTAGTTCTCTGAATAATAATCACAAATATAGTTCAATCAAATGAACTATAATAAATG
>JAYEGQ010000167.1:0-2591 GCA_034659095.1 Thermotogota bacterium
GACGGATTTGATAGCTTTTTCTCCCTCAAGTTCAAGGGCGGCATTTAAAAACGAGATCAGGAATGAGGTGTCTTTTTCGTTTCCGAAGATCAGCTTGAAAACAAAATCATTTTTTGGGTCCATGAGTTTGAAGGGGGTTGACTTTTGTTTTTCTTTTTTCATGAGGGGGCTCCTTTTTTTGCTTGTTTGAAAGGATTATAGCATATCTGATGCTCAGAACAAGACAACAAGACAATGATACAGGGAAGCCAGGGGGTCAGTCCCCCTGGTTATACTTGAAATAACTTATCAACTGGTTTTACAAAAGGGGACGGTTTGAAGTGCACCCATAGGTGTTTACAATCTAGGGGCAAAATGGAGTAAACAAGAACTTAAACTGATGTGATTCTTATAAAAAGGCATTCAGAAATTTCCTTGTCTTCATTGTCTAATATTTTGTTGTTTATCCTGTTGACTTACATCCAAATAATCCATCAGGGCATTCTGGAAAATTTTTGAAAAATTGACCCCAGCTTCATCCGCTTTATCCGCCAACCACGCAGGCAGTGAAAGGGTTTTTTTTACGAATCGATTTTTGATCCTTTCCCGCATAGGTGGCATAAATATATCAATAACATGAGCGGCTTCATTCTTTTCAAGCTTGATATCTCTCAAGGATGATGCGGCTGGTATCTCTTCTCCATCTTTTTCCATACAATACAAATGTAAACCCATTGCTTCTTTGGCATTCTTTATAGTTTCTTCAAGACTTTCTGCTGCTGAATAACAACCGGGGAGATCTGGGAAGAAAACAGAAATTGTCCCATTGTCTTCATATAAAAATTTTGCTACATAAGCATACCTTTTCTTCATGTTTTACCTCCATATTTCTTCTAACGAAAGGAGCTTTTGTCACTTAATAGTAACGCCAGCTTGTTTCACAATTGCTTTTAGAATTCCTGTTCCAAGGTCTTTTCTGGGATGTGGAACTGTTATTTTTCCCTTTTTCGTTGGATGTTTGAAATTGTGATGAGAACCAACTGTTTCGTCCAAAATCCAACCATCTTTTTCAAGTACATGGATCAATTCTCTTGAAGAGTAACTTTTCAAAAGTTCTTGCTCCTTTTCGCAAAATGTTTTTTTCGTTTCTTATATCCAAAGCATAACACATAATTTATTACGTGTCAAGAGTACCGGCAATATGACAAAAAACAGCCGAGGGGTCAGTCCCCATGTCTTTCGGCATACGAAAGCAATGCATCTGTTGCAAGCTAATGTGAACCTCATTTATATCCGTGATTTTTTGGGTCATGTAGATGTTTCTACAACAGAAATCTATGCGAGAGTTGATTCTGAGGTCAAGCGGAAGGTTTTGGAGGAGGCCTATATGCAGGTGGTGGATGAAGAACGCCCTTCATGGAATGAAGATGAGGACTTGGTGAGCTGGTTACAAAAGGTTTGTCGTTCATAACTTGTCTTATGGAAAGTATCTGTGAGTAGAATGGTCTGTTTAAGCAGAGTATATGTCTTGACTTTCCATAAGCAGATACTTTCCATAATTCCCCATCCCAACAGGTCCATACAAAATGAGATTTTCTTTCCTTTAATTCAAGCACTCTGATCAGTCTGTGTGCCGCATAGCCTTGTTTTTCAACTCGTCTTTTTTTTATTCGTTCCCTCAATATCTGTATCTCAACTTCCTTTTCCGCCACCAGATTCTTTTATCGCTGATTTTGTTTTTCTAACTTCCAATCAGTTGATTTCAAGGGGAAGACCCGGTTTACTTCCGTCAGGATATCTGGCATCTTCCCGGTTGCACTTGCCTGTCGTGGCCGTTTTTCAAGCCCTTCTTCTCCTTGTTCTCGATAGTTCTGGACCCATTTTGACAGCGTTGACGGATTCACCTCGTATTTCTCGGATAATCCCGCGTAGGTTATCTCGCTACCGAGATAGTCTTCACACGCCCTCACTTTAAATTCTACCGGATACCACCTCTTTGTCATTTCTTTCACCCCTTCTTTTTTATTCCACAGTTTTCTTTCTTCTACTGCAAATTCTTTAAGGGATGAATATGAGATGCTGATAGATGGATAACCGTCAAAAAAACCATCAAGCAAGAAGAACCAAATGCCATATTCATGATTTACTCAGAAACAGGATACACAAAAAGGACAAAAGAAAGACTTAAAGAAAATGGAGTTCTTATCTTAAAAAAATGAGTGTTCTGAAACAAAGCACAAGGCACCGGCCTTCATTTTCCGAGGGGGCTGTCCCCTTGGTTTTTGTGAATTAGCAGCTGCAAGGTTTATTGCCTATTTCCTTAAAAAACCTTGCACCTAAACAGACAAAAATACTCTGAAAGGCTTTATTAGTATGGGGTCTGAGTTATCCAGCAGGCTCTATTATAGTTATTTTTTCAGCAAAAAGTAGAGTAGAAACGCCTTTCACAAGGCACTCCCCTCACAGAACCGTGCTTGCGCTACTTACGCACACGGCTCTTCGAAGCCGTATTCACCAAGATTTCTTTCTTCATCCTAGCTATCTTTACCGGTTTCGTTTTCATTCAATAATCACCTCAGCGTGTGTAGAATGTTTCTCCGGCAAAGGCACTG